>JACQFH010000194.1 GCA_016200145.1 Planctomycetia bacterium | reverse complement strand
TGGGGACAGGAAAATCGTCGTCCGGCCTGCCGTGGCCAATTTGCAACCGCAGGCCGAAAACCAATTCTCCTGTCCACATCTTCCTGTCGTTCCTTCTGTGGTTCCCTCCTGTTGAGACCGAAAGAGCTTGGGAACCGACTATTCTCTGTTTCGTCAAATGAATTCGCGTCTTTCGTTTCTTTCGTGGTTCCACACTCATCGAACACCCAAAGGGGGAACCACGAAAACGACGAAAGACACGAAACGTATTTGATTTGGTTCCGGCCGCAGGCCGGGCTGGATTTCATCCGTGGGATTGCCACGCCATCCGTGGGAATTTCACTTCCTGCTGAGGACCCGCTTCGACATTCGGCGGTGGTTTTGCCGCATCCGCGGATGAAATCCGGGGATTGGCATGCAAGGTGCGGAATGGTCTTTGTCGGAGGCGGTTTCCAGCGCAAAAATCACATCGTTTTCAACGAGTATTTAAACAATTCGGGGATTCAGGGACGGAGCCTGTGGTCGTCAAGAGCCGGCGGCAATCGTCGCATTTTGCGGCAGTGTTGCAGATTGCGCCGCGCATTGTGGAAATCGGCGTCGCTCCGAATGCGAAATATGGCCTTTACGCCGTTCGGTTGTTACACTTAGGTAGGTTGGAGGCAGTCGAGCTTTCCCCCTTGTTAAACGGAGATTCACTGTGAGCACCAGCTCGAATCCGGGAGAGGGTTTGTTCAGCCAACTGTCATTGCGCGAAGCTCCAGGCTGGATCATCAGCGTGGGGGTGCACGTCGTCGTGATGCTCGTGTTGCTGGCAGTGAAAATCTCGGCACAGACCGTGACCCAGGTCTCGCTGCTCGAAAGCACGCTGGAAGACGTCACCAACGAAAGCGATTTCGAAGCGTCGGCGAACGACCAGCAGGGGACCGGGGCGGACGTCACGACGTTGTCGTCGATGGCGACCAGTTCGGGGGCCGGCGCCGCGGTGGGAACGGGGGCAACCGCTCAAGACACCGCGCAGAGCCGCGTCGACGAAGGCTTTCGCGGCAATCAGCCGAATCTCAGACCGATCGACGATCTGGCGCTCCCGGCGGCGACCGATCTCGCGGATACGCTCAACCACTCTGGAAAAGCGGGCGGCGCGGCGATCAACGGCGACGTCACATCGAACGTCGCCGGTGACGGGGGCGGAGTCGGCGCCGCGATCGACCGGCTGACGTGGGAAATCATGAATGCGCTGCGCGAAAAGAAGACCACTGTCGTCTGGCTGTTCGATCAGTCGCTGTCGCTTAAGGACCGGCGCGATGCGATCGCGGAACGGTTTGAGATGGTCTATCGTCAGCTCGAATCGCTCGACGACGGCAGCAAAGGGGCGCTGCAGACGATGGCCGCGACCTACGGCGAAGGATTCAAATTCCTCACCGACAAGCCGATCGAAGACGTCAAGTCGCTGATTCCCAAAGTCCGCGAGATTCCGGACGATCCTTCGGGCAAGGAAAACGTGTTCGGGGCGGTCAGCCAGGTCGTGACCCGGCTCAAGAAAGAGAAGGAAAAGAACCGTTCGATCCTGATCTTCATCATCACCGATGAAAAGGGGGACGACGCCGAGAAGTATCTCGAAGACACAATTACCGCCTGCCGCCGGCAGGGGATCAAAGTGTACGCGGTCGGCAACGCGGCGCTGTTCGGCCGCGAGAAGGGTTATGTCGCCTGGAAGTTTCCGGAAGGCGACACCGAAGACATCGAAGTCGACGCCGGGCCCGAGACGGTCGAACCCGAAGCGCTGGCGCTGGGTTTCTTCGGCGGTCGCGGGCCAGACCTCGCACGCATGTCGGCCGGATACGGGCCTTATGCGCTGACGCGCTTGTGCAAAGAATCGGGCGGCCAGTACCTGATCGCCCAGGAAGATACCAAAGGCGAAAAGTTCGACCCGGCCGTGATGCGGAATTACCAGCCTGACTATCGGCCGATCCGCGATTACATGAAGAGCGTCGAGAAGAACAAGGCCAAGGGCTCGCTGATCGCCGCCGCGAAAGCCACGAAGCTCGATGCGGTAACGATTCCGCGGCTCGAATTTCCCGCCTACAACGACAACGTCCTGCGCGAGACGATCACCGAAGCGCAGAAGCCGGCGGCCGAAATGATTTACAAAATCGATCGGCTCGTCGAAATCCTCTCGCAGGGCGAAAAAGACCGCGACAAGGTCACCGAACCGCGCTGGCGCGCCGCTTACGACCTGGCCATCGGACGGGCCCTGGCGATGAAGGTGCGGACCTTCGGGTATAACGCGATGCTCGCCGAAATGAAGGCCACGCCCAAGAGCTTCCAGAAAAAAGACAGCAACGAGTGGAAGATCGAGCCTTCCAAAGACATCAACGCCGGTCAGGCGGTCAAGAAGATCGAGAAGCAGGCGTCGATGTATCTGAAGCGCGTCATCGACGATCATCCCGGAACCCCCTGGGCCCGGATCGCCGAGCGCGAGCTGTCGACCCCGATGGGCTGGCAGTGGCAGGAATTGAAGAACCCGCAGTCGCTGGCGGCCAATACCAGCCCTGAAGAAGCCCGGAAGCAGATTCGACTGGCCGAGGAGAAAGCCAAGGTCGAGGCGGCCAAGCGGCCCATGCCGGCCAAACGGGAAGCGCCGAAGCTGTAACACCGGCCGAAAGGCTGAAGCCGTATGTTGAAATTTCGCGGCGTCGAACTCTCCGGGGTGATCCTCTCGCTGGGGTTGCATCTGGTCACCGGAGTCACGCTCGCGTTCTTTCATTTCCAGCACCAGGCCGACGACCTGAAGCTGGCGATTGAGACCATCTTCGATTCGGATCGCGCTCCCGAAGAATTCACGCGCGACCTGAACTCCGATACCGAAGTCTCCGAAACCCTGAATATCGTCCCCGGCGGCAGCGTTTCCGGCTCGGTCAGTGCGGCCATGTCGGCCGGCGGCGGAGGGAGCGGCGGCGGCGGCAGTGGGGGTGGCGGCGGCGGAGGCGGAGTGGCGGGCAAGATCGACGCCTCGGGCCAATTCCGCGATCCCAGCCTGAACGTCAGCATCGGCGACCCCGGCCTGCCCGGCCTGGGCGACCTGGGCAACGATCTCGGCTCAGTCCAGATCAAGGGCGAAGCCACGGCGGTGGCCGAAGGCTACGGCGCGGCTCTCGGGCGCGTCACCCAGGAACTGCTCAGGCTCTTGCGCGACGAAAAACTCCTGGTCGTCTGGCTGTTCGACGAATCGGAATCGATGAAGGACGACCAGAAGGAAATCAGCGAGCAGTTCCACAAAGTCTACGAAGAACTGGGCATCATGATGGAGCGCGACTCCCGCGCGAAAACCGACAAGGAAACGCTGCTGACTGTCGTCGAGAGCTTTGGTGAATCGCTGCATGCCATTACCCCCAAGCCCACCGCTGACATCGGCGAGATCCGCGCGGCCATCGACAAGATCGAGATCGACAAGACCGGCAAAGAGAACCTGTTCACCGCGCTGATGAGAGTGCTCGACCAGTACAAGCCGCTTGCCAACCGCACGCACCGCAAGCTGGCGATCATCGTCGTCACCGACGAATCGGGAGACGACAATCTTCAGGGCTCGATCGTCGACGACGTCATCGCCAAGGCGGGAAAGACCGGGAAGCCGGCTCCGATCTACGTGCTTGGGCGTGAATCGGTGTTTGGATATCCCAAGGCGCGCATGCGGTGGCGCGATCCCAAGTACGGGCTCGACCACTGGCTCGAAATCGACCGCGGGCCCGAATCGGCCATGCCCGAAGCGCTGCAGTTCGACGGGCTGCACACCCGCTGGGACGCGCATCCGGCCGGCTTCGCACCCTACGATCAGGCGCGGATCACCAAAGAAACCGGCGGCATTTTCTTCGTGCTGCCTCACGAAGAAGAAAATCTCGTCGGCCAGGCGGCGATCGACAAGCGCAAGTTCGCCTTCCTCGACCTTAAGGAATACGCTCCCGAGCTGGTGACGCGCCGCAAGTACGAAGACATGCGCAACCGCAGCAAGCTGCGCACGGCCGTCTGGGAAGCCGTCAAGCTCCTCAATCCCTTCATCGACGACAAGCTCAACATCCAGGAACACTGGTACAGCTCCGAACCGGCCAAATTCAAGCCACAGGCCCAGGAGTCGTTCGATCGGGCCCTGCGGGCGCTGGGCCTGCTCAACTCGGCGGTGCAGATCCTCGAAAAGGCCAAGCCCCTGCGCGAAAAGGAAGAGTCGCAGCGCTGGCGGGCCAATTTCGACTTGGCCTACGCGCAGTGCCTGGCGTATCGCGTGCGGTTGTTTCAGTTCCTGCTGGCGACGGACGCGTACCTCAACAATCTGCCACAGCCGAAGGACCCGAAAAACAACATCTGGAACATCGGCCGGGTTCACGAAATGCTCGCCCCCACCGACCGGCAGATCAAGCTCACCAAGGTCGACATGCAGGAGCTGAAATCTCAGCTCGAAATGGCCAAGACGCAGTTCGAATTCGTCCGCCGCGCGCACCCGGGCACGCCCTGGGCGCACCGTGCGGAATTCGAGCTGGCTCAGGGCTTCGGGATGAAGTTTTTCGAAGGCTTCCGCGACCCGCGTTACGACCGGATCCGAAACGACCCCGATTTCAAAGTACCCAGCCTGTAGGTCAGGCTTTCCGGCCTGACAGCGCTGTGGGTTCGATCGAACTGAAGCACGTCCAGCCCCAAGACCAGCGCCTGACCGGCGCGCGACCTTTTCGGCCACGCCATGCGAATTGGCCTGCAGCCCGTCATCGCGGGCGACAGCACAGCGCCGTCAGGCTGGAAAGCCTGACCTACAGCGAGTACCTCGCAAACGGCACGTGACACGGGTTCCCGCGCGCCACGTGCAGCACGCCCCGCGCCGGCTCGGCGATCAGCGCCGCGACCGTCTTTCCCGTGTTGGGCAGAATCGCGTCTCCGGGACCGTCGTGCGGATGCCGGCAGATGCTGAGCGGATGGCCCGAATGGTCCGAAAGAAATCCCCGCACGTCGTCTACCGTGATCGTTCCGAATTTCTCGCCAATCATCTGCCTCATCCGCTCGAGGCGCGGAAACGAGTCGGAGAGGCTCTTGTCGAAGTTCTCGCGGCAGGCATGCGGGGCGCACAGGTAGTGATTCGAATGGGAGATAAAACCCGCGCCGCCGTCGCCGATTTCGAACGGGCCTTCGCTCGTCAATTCCACGTCGGCGATCCGACCGGTTCCATCGCAGATCACATAGTTTCCGTTCGAGCAGACCGGAACCGATTTCAGGAGTGCACTGACCTCGGCCATATCGCGGCATTCGAGCATCATGCGTTTCAGCGGATAGTGCGACAGCCCGAATTTCCAGGCCGGTCCGCCGCCCAGCGCATTGGCAAAATGGGCGACCCCGTGCTGATTGACCCCGTGGTAGCCCAGCATGCCGCCGAACGTCCACATCAGGATTGCCGGCCGGCCCTCAGGTCGAAGGCACAGCACGTAACCCAGCCGCTCGATCTCGGCAGGCGTATCGCTGTTCTGGCCGATGAGAACGTCCCGCGTGGCGGTCCCGCGCGCGGAAATGACAAACGTGGTGCAGGCCGTATCGGCGAGGCAGCCCAATTCGCCCCGCAGTTGTAGCGCGAGCGCCGCCGGTTGCGACAGGCCGGCTCCTTCGGCGAGCCCCGCGATTTCTTCCACGAGGTTCGGGCAATTCCGCTCGAAGAGCGGTAGAAACTTCAGGGCCCGCTGTTCGAGCGCCGATCGCGACAGCTTCAGCGACGCCTGCAGCCAGTCGAGAAACTCAGCGATGAGTCCCCGCGCCTGCGCCCCATGCTGCCGCCCCAGCTCTCGTGCATTTCCCGAAGCCGTAAACAAAGGATAAGCCGCCTCGTTCGGATTCATCCCCGCATCTTGACCGATCGTCCCCGAAAATTCATCCGAATCGCGCCAAAGTTTCAAATGGAAGGACGAGATGGACAGGAATATTGGGGACAGGACATTCCTGTCCTCCCAGCAGCACGTGCATGCGCTGCCAGGGTTCCCAGGAATTGAGTTTAGGAATGCAGGAAGGCAGGAGAGCAGGAGTTTTTCTCGTCGCGTTCACGCTGTCTTCAGTCGTTTCCTGCTTTCCTGCATTCCTCACTTCAAATTCCTGGGCCGCGGTCCCTGAATTGACTCGGTCCGGGGATTCCAAAATTTGTGCTTCCTTCTTTCGTGTCTTTCGTGGATTCTCATCGTTCAAATCCGAAATCCGAATTCCCACATCCGAAATCCGTGTTCCATCCATGTTCCATCGGCCGCTCCTTCAGTGGCACTTATCGCGTGGGTTCGTTAATTTGTGGGTTCGAGTTCCCGCCCGCCTTTTCCCGCCCGATTTGGAGAACAGAGCGTCATGCCCAAGGTCGTCGTCACCGCGAAAATCGCCCCCGAGGGGCCGCACAATGCCATCTTCGCCGCCAATGGGTTCAGCGTGGCGTTTCCGCCGGCCAACTGCGACGTATTCCAGGAAGACGGCCTGATTGGGCAGCTCAAAGACGTGGAGGCCGTGGTCGCCGGTTCGGAACCCTACACGCCGCGGGTCATCGAGTCGCTCCCCAAATTGCGGATGATTGTGCGGGCCGGCGTGGGCTTTGACGCCGTGAACCTCGCCGCCTGCGACAAGGCGGGGATCCCCGTCTGCACCACGCCCGGCGTCAACCACCATTCGGTCGCCGAACATTCGATTGCGCTCTTGATGGCGATCGCCCGCGGGTTTCCGCTGCTCGACCGCAAGGTGCGCGAGAACCGCTGGGACCGTAAAGGCTACCCGCGCGTGATGGGTAAGACGATCGGCATCCTGGGGCTCGGTCGGATCGGCCAGGCGACGGCCACGCGCGCCGTCGGCCTGGGCATGAAGGTCCTCGCCCTGGAGCCCTATCCGAACCACGAGTTCGTCAAGCAGTGGAACATCGAACTGGTTGATCTCGACACGATCCTGGCCCGCAGCGATTTCCTGTCGCTGCACCTGCCGATGAGCGCCGAGAATCACCACATCATCGACCGCGCGCGGATCGCGAAGATGAAAAAAGGGGTGATGATCGTCAACACGGCCCGCGGCCCGTTGATCAACGAGGCCGACCTGTGCGAAGCGCTGAAATCGGGGCAGGTTGCGGCCGCCGGTCTCGATGTGTTCGAGGTCGAACCGCTGCCGCTCGACAGCCCGCTGCTGAAGCTCGACAACGTCCTGGTCAGCGGCCACGTGGCCGGTCTCGACCACGAATCGGCGCACGATACGTCGAAGATGTGCGCCGATCTCATCGTCGGCCTGCACCAGGGCCGCTGGCCCGACGGCTGCGTCCAGAACATGAAATCCGGACGCCCCGCCGGCTGGAAGTGGTAGCTCAAGTAGATCAGGCTTCCAGCCTGATTGCGCTGGGCCTGCTTACAAGAATAACAATAGCCAGCCCCGGAAACGGCGTCCGCATGCGCACGCTACCGTTCCGCCCCACTGCGTCTCGCAACGCAGGTCTGCAGCCGGGTGACACGCCCTGACAAGGCACGTGGAATGGCGTAGCGAACGTCTCGCAACGCCGGCCGTTCCGGCAGATCTGCCGGCTGCTTCAGATTCCAGACCAGGCCGAGTCGCCGCATCGCGAGCAGCGCCCACCAGCCCGGATCGAATTGCGATGCTCGCAATCCCAGGCGGGCCGAGCCGGGGAATGCGTGGTGATTGTTGTGCCAGGCCTCGCCCATCGTCAACAGGCTGATGCCCGGGACGTTGAAGCCCTGCACGGCGTGACCGTCGAGATGCCAGTCGCGGTGCCCGACATTGTGGGCCAGGTAGCCGACGAACGAATGCCCGATCAATGACAGCGTCACACGTACTGAGATCCCCCACACGAGGAACGGCCAGCTTCCGATCAAAAAGCACAGCACGGCCCACGGAATCTGCTGCAACATCCAGGTTCGCTGCATGCAGCGGTAGACCGAATCGCGGGCCACGGTCTCCTCGATCACAAATCTCGGCGGGTGCGCGAGCCGCATTTCGCAGTGCAACTGCCACAGCAGGTCGCGCCATATCGGGCGCTGGTCGATGAAGAATGGATGGCACCTGGCGTGGCGCTGCGACCAGTCGCGAATGTCGTGCGCGTACAGCATCCGAAACGGTCCTCCCATTCCGACGACAGTCCCCAGATGTACGAGCGCGTATTCGAGCCAGCGATAGCACTCGAAGCTGCGGTGAATGAGCAGGCGGTGCAGCCCGATCGAGTGGCCCAGACAGAGCGTGAAGCAAGTCAGTACGCAACTGAATACCGCCGCATCCCACTGAAACGTGAGTGTTCCGCCCACGAGCGCCACCAGTGCGTGTGCCGTGAACCACAGCGATTTGACCGGGCTCCAGACGACAACCCCCTCGCAGGGATTCGTCATCGTCGTCAGCGGCTGCATCCGCGCGACCTCGTCCATGACGACGGGGCTCGATTGCGACATTCCCGAGGTCACCGGAATCGGCGCCGCCTGGTGAATGGCGGCCTGAATTCGTGCAGATTCAACGGCCGGCATGGTCTATCGCTCCGAAATCGGCTGTGGCGTGACGACGAACAGTTGATACCAGGACCGCAGACCTGCAACGAGCGTTAACTCGAATTCTCAAGGATCTTGAACAATCCTCGCAAACGTAATTTCACTGGAGCTTGCGTCGGTTTGACACGCCGCGTCTGTAGTCAGGCCTTCCGGCCTGACATTCACTTTGCGTCATCGCCGCAATACAATCAGGCCGCGCGGCGCGGGCCGGCTCACTGAAGCTTGCCCGGCGGATGCGTAATCGGACCGCCGCGGATCGCCGGTCGCACCACCATTCAGAACAACGTTTAGGGAGAAACGTTCATGGGAGCCATCGCAGACGCGATTGTAGCCTACGCACAGCCATTGCTCGATGAGACCGATGGCTCCGAGCATCAGATGCAGACGGCCTGCACGATCAGCCAGCTCTGCTGGAATCTCGCCTTGCTGCCGGCTGAGCGGCGGGATCAGAGCCTTCGCGAAATGCAGCCGAGCCTTAACATGGATGACGCCGAGTTTGAATCATTTCGGTGTACGGTGGTGATCCCCATGATCCGGCGGCATGAGCAGATGTTTCCGCACCTGCACGGGGGTTTTTCGGCTGACACCTGGCAAAACGACGACTCGCCGCCGACTCACTCCGGAACGGCGAAACAGACCGAAAAGTATCCTGGAACCGACCGCTACGCCCCCTGTCCCTGCAACAGCGGCCGAAAGTACAAATTCTGCTGCGGCAAGAAAGCCCGCTGAATAAACTCCACTTGCGTATGACCTATTACGGGGTTCATTGTGCGGCCTGCGGGCGAAAGCCTGCGTAACAAGCACCCATCTGGAGCGGAACTGGTGTTGCTGAAAGCCTGTCGTTACCTGGCTTTGGCCTACGCGGTCGGCCTGGCGATTGGTGAGGCCGTGATCAACTCGAATCAAGAGCATTGGCAGTACGCGCCGCTTTGGATCATCGATTACGTCATCGTCGGGTATCTCGTGGCCGGGTTTTGGGCAAGCCGGCGCGGCCGCTTCGTGCCGATCTTGATGTCAGCGTTCGCCCTGTCGGCGGGCGTGCTGTACATCGAATTCTTCTTGAACCTCGACCCCGACTTGCCGGAGGCAGCTCGGGTGCACGGCATTTTGTTTGCGCTGATCGGCCTGGTGCTCTCGATCTCGGTGCTCGGACTGGTCGGGACGACCGTCGTCTGGTTGCAGCAGGAACGGGATCGACATCCGCAACGCGCGTAGCGTAAGTCGTGAGACTTCCGTCCGTCGTAGGTCAGGCTTTCCAGCCTGACAGCGCTTGGCGCGCGATCCAAAAATAAGAATCCCCGGCTCCGGAATACGGCAACTAAGCGACTGCAGATGCCATTTTCGCGACACTAATTTCGTGCTTTTCGCGTCTTTCGTGGTTCCTCATGTTTCGGGGCCGAAATTGCCCGAAAGCTCACGATGAAAGCAGATCGCGAATCCAACTGCTCCTCGCACAATCCAGCACAGACTTCCCTTTGCCGTCCTTGAGGACCTGGCTGATGCCTAGAGACTGGAACGTCTGAATGATCTGGCGCTGTGCGTCTCGTGCCACGTCTGCACCGGCTCCGCCGCGCCCGGTGTCCTGCACGGCAAGGTGGAACGGCGTGGACCCGGGTTTATTTTTCAGCTTCGGATCGGCTCCGGCCTGGAGAAGAAAGTCGACGGCGGCCGCACATCGCGTGCGAACGGCCCTGTGCAGGGCCGTCGCGCCGTTCTTGTCCTGGGCGTTGATCACTGCGCCGGCGGCAATGAGGCAGCGGAGCGTGCTGACCTGCCTTTTAGCGTTCCACACCGGCCCGGTGATGTACCCGTCTGCCGCGTAGTGCAGCGGCGTGCTGCGGCGGTGATTGCCCGCCGCGTTCGGATCAGCCCCCGCCGCGAGCAGCAACTGAATAATTTCCAGGCGATACCCGGCCGCCGCCAGGTGCAGCGCCGTGTCTCCGACATAAATCCAGTGAAAAATCCCCGACTGAAAAAGCCGCGCTTCCTCGATCTGGCACGTCGCCAGCCCCCCATCCCGCTTGAGCAAACCTTTCACTTTCGCGCGGTCGTCATTAATGATGGCTGCCAGGAAACGTTCCATCGCAGGGCGTCCGTGGAATGAATGTTTTGATTGCCGCCGAACGACAGCCGGGCGATGTGGCAGGGACTCGACGTGACCGCCGTTTCCATCATCTACGTTCAAGACGTTGCGAACGCAACGGGCACCGCTATTCTAGAGACATTCCGTTTCGAGCACAGCGATGAATCGTTGTCGAGTTTGCCCCGAGAAAACCCACGAGCCGGCTGCATGAGCACCACGTCACTTGAGCAGACGACGACCGCGGATAAAGGACTCGGATTTGGTGACCTGCCCCTGCCAGACACCAAGCAGCCCGGCACCAGCGACCGATTGTATCGGATCGTCTGGCGGTGGCACTTCTATGCCGGAACGATTATCGCGCCCGCGCTGATCGTGGTGGCCGCCACTGGCGCGCTCTACATCTTCAAAGATGAGCTGGAAGCGGTGATTTACCCGGGAGTCACCTACGTCGAGCCGGCGGCCCAGCGCACTTCGTACGAACAGCAGATGGCCGCGGTCCATACGGCTTTGCCCGCGGCGAATCGAACGATTTTTTTGCAAGTGTTCACGAACCCGAAGCGGGCCACCAACCTGGTCGTGGCCGGTGCAACAGCTCAATATGTTTACGTCGACCCCTACCGGGGCCACTACCTGGGCGGCATCGAACGGGGCGGCTTTTTCGACACCGTGCTCGACCTTCACCGGACACTGTTTCTGGGCACGACGGGCCGGATCATCATCGAGCTGACCACCTGCTGGTCGATCGTGCTCGCGGCGACAGGAATTTACCTGTGGTGGCCGCACAAGGCGAATCAACTGTGGGGCGTGTGGCTGCCGCGGTTGCGGCAGAAGCCTTATGTGGTGCTGCGTGACCTGCACGCCGTCAGCGGCACCTACGTAGCAATCGTCGCGATCTTGATCGCGCTGACCGGCCTCATCTACACGTCCACCTGGGGTCGTGCTTTTAAGTACGCCGGGCAGAAAACCGGGGCCTACGACATGTTTTCCAAGTCGATGGTGTGCAAGTCGCCACCCGATGCCAAGGACCTGCCCATCGACCGGATCATCGAGATTGCGCAGCAAAAAATGCCCGGCAACAATTTGACCGTCTGGTTCCCGCGAATCTCCAACGGCGTGTACCTGGTCACCGCCAACAACAATCGCGGGCCACAGGTCAATGAGATGTTGTTCATCGACCGCGCCTCGGGCGAGATTCTGGATGATCGCTACGTCAGTCAGACCAAGGTGGTTTACCAGTTGGGGACGTGGAACTATTCGCTGCATGTCGGCTCCATCTGGGGCCTGCCGACGAAGTTCCTGTGGCTGGCGACTTGTGTGATCCTGATGACGCTGCCCGTGACGGGCATCTGGATGTGGTGGCAGCGTCGCCCGACGGGCAGCCTGGGCTTTCCCAGCCGCGTGGACGCTCGCCGTCCCCGCTGGCTGGTCGCCACGATTACCGCGACCAGTATTTTGCTGCCGGCGCTGGGCCTCTCGGTGGTCGTGTGGCTGGCAGGAGAGCAGCTCGTGGCGCGATTGCGGAAACAGTGAGCTTGACCGCTAACTCGGTACCAGCCATCGGGCGCCGCTCGCCATGTAAGCTATTAACGGTCCTGAAAATCCTTCCGTTTCTCGGACCGTTTCCTCTTCCCCTGGTTGTCGACGGCAGGCCGGTGGCCTACTCCTGTGCCGCCTTTTTGAGTTCTTCGAGAACGTGATCGATATCCTTCTCGTAGAACGTCGCCCTGGAGAAATTTGGCGGGTAGGCGCACGCCAGCGTTCCCTTGCGGTCGATGATGAACCAGCACGGGGCGTTTTCGACCCAGGTCTGCACGCGCAGACACTTTCGCGAAACGCCGTAAAGCGCCGAGGCGTACCCGGCAGGATCCGAAAGGGCGGTGCCGAAAACCAGGCTGATTTGATCGGTAAACGGATTCTTGAACGTGGACAGCACCAGGTTCTGCTCCTTGAAGACCCTGGTCCGATAGAGGTCCGTGGCCAACACGACGTACACCTCCGCGCCCAGCTTCTGGACTT
>JACQFH010000193.1 GCA_016200145.1 Planctomycetia bacterium | reverse complement strand
CTCGACCGCATCTTCCTGCGTCTCAATAACAACCGGCTGACCAGGGGGGTCGTGTTCGTGCGCGACGCGTCGGCCCTGCCCGATTCCGAACCGGTTGCGTGGCGCGAAACGACGAAGCGCTCGCTGGGAAAAGGGCGTTACCTGGCGCGGGTCTTCGTGGCCCTCGAAGTTCCGGTGGCGGTGTTGTGCCTGATGACGATCTTCGCCTCGCTCAGCGCCGAGCCGCTGACTCCCCTGCTGATGCTGGTGTGGGTCGTGGCGGCGCTGATGGTTTCGGTCCAGGCCGCCAGCCTGATCGCCGGCGAGCGCTCGCACCAGACGCTCGATGTCCTGGCGACAACACCGCTGACCGGGCGCGAGATCATCCGCCAGAAGTTCCGGGCCGTCTTTCGGCTGATGCTGGTGCTGACGATTCCCCTGCTGACGATTGTGGGGTTCGCCGCGTCGATGCGCTGGCGCATGCCCGACCCGCGATATCAATACGCGCCGAGAGGATACTATCCGCCGGAGTTTCAACTGGGGGTCTATCTGGTCTGCTCGCTGCTGACGCTGGCGGTTTACCTGCCGCTCATCGCCTGGATGTCGTTCTACATCGGCCTGCGCGTGAAGACGCAGGCCCGGGCCATCGTGGGGGCTCTGGCCGCCGTGCTCGCCTGGTGCATCGGTCCGCTGATCTTCATCATGCTGCCGATCGAGATTCTGTTCAGGCCCCAGGCCAATTCCGTGTTCGGGTTTCTGTTTCTCACCTCGCCGGCGTCGATCATCGCCTTCAACGAAGGCAACGGCTGGCGCGAGGTGCTCGAGCACCCGTGGCTGGCAATGATCTTGAATTTCGGCTGGTACGGGGGCTGCGCACTCGTGTTTCGCGAGTTGTGCTTGCGCAACGCCGATCGGCTGCTGGGGCGCGTCGACGTGCATGAAATCGACGAGCTCGTTCGGCAGCGGGCCCTCGAAGTCAAGGCGGCGGCTCGACCGGAGCTGACGCAGGTATGAAGCGCCTCGTTTCGCGGCTGGGGCTGCCGCTGCTCGCCAAGGAGCTCGCCGAGCAGGCAGCCCGCAAGCGGACGTACATCGTGAGAGTCGCGTACGCGTCGCTGATGTTTCTGGCGGCGTACATGATGTTCTACGATACGCTCAGGCACGTCGGCTCGAGCCCGACGGCGGTTCTGGGACGCGGGCGTCAGATGTTCGACATCCTGGTCGGCCTGCAATTTGCGGGGATTTACCTGTTCGCCCCGGCGCTGACCTGCGGGCTGATCACCTACGAGAAAGAACGGGCCAGCCTGCAACTGTTGTTTCTGACGCGGCTGGGTCCGTGGACGATCCTGTTCGAAAAGCTCTTGAGCCGCCTCGTTCCGATCGTCGGATTCCAGATGCTGTCGCTGCCGCTTCTGGCGTTCGCGTACAGCCTGGGGGGAATTTCCCCCCAGCATCTGGCCGGCGGAGTCTGGATGCTGCTCGTCTCGGCGCTGCAGACGGCCTCGCTGGGCCTGGCCTGCTCGACGTATCTTCGGACGACGGCCGGGGCCTTCGTGTGGTCGTACCTGCTCGGCACGGCACTCTTTCTGGGCCCGGAATTCCTGTGGAGCGCGATTGGTGCCCCGCCGCGCCAACTTCCGGTCGAGATCCGATTTCCATTTTGCGGCGCGGCGCTGTTCTTCGGCGGAGCCAATACGTTCGGCGTCACGACTCCCCTGTCGGAACTGGTCGCCGCCCTGGTGCACGCCGTCCCTCTTCTGTTTTCGAGCGGCGTTTGTCTGGTCCTGTCGCGGTACTTTCTGGTGAGCCGCGCGTTTGCCCCGCCACGGCATCTCGTACTGGACCTGTTCCGGCGGCTCGACGGTGCATTCGCGCGGTGGAATGAAAACCGCTGGACGAAGGGCATCGTGCTGATCGCCGACGTGGGATCGCTGCCGATCGATCAGCCCATCGCCTGGCGCGAGACGACGAAACGCTCGCTGGGCCGGGCCCGCTATCTGATCCGCCTGTTTCTCGTGCTCGAAGTGCCGCTGCTCGCTTTCTGCCTGCTGCTGGTGATTGCCGGCCTCCATCAGGGGCGCGAAATCGTCGCGTACGTCGTGTTTCTCCTGTGGGGGATTGCCGTCCTGATGGTGTCGGTGCAGGCGGCCAGCCTGATTTCCGCCGAAAAATCGCACCAGACGCTCGACGTTCTGTGTACGACGCCCCTGTCATCGAGCGACATCATCCGGCAGAAGTACCGGGGCGTGCAGCGGCTGATGGCTGTGCTGCTGGTCCCGTTCTTTACCCTGTTCGTTTTCCAGGCCTGGTGGCGGTCGATGACCTCCGGCTTCAGGTGGTCTTACGACCGTCCGTTCGAACCGATGTGGTACCTGTTCTCGGAAGCCGTCACGGTGGGCATCTATCTGCCGATGGTCGCCTGGCTTTCGCTGTGGATCGGGCTTAAGGCGAAAACGCAGGCACGGGCGATCATCGGTTCTCTGGCGGCGATCGTCGGCTGGTGCTTGCTGCCGTTCCTGTGCTGCGTCTTTCCCGTGGCGTGGACCACGCGCGGCGGAGAGGAGATCATCCTGATCATCCTTTCCAGTCCGATGGCGATGATCATCATTAACGAAGTCAGCGGACCGGGCAAGATTTTCGAGTCTCCCCTCCCGCTGATCATGAATTCGATGTTTTACGGCGGGGCGCTCTTCTTCTTCAGACAATTGTGTCTGATGAACGCCGACCAGCTCCTGGGCCGCACCGCCGACGGCGTCGGACCCCCGCCGGGTCCGGCGCGGGATTCGTGATGCCACGACCGAATTCTCAAGGTGCCGTATTCCCGTTAAGCTAATGGGAAAGCGAATTGGCATTCGCCGCAGAATTCCACCGCTGAAATCAGGCAAAAGCCTGCGTCGCGGCGGTCTATCCTTCTGGCGGCCCCTGTTTCGAATCCGAGTGAATCCGTGTTCCTCCGTAGCCTGAAATCTGTTTTTCTCACGGGCGTGCTTGTTGCGGCTGCGCTGGCCCCCCGGCCAGCCTGCGCCGTCGACGTCAAGCAGACCGTGTGGGGTTTTGACGGCCAGGTCGTCTTCCAGCGCTACAACGTCTTCTCGGTGCTGGTCGACAATTCTTCGGGCAATCCGTTCGAAGGAGAGGTGCGCCTCAAGAAGCTGGTGGCCGGCAAGCAGGTCGACGCGCAGATCGTCGAATCGGTCTACCTGGCGCCGTATTCGAGCCGCTGGGTTCAGTTCTATCCGTACGTAAAGTCCGACTGGGAAACCTGGGAAGTGTCGTGGGGAAGCGGGCCTGGCAGCAGTTTTGCGCCTCCGAATCCGCGCAGCGGAAAGCCCGCGGGAGTCCTGCTCGTCGATCCGGACGCCATTCCGGAGTCGGCCGGCTCGATCAAGCGGCTCCCCGACAATCTGTTTCCGCCGCACGTCACCGCGACCGACTGCCTGGCGGCGGTGGTGCTCGATCACGCCCCCCGCTGGGACCCGGCGCGGCAGCGCTCGTTTCTCGAGTGGCTCAAACGCGGGGGCCGGGTCTATCTGCTCCGCACGCTCGAAGGCAAGGCCCTCGAATTCACCGGCGATTTGCAGGTCCTGAACGGCGAGGCCGAGTGGCAGCGCGTCGGCTCGGGGGCCGTCATGCGCGTCGAGCGCACCCGACGGCAGCTCGACGTGCCGTTTGTCCAGCGGGTTGTGGAAGAAGGCTCGCGGCTGGCGGGCGACGACTCCGCCGCCGCGGCCGTTCCGGAAAAGACTCCTGTCGGAGAAGACGAGGCCATCACACCGCAGGACTATGGCTACCAGTTCGCGAACTACAAGTGGGACCCCGAAACGACAATGCTCACCCATCTGAAGGAGCTGTCGAACCCGGATCATAGCTGGGTCATGATTTTCTTCCTGGGGCTGGTTTACCTGGGTACGGTCTTTCCCGGCTGTTACCTGATCGGCCAGCGATACGGCGGAGATTACCGGATTACCTTCGGGTTTCTGCTGGGGGCGGTCGGGGCGTTCAGCGTGGTGTTTTTGCTGGTCGGACGGCGGGGATACAACGAGGTGACGGTGATCCACTCGGTGGCGATCGCCCGGCAGCAGCCCGATGGGGGGACGCTCGACGTGACGCAATGGTCGAATGCCTTCGTCGTGGAAGGGGGCGACTTCGAGCTGAGCCACCCCGGAACGAGCCGCATCTATTCTTCGTGCCAGGACAACGAGCCGGTCCACGGAGAGATCCGCAACGGGGCCGATGCCCATTTTCTGGCGGATATTCCGCCTTTTTCTTCGCGGCCCTTCGCGCATCGCGCGCTGGTCGCCGACCGGCCGATCGACGTCGAAGTCGAAGAGTGGGGAACCATTCAGGACACGGCCCCGGCGGCGACGACGGTCCGCGAAATTCAGAGAGCCGTGGTCGACCGGCCGGCGCGGGCGCTGACGAAATTCAAGCTCCGCAAACGAAAGTCGTTTCCGGCGCAACCGGCCGACCTGTACGCGGTGTGCGGGCGCCGCATGTATCGCCTGAAAGACACCGGGACGCATGTCGAGCTCGACGCCGACGTGGGCACGCTCGGATCGCTGATTCACGTCGACCAGTTCTCGGAATTCTCAACGTCGTTCCGGCGGCAGGCGATTCAGACTAACCGGCCGCAGTGGCGCGACCCCGAGCCCGCCGACAAGTTTGTGGAAATGTTCTACCCGCTGTGCGCCCGCTGTTTCGCGCTCGATAGCCAGAAAGAGGTCGAGTCGTTCGTGCTGCCCGACGACCGCGTGCGGCTTCTGGTTTACGCGCCGCTGCCCGAAAGCCTGCATGTCAAGAGCCCGAAATTTGGCCGGCAAAAGGGTTTTGTGCTGTACTCCCTCGATGTTTTCAGACAGGACGCCCGATGAATGATTCCGCTTCCGGGGCAGCTCAGCCTGCCGTCGAAGTTCGCAACCTGAGCCAGTCGTTCGGCAATCGCTGGGCGGTGCGCAACGCCAGCTTCGATGTCGAGGCGGGCTCGCTGCACGGGTTCGTCGGCCCCAACGGGGCGGGCAAGACCACGACGCT
>JACQFH010000192.1 GCA_016200145.1 Planctomycetia bacterium | reverse complement strand
GTGCACATCGGTCAGGCGGTAGTCGCGCCCCTGGAATCGATACGTGAGCCGAGTATGGTCGATTCCAAGGCAGTGCAGCAGAGTCGCGTTCAGGTCGTGAACGTGAACCGGGTCGTGTGCAACGTTGTAACAGAAATCGTCAGTCTGGCCGTAGCTGATGCCCGGCCTGATGCCGCCACCGGCCAGCCAGATCGTCGAGCAGTAGGCATGGTGGTCGCGCCCGTAATTACCGTCGGCGGGCTTCCCCTGGGCGTACGTGGTTCGGCCGAATTCGCCCCCCCAGACCACGAGGGTATCGTCGAGCAGGCCGCGCTGGCGGAGGTCGTTGATGAGCGCAGCACACGGGCGGTCGACGTCGCGCGCCTGCAGCGCGAGGTCACTGGGCAGGTTGTAATGCTGATCCCACCCGCGATGGTAAAGCTGAATGAAACGTACATCGCGCTCGGCCAGCCGTCGGGCCAGCAGACAGTTCGCGGCGAATGTCCCCGGCACTCGGGCCTCGGGGCCGTACAACTCGAACGTCGACGCAGATTCCGATGAGAGATCGACAAGGTCCGGGATCGACGTCTGCATGCGAAAGGCCATTTCGTACTGCATGATGCGCGTATTGATCTCGGGATCGAGCACCTCGTCCAGTTGCCGGCGATTCAGCTCCTGAACGACGTCAAGAATCCTGCGGCGACCGGACGGGCTGATACCCGGTGGATTCGATAGGTACAACACGGGATCGCCGCTGGATCGAAAACTGACTCCCTGGTGGTTCGAGGGGAGAAAGCCCGAACCCCACAGCCGGGCATACAGCGGGTCGGCCGGGCGAGCGGCACTGCCGCGCGACAACAACACGACGAATGCCGGCAGGTCGCGGTTGCCGCTGCCGATTCCATAGCTCATCCAGCTTCCGAAACTCGGCCGGCCGGCGATCTGATGGCCGGTCTGCAGCAGGGTGACGGCGGGATCGTGGTTGATCGCGTCGGTGTGCAGCGATCTGACAATGCACAGACTGTCCGCAGATTTCGCAATTTCCGGAAGCAGCTCGCTGACCCACGCGCCCGATTCTCCGTGCCTGGCGAATTGAAATTTGGAGGAAACGACGGGAAATGCCCCCTGCCCCGATGTCATTCCCGTGATCCGCTGTCCTTTGCGGACAGAATCGGGGAGCTCCTGGCCGTGGAGCTTGTGCAAATCGGGCTTGTGGTCAAACAGGTCGAGTTGCGAAGGTCCGCCGTGCATGAACAGGTAGATGATGCGCCGGGCGCGCGGGGCAACGTGGGGAGCAGGCAGCGCGCCGCCGGGCTCGGGTTGCGTCGGTGGTGCTGACTCGGCGGCGTGCGCAGGTCCCAGCAGAGATGCCAATGCGGCTGACCCCAGACCGAGCGCGTGGCGCGCAAAAAAATGGCGGCGCGTCAGGCTCGTCAGAACTGGCAGGTCGTCGGACATCAGGGAGTGCTGCACGACTGGCAGGCGGGGTTTCAATCTGGCCGGACATTGCGGATCATTCGCTTCGCAAGATCCGTACGATTATTGTACGTCGGCCGCCAGGCAAAAACATTCCACGGCGAATTCAGGCGTCCCGGGGAGAGCCATGCCCGATTTCATGATCGAATCGCATGACGAATTGCGGCTCGATTTGTATCGTGACCTCAAAGACGCGCAGCCGCTCGATTCGGGCGTATTCATCGCGGAAGGCGAAAAGCTCGTCCGCAGGCTGCTTGCGAGTCCCTGCCGCACGAAATCCATCTTGTGCACGGCTGCGGCACGAACCGAACTTGCCGATTGCATTCCGCCGGAGACGCCGGTCTATGTCGCGACGACGGCAATCATCAAACGGCTGGTGGGATTCAAGTTCCATCGGGGCGTGCTGGCCGCCGGAATGCCACCGGCAAATCGAACGCTGCAGTCGATTCTGGACCAGCCTGCGACCGGCTGCGGCCGCTCGCTGGTCGTCGCCTGTCCCGAGATTCGCGATCCGGCCAATCTGGGCTCGATCATCCGCAGCGCGGCTGCCTTCGGTGCGGCTTGCGTCGTGGCCGGTCACCGCGGAACGGCTCCCTTCTCGCGACGAGTGCTGCGCACTTCAATGGGCGCCGTCCTGAACTTGCCGATCGTGCTGACCGACGAGTGGGATTGCACGGTGGACCTGCTGCATCGCCACGGCTACGAGACAATCGCAACCGTTCTCGATTCAAACGCCGAGGCCCTGGCCAATGCAGCCCTGCCGGAAAGGGTCGCGGTCTTGCTGGGAAACGAAGACAGCGGGTTGCCGAACGATCTCGTTGCGCGCTGTCAGCGACGGGTTGGCATTCCGATGGCCGATGCGGGAATGTCGCTCAACGTAGCGGTCGCCGCGGGCATCGTCTTAAACCATTTCCGGCCGGCGACGACAACCCGCCGCCTCTAAACCGGGCTGATCGAGCCCAGTTTGCCGCGGGTCACGTAGGGCTCGAGCTTCTCGCGCAGGTTGTCGCGAGCCCGCGACAGCAGCGACTTGACCGCCGCGGGCGTCATTTCCAGCGCGGCGGCGATTTCGCTGTAGCTCATCTCTTCATATTTGTGCAGAACCACGGCCGTCCGCTGGTGATCGTTGAGCGTCGCAACGGCGGCCTTGACGATCGTCTGCATTTCGCGCTTGTCGCACTGCCGTTGGGGCATCATCCCCGACTGGTCGGCCTTCATTCGTTCGACGGGGCGCGGTCCCAGCGCCGAACTGTCTCCGTTCGGAACGAACTCCTTGCGGCGACCGTCGTCGCGGCGACGATTGAGTGCCAGATTATGAGCAATGCGAAACAGCCAGGTTGAAAATCGCGCCGTCGGTTCGTACGAGTGTCGTGCCTGGTACGCGCGAAAAAAAACCTCCTGAGCCACGTCTTCGGCCGTCTCGGCATCGTTCAGGATTCGCGCCAGAACGCCCACCAGCCGAGCCTGGTAGGTGGACACGATTTCAGCGAATGCCAGTTCATCGCCGGCGCGTGCACGTAGCATGGTCTGCACGTCCGGGTCGCAGAGCGCAGAATTCTCTCGCTCTGCGCTGTTCCTGGCCTCAAGCCGCTGGGAATGCATAATTCGAAGCTGGGCGATGAAAATCGAGCACTTTCCCCTACAGTCACGGAATTGGTGTCCATTCCGCCTTCCCAGTCATTACTTTTGGATCATTTCCTGAAAGTTCGAACAAAATCGACCCCGAGTTTGCCATTGACAGATCGACAGTTTTGACGTATCTCCCTGTCCCCCAACGTGTTTCACAAAGGCCGATATTCAGGTCGGTATGCGATTCACATCTCACAGTCTGATATTGGCCAGCATCGTCTGCGCCCTGGGCGGGTGTGTCCAAATGCATCCGACCCGCTCAGGGTTCCTCACAGACTACGGGGAACTGGCGCCGATCGACAAAAGAGACCGCGTCCGCATAACGCCGGTTGACGCGGACGCTCTCGCGGGCATTGATTCTTTCTGTATCGAGCCTGTTGAGTGGCTGGCAGACGCCATGGGACAGCCCGCGACCAGCGAGAAGCGGCAGGTCGCGATGCAAGATGCGTTTCAATCAGCCCTGGTCGAAGAACTCGGTAAGATCAGGCCAATCGTCGAAGAGCCTGGTCCGCAGACTGCCGTCGTCCGCGCTGCCGTCACCGGAGTCAGGGAGTCCAGGCCCTGGGTCAACCTGTTCCTGTCGGCGCAAATTGCCGGGCCGCTGTTCAACGGAGGCGCCGCCGCGGAGATTGAAGTGCTCGCAGCCGATGGCCGGCAAATCGCCGCCGAGTCGGCCGGATTCACCGGCCATGATTGGGACGTCATCGGTTACTTCTGGGGCCCGAATCACCCGCGCAGTGCACTGCGCCAAGCCGCGCGGAGACTGGCACGCGAGCTGGAGGCATGCGAGTCGCCGTAAGCCGTACAGGCGAGAAACCACGCGGGACTCTACGCCCGGCGATTCTCAAGTCGTCCACGAACGGGTTCCGGGCGCTCCGTCGCGATCCGGCACCGAACTGTCGGGCCGCGCCTTCTGCACGTTGTCGACCAGTTGCAACCAGGCACTGCGGTGCCACTCGAGAACGGCGATGGCTTCTCGCACGAACTGCGCGTCACGGGCCAGGTCGGCACGCGTCAGGTTCTGGCAGACGTAGATAAACAGGCCCCGCAATTGTTCGGCCAGCGCCGGGTTCGGGTCGCTCGAGATGCCGGTGAGAATCTCGTTGACGCAATCACGACACCGATTGAGCGCCACGAACGCGGATTCGTGACGGTTTTCGTCGAGGGCCGCTTCGGCCTGGCGGGCGAAGCGAATCGCCGCATCGATGACCATCTGGTGCAGCCGCTCCGCAGAAGCGGTCATGACTTGCGATTCGAGATACGCATTGGCAATCGTCGGCATGAGGCGGTTCTCCCGGGGGAACGCAACGAAAGATGAAGCTGGACCCGGCCTTCAGGAATGTCAGCTCTTGGATGAATTTGATGACGAGTTGGATCCGAACGACGTGGCTGTCGCAAAGATCGCCGACAGCGCCGATTGCTGCGACTTCAAGCTCGACAGCACGGTTTCCAGGTGGATGAACTGATTCATGAGGCGCTGCTGCCGTGTGGTGAGCAGGTCGTTGAGGGTCTTGCTGCGCTTCTCCATGTTGTTGACTGTGTCCTGCAGACCGCTCGATTCCTGCGTGAGACCGCCATCGATCGGGTCGGTAAACGATTCGACGGTGCTCTTCAGTTTCGAGGCAAAGCCGTTGGTCGAGTCCAGGAAGAAATCGCTGACGGCGGTTGGATCCTGCACAAGTTTCTGCGACAGCACGGTGGAATCGAGCACCAGCGAGCCGTCTTCGCCGACTGAAAACCCCAGATCGGCGGGAGTCGAATAGGCGTTGCCGGCGGGGCCGAAGACCCGATTGGTCATCAGATCGGAAAGGGCGTTGGACAGTCTCAAGACCGTTCCATCTCCCTGCAGCGTGGCAGCGGTGTTCGTCACCGTGTTGAACGTCGTCAGAGCCGTCGCCTGCTTGAGGACATTGTTGTATCCGGTGACGAAGCTCGTAATCAGCGTGCTGATCTTGCTGGTGTCGGAAACGATCGAGACCTGGGCCGGGTCCGTTCCCACGCTGTTGACGTCGACATTCAGGCCCGGCACGACAGAATCGAAGTGATTCGTGCTCGACGTGCGAATGAAGGTGTTGGTCGACAGGCTGCCACCGACCTTAAGGCGCGCATCCTGTCCCAGAGTCTGAACCGAAACTCCCAGATCCAGACCACCGTCGTCGAGCGTAAAGTTCCCCACGGCGCCGGTCTTTGTGGAGGTCAACAGCAATCGAAACGGACTGAACGTCGAACCGTCGTTAATGATCGTAGCCGAAACGCCGACATTTGCTGCGGTGATCTTGGCGGCCAGGCTCGCCAGGGTATCGGTCCCGGCGACGGTGACTTTGGCGATTTGTCGGCTGTCGATCTCAGATTGGCCGCCCCCTCCGGTCGTTCCGGTCCCCAGAATCCGCAGCGAGGCGGCGGTGCTCACTCCCACCTCGGGGACGACCAGTTGCCCGGCTCCCGCCGCATGATCTGTGAGCACGAATCCGTCCCCGGTGGCGTTGAGCGCGAGCGTGACGTTTCCCGAAGTTGCGGATTCGATGGCCTCCTTCAGGTCGCCAATCGTCTTCGTCGCAGTGCCCACATTGACCGTCGACTGGTGGCCCGCCGAATCGGTGATGGTGAAGCCTCCGGCGGGCACGGCAGCCCCCAGCGGGCCATACGTGGAAAGTGACGTGGCCAGGTTGACGTGCCGCAGGTTGAGCGATCCCGAATCGACCGACGTGCTGGCGGCGTTAATGGCGATCCCCAGATTGGCAGCCGTCGTTCCCGGCCCCACGTCGGCGATGATCAGATTGCTGGCTGACGACCCTGATGTATCGCGCACGACGATGCCGGTTCCCTCAGAGTTAAGCGTGGCTGACAGCGCCAGCGAAGCTCCCAGCCCGTCGGTCGCATTGTTGATCGCGTTCAGCACATCGTCGAGCGATTGCGCACTCGACAGGTTAATCGTGGCCGTTTTGCCATTGCGACCGCTGAGCGCAACCTGCCCGAGCTGACTGATCCCCTGCCCGCCGCGCAGATTGCGCAGCAGCACCGAGTCGATTCCGGCCACGAGCTTGCCCCCGGTCAGCGTGTTGCCGACGGCGGTGACACTCAGCCCCAGTTCGCCAGCCACCGCGGCGCCATTGATGTTGGCGACGCTCAGCGGCGCCGGCCCGCCTCCTCCGGTGTTGTCGGTCAGTACGATCCGCCCGTTGGAGATCGATGCCGTCAGTTTTCCTGCATTGCCCGTCGCATTGTTAATGTCGTCGATCACGTTGTTCAAGGTCACCGCATTTGTCAGGTCCACGTCGAGCGTGGTCGATCCCATGTCGGTAAGTGTAATTCGCAGGCTGGCCTGTCCCGATGCGGCCCGGCGGATCTGATTGCCGTCGTTAAGGCTCGACAGCGTGAACGCGCCGGTCGCCTGGTACACGGTGCTGCCGGTCAGCGTGGCCGATGCGACCGACGTTTTGATGCCCAGGTCGGCCGCAGTGTGTGTGGTCCCTTTTTCGGCGACGCTGAGGTTCGAGGCAGACAGGCCCGTGGTGTCTTTCAGGACGATGGCCCCTCCCTGAACGCTCGCCGTGACGGAAATCCCGGTCGTATTATTGATGGCTGAAACGACGTCGTCGACTGTATAGGCATTCGACAGATCGACCTCGGCGGCCGACCCGCTGCGATCGGTGATGCGAATGACGCCGCGCTGCACGCCCGCACCGCCGTTGAGCACATCCAGAGTCGTCTGCGCTGCGAGTTGTCCGCCTGACGCGAAGGTCAGCGTCCCGGAGCCGACAAGCTGCTCGGTCGTATTGGCGAATCCTGTTGAAATCGACTGCTGCGCCGCCGCCAGTCGCAGCGTCTGCAGTTGGTAGCTGCCTGCCGTGGCGTCTGCCGTCTTCGTGGCCGTGAGCTGCGCGGGATCCGAATTCTGAACGGTCAGCGCGCTGAAGTTCTTTTCCGTGCCCAGATCGGTGGCCGACGTGCCGAGGGGCAGCATCGACCCGGAGAGGGCCAGCACTGCGGCCTGCTTTGTCTTGGCCGTTTTCTCCTGGCTGCTCAGCGCATCGATCTGGGCCTGGGCCGGAACAAGCAGGGCCTGAATCAGCGCGGAGTAATTCAGTCCGCTGATCAGTCCCGTCGTGGCGGATACAAGCGACATACGAAAACGCCAGAAGATTTCGTGCCTGCCCAGGTCCCTGTTAGGGATTTATCGGCAACCTAAGCTGAAGCAGGTTAAGAAGTTCCTTTCCGCGACGGGGTCGCGAAAGGGTAATTCCGCGGCGGTTGGGCGGACTGGGCGAAATGCGAAACGGCGGCGCCGGGAAGGAGTTCTTCCCGACGCCGCCGAATCAATTCACTTTGTCGGCGTCCGCCGCAAATTAGCCGAGGAGTTTCAAGACCTGCTGCGGGGCCTGGTTGGCAATCTGGAGCACCGAGATGCCGGCCTGCGACAGAATCTGCGACTGCGTCAACTGAGCCGTGGTGGCGGCAAAGTCGGTATCGGCGATCTGACTCTTGGCTTCGGTGATGTTCTGCAAGGCGATCCCCAGCGAATCGATGTTCGTCTGGATCACGTCTTTCTGCAGGGCACCGAGGCGGGCACGCAGGGTGTCAACCCGGCTGAGCGACTGGTTGATGATGTCAACCAGATTGCCGCCGGTGACGCCGTTCTGTCCGACGTCGACCAGGCTCTTGCCGCCGCCCGATCCGAGCTGGTACAGCTTGCCGGTCGAACCGCCAAGCGTGGCGGTGTTGACTGAGTCGATGCCCACGCCGATCTGTCCGGCACTCGAAACGTTGGCCCCGATCTGGAACAGCGAGCCGCCACCGGTGATCGTGATGTTGGCGGTGACGTTCGAAGCATTGGAACCCGAAGCAAACGTGACCGATGCATCGAGCAGCGCCGTGGCAACCGAAGCCTTCAGGCCATTGCCCGATGCCGTCTGCCCGTTGATCTGTGCAACAATGTCGCTGCCGGCACTGCGGTACGTCGCCGCATTGCTGGAATCGTAAGTCTGGAACGTGCCGTTAAGGACGCTCAGTCCCACAAACTGCTGCGAACCGTAATCGGTACTTGTCAGCGTCAGGGTCGCGTTAACACCGCCTGTCAGCGACTGAGCACCACTCGAGCTGGCGACAAGACCAGTTCCGTTGCCGAGTTGGGACGTGGTCACCAGGGCGGACGACTGCGAGTTGGCTCCGATTGACGTGGCAATCGAGGTGGCAGTTTCCGTATTCGCGACGTTGCCGTTGGCGTCGGTCGCCACGTTGACCGTGATCGCCGTTCCCGAAACCGAGATCGATCGCGCCGTGTTGTTGCCCGAGACGACGAAGTTCACGGTGACGGCCGTATCGCTGGCGCCGGCATTCTGCCGCGCGTCAGTGAAGTGGATACCGCTGTTGCCTGCACCAATCGACACCGCCGCGGGGGTCGCAGCCGTGGTGATCGACGCGCTGACGCCGGTGGCGTCGGTATTGGCATTGATGGCGTCCCGGACGTTCGTGTAGCTCGAACCCGCACCGAAGAACAGCACCTGGCTGCCCTTGGCGCCCGAGACTTGCGGCGGCGTAGCAGCCGTCAGGTTGCCAGCGTTGTACGTCAACGTGCCCTTGGCGGCCGCCGTGACGACCTTCGACGAGACCGTAATCGACGACGCCGAGCCGAACAGCGCCTGGTTGATCGAGAAGTCGGTGAGCTTCGCCGCATCGGTCGACGAGACGACCGTGTTGAACGACTTGCTGCCGTCGAGCAGGTTCTGGCCGGCGAAGTTCGTGTTCGCCGAGATGCGGTTGATCGCGCCGAGCGCCTGGTCGATCTGCGACTGGTTGGCCTGAACCTGCGCCGCCGACAGGGCGCCCGAGTTAACGCCCTGTTGCACGAGTCCGCGGATTTCGGTGAGCAGGCTGTCGACCTGTCCGAGGGCCGCGTCGGCCGTCCCGATGACGTTGTTCGCCAGATTGCTGTTGGCGATCGACTGGTTGATCGCGCTGATCTGCAACCCCAGCGTATTGGCGGCAATCAACCCCGAAGGGTTGTCGGCCGCAGAGTTGATCTGCGAGCCCGTCGACAGCCGTTGCAAAGCCTGCGATTGCAGAGCACCCGATTTCTGCAGGTTTAACAACCCGCGCAAAGAGTCGAGGTTCGTCGAGATACGTGTACTCATGCCAAGCTACCTTTCCTATGTAGGGTTCGGCCAACCCGGTCGCTGCCGTGGGTGGCTTGCGCAGATCTCTGCGAGTTGTTGTATTTGGGGGTGGCTGCTGATTCCTTCCGAACCTGGGGAGCGCCCGCCAATGGCGGCCCGATTCCCAGCGACATTCCTTACTCGCTTGTCGGAATATCGACGAACGACACAAGCGACTTTAGAGAAATTGAATCATTCACAAGACATGCACTGAATGGGCAATATGCGGAAGCCAAAGATGTGCCGTCGTCAGAGAGATCGCCAATTCTGCGGATGCCACAAGACTGACCGGGCATCAACGACAGTTCGAAAGGTCAGGCGACTCGTCTTGGATGAATTGGCGGCCATCAGCCGCCTGGAACGGTGTGACTTTGCGGAACTATGTTGCCGGACGCGAATTGTTGCGGCGATTCGGAAACTTATTCATGGCCGGAGGAGCTTCCTCGGGATCGATGCCCGCCGCCCGCATGTTTTCGCGCTGAATGGCTTCGTACACTTCCTGGCGGTGCACGGGGATTTC
The DNA here is from genome assembly GCA_016200145.1 of Planctomycetia bacterium. GTDB lineage: Bacteria > Planctomycetota > Planctomycetia > Planctomycetales > Planctomycetaceae > JACQFH01. The sequence goes on along the minus strand of JACQFH010000192.1, from coordinate 898 downwards.
CGTCGGGGCTTGAATGCCCAGTCGAACTTTATCGCCGCGGATGTCCACCACCGTGATCACGATATTGTCACCGATGATGATGCTTTCGTCGCGTTGTCTCGACAGAACAAGCATCGTGCCCGCTCCTTACTTCATGTACAGGAATCTATTCGAAAGCGGTTGTCGGTCGCCAGAAGCTGGCGCCTGCCGCAAGGGATCGTCAAAATCAGCGTATTTTGCAGCGCGTCCTGACGCTGCCGAATGCGCATTTCAGTAGGATGTTACGAAGATCGTCATGCGATTGGCCTTGCGCCAGTCGCAATGCATAAATTCGCCGATTCCCGTGCGATGCCGCGCGCGCAAACCGATTCTTCCGTAAATCCCGCTTTCCCGTCACTTTCGGCGAATCAGGATTGGTTTCTGCCCCGGGTGCTCGGTGGCTTTCATCGCCTGACTTCCTAGAATAGGGCCTGGCATTGATCGTCGCCGACTTCCATTTTTTCATTTGCCGCGGCGACCGGCCGATCCTGCACCCGACGACCCACCAGGAAACCCAGACGTGGCTGTGACACTCAGCGCTTTTGCCCGGAATCTCAACGTCGAAACGGCCTTTACGGTGCTGGCGGTCGCCCGCACGCTGAAATCCCGCGGAAAAGACGTTGTCGAGCTGGAAATCGGCGACAGCCCGTTTGAGAGCACCGCCTCGGCCAAGGCGGCTGGCGAGCGGGCCATTCGCGAGAATCAGTCGCATTATTGCCCGTCGCCCGGCTTGCCTTTGTTCCGCGAGGCGGCCGCAAAGTTTGTCAGCGCCGAATTCGGCATTCCGGCCCGCGCTGAAAACGTCGTCGTCGGGCCCGGAGCTAAAATCTTCGAACAGTTCTTCTGCGAAGCATTTTTGAACCCCGGAGACGGTGTGCTG
>JACQFH010000181.1 GCA_016200145.1 Planctomycetia bacterium | reverse complement strand
CGGGCGGTTCACCGTCGATCGCGAGCGCGGCGCGGACCGGTGGCGAGGCGGCCAGTTCGAAGGCGCGTGAACGATTGCGGTCCCAATGGCGCCCGCCGGCCGTCGAGTCGATCCAGCCGATCTGGCGATCGAGCTGTTCAAGCAGCGAATGCCGGCGATCGAGCACGTCGAGCGTCGGGGCCACCAGATCGTCGCGGATAAGCGAAAACTTTCCCTCCGGCGTAATGCCGCGGTACGGATCGCCCAGCGGTGCGTTGCCCGTAAACTCGGCCCACAGCGGATCGTACGAGGCCCCCAGAAACCCGCCGAACGTCCCGGCTCGTTTATTGGGCATCGAGCGGCTGCTCTGCACCCACGGCAATCCGACGTTCACCGGCACGTGAAATTCCGCCGCGCCCTTCGGAGTACGCCCGTCGAGGTAATCGAGGACGCCACCGAAGTAGGGCCAATGGTCCGGATGTCGTTGCCGTCCTTCGAGGCTGATCGTTTCCGGATTTCCGGTCAGCGTGTAGGCCGCGTTGTGGATCGGATTGGGATGCGACATCGATCGCACGATCGTGCAGCGGTCGAGGACGCCGGCCGTCAGAGGCAGATGCTCGCAGACCCGCAAATCCGGGATCGCGGAAGGAATCGTCCCGAAATCACCGCGGATCTCTGCCGGCGCGTGCGGCTTGGGATCGAACGTGTCGAGCTGGCTCCACGCGCCGTAGATGTACAGCAGAATGCACGACTTGGCTTTGCCGAAAGCCTCGAGCGCCGGCATCGCCTCGCCCGCTTGCAGAGCCCGGTCGAGCTGCCAGCCGGCCAGCGACAGCCCGCAGGCACCGAGCCCTCCGATCCGCAGCATCTCACGCCGGCCGATGCCGCCGGTAAGGTGTCTGCCGGTGCCGAGAATGCGAAGCATGGAGAGGAACCACGAAAGACGCGAAAGTCACGAAACTGCTTTGGCGAAAAAGTCATCCACAGATTTCGCAGATTTCACAGATTTGTTCAACACCATCATCTTTTCGCCCTGTCATCCGCGGCCATCCGCGTCATCCGCGGTTCTCACTCGGTTCGGTTTGTTTGAGCGCACTATACCTGCCAGAATGTCGACTCGCGCGTCGGCTGATAGCGAATCGCCAGGTGCGGCGTTTCCAGCCGTTTCTGGCCGGCATTCAACGACTGCATGCCCGCCTCCACGAGGCCCCCGGTCAGCAGTGTCCGCTCGATCGGGTATGGCGCTTTGCCCGTGCGGAACGTCTCTTCCGCCTTCGACATCAGCGCCGCTGAATAGACCACGTTGGGATTCGGCGGCAGATAAAATAGAGTCGAAAGCGGTTCGGCCTGGCCTTTGATTCTCGCGGCGAACGTGAAATCCTCGACCAGACCGTTCATCAGGAACATCGTCCCCTTCAGGCCGTCTGCGTACTCGACGCGGTAAGCGACCGGGTCTTTCACGAACTCGCGCATCTGGGCCGCCGTCGGGCGGCGATGGCTGAACGACTTCGGTTGCGCCAGCGTCTGCGTACGCGCAATGCACGACTCGAAGAGTTTCGGGTCCCATCCGCCGGCCTGCCACGAAGCGGCCTCGAACGCCTTCCACACCGCGTCACCCCGCAGGGCTTGCACGGCGACGACTCCCGTCTCGCCGCCGCGGCGTCGCTCGGCCATGCACTGCATCGTTTCCAGGGCATGGAAGTCGTAGCTGTCGAGCCCTCCCATCGCCAGGCACATCACTTCTTCGACATCGGCCCCCAGCGGCATGTCGACCGACGGCATCCGCCACGTCACCGGCAGTGACGAGCCCGCACAGAAGCCGAATTTCAGCTCCTTCGATGCGTCGACCATTTCCTTCGCCCAGGCAAACTTCCACGACAGGTGCTTGTCGTTGAAGACGGGCGCTGTCTTGCCATCTTTGCGGTACACATCGACGACCTGCTTGAAGAGCTCGTAGCGCGGGTACTTCTTCTGCCCGAACTCGTTGTTCGGATATTCGCCGTGCTCGCCGATCAGCAGCACGGCATCGACGGCGAGTTTGTCGCCACCGCGGCGCAGGGCCTCGGCCACGGTGGCGTAGATCGGAAACCCGAATTCGTCGGCGCGGCCGCGGCTCAAATCCCCTTCGGGCTTCTGGTCGACGTACGCGGATACGACTTCAAACGCCGGCCGGTGCCATTTCCCGCCGATCGGGTAGCCGTGCAGAAACCGCTCGGCCATGTGCCAGGCATGCGAGCGGTACGTCCAGACGGTGGTGACGACGGCAAGCTTCTTGCGGTCGGATTCCTGTGCCCCGGCGGCTCGAAGCAATGAGCTTCCCGCGACGCCAGCAGCAACGGATCCGAGAAAGTGACGACGGGTCAGCATGGGAGGATCTCCTGTTTGACAAAGTGGCAGGCACACTCCGTGTGCCGTCGTCTTTTTTTTCGACTAGTACTTGCAATCGTTGTCGTATTCTAATTCGACGGCACACGGAGTGTGCCTGCTACTCTGGGGAAAAATCTTTGGGCACGTCGAGCGACCAGACTTCGCTGCTGAGGGGCTGGGCGTGGCCGCCGGCGACCCAGATCTTGTCCT
>JACQFH010000161.1 GCA_016200145.1 Planctomycetia bacterium | reverse complement strand
CCGCGTCGCCGGGACCTTTGTAGAGCAACTGCGAAACGGCGTTGATCCGCCCCTGTTTCTCGAACGGAGTGGACGCCTGCACCTTGCCCCAGTTTTTGTCGATCAGCTTGAGCAATCGGTCGTCGTCGTACCGCCGCAGACGCTGCACCAGTTCCAGCGGCACCGCCGCGGCGGGAATCGCGCGGCGATCTACCGTTTCGGCCAGTTTGAGGGCCCACGCGGGACGATTGCACAGCAAGTCGATCGACCGCGCCTGGAGTCCGGCAGGCATTTTGCCGTACCGGTCGAGAACCGTCTCGGGAATGCGGTCGTCTACGAAATACCCCAGCGCTGCCAGCGCCCCGGCCTGAATCGGTTCGGGTGTGTCTCCCATGAGCAACGACATCAGGCTGTCGATCGCCGGCGGACTTTTCGATTCGCCGAGCGCCTTGATCAGGGCCAGGCGATCTTCGGCCTTCGCGTCGCGATTTGTCGCCGCCGCAATGACCTTGCGGTCAGCACCTGGCATGTTCAGCCGCAGAGCCAGCTCCAGGGCGCGCGGGTTCTGCGATTCACGGCGCATCGTCTCGGCAACCGCGACTTTCAGCGCCGGCGGGACGCCATCGAGCGCCCTGCCCGAGAGGGCCTGCAACATTCCGTCGAGCGCCTGGTCGGCCGTCCGTTCGTGCAGCGCGTGCAGCAGCAGGTCAGCACACGCGGCCGATCCCGCATTCGAGCCTTCGGCGAGAAACCGGCGTGACAGTCGCTCGATGATGAACTTCGTCATCAGCGGCCTGTGCCAGACGTCGCCGGATTTTGCCGTCTTCAACACCAGCGACGTGTCGGAGATCGCCTTGTCTTCGATCGCCCACCAGATCAGAAGCGGCATCTGGACGTCGTCGGCATCTTCGTCGTGTGCAAGCAACTGCTCGACGATCGGCATCGTCGCGCTCGCCGGCAGGCGCTTCGCCGTGCAGGCGAGCTGGCAGCGGACGACGACGCTGGCATCGTAGCGGGCCAGCCGGATGAATTCGGCCAGCAGCGGCGGCGAGACGTTGCGGTCGTCTCCCACAAGCCGGATTGTCCAGGCCCGTACGTTTTCGTGCGGGCTGACGAGCGTTTTGAGGGCCAGCGGCGCATCGAACGCACCGAGTACGTACAGCGACCACAGTCCCTGCAGGGCCAGCCGCTGATCGCTGCTTTTGAGTGCAAATTTCATAAGTGCCGGCGCCACCGATTGATCGCAGCGCTCGGCCAGCAGGCGCCGCGCCTGCCGTGCATACCAGTCGTTCGGATGGGCCAGCAATTCCACGAGCTCTTCACTCGACTTGTTGCCGAGGTCGAACGCGTTCGCTTTCACCGGAGGCAGGCCCGGCGGCGCGACGCGCCACACGCGGCCGTCCTGCCGGCTCGGCTGATACCACTCGCTCCGGTTTTTGGGCGACGAGTGAGAGATGTTGTAGTCGTACCAGTCGGCAATGTAGATGGCGCCGTCGGGGCCGACCGTCATGTCGACCGGCCGGAACCAGACGTCGTCGCTCGTCACGAAATCCCCCGCATGCCGTGTGGCGAACGTCGAGCCGCGCGTTTCAATCGTTGCCCAGCGGCAGGCGCTGTGGCGCGTGTGCGGACAGATGCAGGCGTCGTTGAATTGTTTGGGAAACGCCCCGCCCTGGTAGACGATCGCCCCGCCCGAGAGGCTGTCTCCTACGAATCCGTGGTGCAGCACGGGCTGAAAATATCCGTAGGTGTGGGGATTGTGCAATGGCCCGTGCTTGCCGAACCCTTTGACGAGATACGCCCCCTGCACGTGGTGCTCCAGAGGCTCCACGGTGTTGCCCGCAGGAAGCAGATTGCCGAAGCGATCGAATTCGACCCCCCAGGTGTTGCCTCCCCCTTCCGAAAACAGCTCGAACCGGTCCCAGCGCGGATGGTATCTCCAGATCCCCTGCTGAAATCCGATGCCGCGAATGTCGGCCGTCGCAGTGCTGCCCTGCGCGCCGTAGAGCCAGCCATCGGGGCCCCAGGTCAGTGAGTTGGCGAATGCGTGGGCGTCTTCCATGCCGAATCCCGTCAGCAACACTTTGGGCGGCGAGTCGGGACGATCGTCGCCGTCCCGATCGGGATAAAAGAGCAGGTACGGCGGCTGCACGACGAACACGCCGCCGTAGCCCAGCGCCATTCCCGAAGCCAGATTGAGGTCGCTGACGAAATCCTTGACGATGTCGGCGCGGCCGTCGCCGTCGGTGTCTTCGTAGATCGAAATCCGGTCTTCCCCCTTTGGACCGCCGGGGGGCGGATCAGGAAGCTTGTCGTACTTCGTCCGCAGGTACTGGTCGATCGCCACCGGCTTGAGGCCGTTGGGATTGGGATACTGCCGGTACTGCAGGACCCACATCCGGCCGCGGTCGTCGAAACAGATCGACAGGGGCTGCGCGACCTGCGGTTCGGCAGCTACGAGGTGGATTTCGAGCCCCTCGGCGACTTTCAGCTTCTTGAGCTCTTCGGCCGGCGAGAGAGGTGGCGGATGATCAGGCGGCCCGTCGTCCGGCTCGCCGTGCAGAGCGGCGGCAATGCATAGACACGTCACAATGAACAGGGTGCGCACCAGCCGGCGACAGCGCTGCACGACGAAATCTCCTAGCTGCATTTCGTTCGGTGGAAACAGTAGAACCCGACGTCGTGGAGGGACAACCCCGGTCCCCAACCCGACGGATCCTTCGCAGTGTCAACGATACCAGTTTCCACCCGGCGCGCAAATTTGCACGGCGGAAAAAAGCGCGTTGTCCTAAATTGGGGTGCGGCCGTCTCGCCTGCAGCAGTGCAGCCGAGACGGCCGCACCACAAATCCACTAAATGAGGACATCACTGAAATCAGCGCGGTGGAGGGTCGGTGGCTACGGCACCCGGCTGGGCCTGGCGGCTGAACTTCAGGTCCGCGCCGTTAAAGGCTGCAATCAGCGTTTTTCGCCGTCAGAGAGCAGTTCCTCCAGCATGGCCGACATGTCGTCCTGCTTGTCGGTCTTGCCCTGAAGCGGCTCGGGGGCGGGGGGCGCATCCTGCTCCTGCAGCTTGAGCTGCAACTCCTGCAGGTTCTCGACCTGCAGCAGGTTGGCGATGTCGACGAATGCGTTCCACTGGCCGCTGAGCGAGCCGAGGTACGCCGACACCGAATTCAGCAGGTTCTGCTGGGCCACGATCACGTCGGCGAACCCGACGTCTTTGGGCGCCTGAATGTGCTGTTCGTAGGTTCCGCGATACGTGCGCACCGAATCGGGCAGGATCTGTTTGCGCTGTGTGTCGACGAGGTAGCGGTTCGTCTCGAACCGCCCGAAGGCATCGGCCAGGCGGCTGCGCAGATCGTTTTCGACGCGAGTCACCTCCTGCGTTGCCCGCAGCAAAGCTCCCTTCGCCGACAAGATGTTCCCCTTGTTGCGGTCGAAAATCGGGAACGGCATTCCAACTTGTGTGTTGTACGACGTGCGCCCCAGACCAGGCGTTGTGAAGTCCCGCTGGATTGCCCCGTAAATCGAAATGTCGGGGATCGGCGTGATCTCCGCCAGCCGCAGGTCGAGACTCGCCCGGATCGGCATGTTGCGCGACGTCTGCGCTTCGGTGTGCACGCTCAGGACGTGCGCGACGGCCGAATCGTAGTCGAGTTGCGGCACAGGAATGCCGGGACTGTCAACGAGATCCGCCAGGGGCATCTCCGGCGAATTGAGTGTGGCCGTCAACTGCTTCCAGGCGATGACGTAGTTATTGCGGGCCTTCACCAGCTCCCCGCGCGCCATCACGGCAAACGTACGAAGTTGCATAGGCTCGTACGGCGCTGCGACTTCCTGCGATACCTGGTCGACATGGATGCGGTACAATTCATGAGTGAATTTCACGATGGCCTCGTTGATGCGGATCGCCTCGCGGGCCACCAGCAGTGCAAAGTACTGCCGGCGGACCTGTGTGAGCAGATCGAACCGTGCCTGCCTGAGAGCGAGCTGGGCATTCATCAGGTCGACGTTTTCGATGGCCTGGGCGACCTGCAGCTTGCCTGCGGTCTTGATCAGTTGCGTGGCAAACACCCCCTGATAGTTGCGGGTTCCGGCCGATCCGACCGTGTCGGCCTCGTATCCGATGGTCGGATTGGGGGCCGTTCCCGCCTGGATTGCCGAGCCGACGGCGGACGTCACGTCGGCCCGGGCCTGGGCGATGAGCGGGCTGTTCGCCAGGGCCGTCTGCTCGAGTTCAAACAGAGTCATCTTGCGAGTCGCAGCGGCCGCTTCATCGACATTCATCGGCGGGGCGTCCGACAGCGAAGGGAACAGCGTGCGAATTGCCGTTTCGTAAGCCTGCTCGTTGCCCGTCCTGAGGGGCAAATTCAGCCGCGGCACTTCGGCCCCGGGCAAGTCTCTGGGGACCTGAATTCTCTTTTCAAGGCTTTTTTCGCCGGAATCGGCTTCTGTTCCGGCGGCGCTTCGCTTCGGCACCTGTTCTGAATCCGGTTGTTCTCCGCCGGCCAGAACGATGACCGTGGACCCGCGCGGCTCGCGGGGCGATTTCACAATGCTCGCCGGCAGCGGCGCCGCTTCATGTTTCGCGGCGGAGTTCTTCATCGCCGCCAGGTCGCCAGTCGTCGAGGCGCAGCCGGCCGCGCCGATCAGCGCCGCGAGGGGCGCGATCAACGTCAGCCAGGCTGGAAGAATCGATTTCACGGCGTCTGCTTTGCGTTGGAAAAAAAGTGCGCTAGAACAACAGAGTCAGGTTGGTCCAGATCTGGTACGTCTGCCTGAGCTGAGGGCCTTCGAGCCATTGATACACAGGAATGCCCCCTTCGACTCCCAGGCGCTGTCCCTTCAGGAACCCGTCGGGGATCACGAAATTCAGACCGAACAGCACGTTGAGCTGCTGCCCGGCCTGCAAACTGGTCATATTGCTCGGCACCAGGAACGGGTTGAGCCGCTCGTCGGCGCCGAAGATGTTCCCTACTACATGAGCGTTCAAGCGCGTCGACGCGCTGGCCCAGTCGTTCAGCTTGCGGGCGATCCAGGCGTTGAAATTGCCTTCGTCGCCGAGGCGGTACCCGTACCGGTTGATGCCGAACCGCACGATTCCCAATCCCTGCACGCCCCAAGTCCAGTCGTCGGACTGTCCGCGATACGTAATGCCGGGGAGGAAATCCCAGGTTCCGTCTCCAATCCGCATGGGATACGTCAGTTGAGGCGACGCCGGAGTCGGAACCTGCCCGATTGTGTCGAAAACACTCGTTGGGGCCTGAACGCCTAAATTCAGGTGAATCTGCTGGTTTTCCGTCCGCTGGACAACATAGAGCGCATACAACTGAATATCGGAAATGTCGGTCGAGTCGGTGACGTAACGGTTGCCGAGCGCATCAATGTAATTGATGCGCCGCTGCACGATCGGCAGGATCGCCTGAAATGTCAGGTCGTCAGTCGGAGCGTGCTCGAGTATGAACAAATGGTTTTGAGCGGTGCCGCTGATCGGGACGATGGGGAACTGCGCGAGCGCGGCAGCCGTGCTGATCGAGCTCGACCCGTCGAGCAGGCCGTCGTAGGCCATGTTGTTATAGCGGTAAGAGACCATCACGCGCCCCAGCGTATTGAGCGTGTGATCGCCGATCACGCCGGCGGGGGCCACGCCGTCGGGGCGGAAGATGTCGATCGGCTGCGCACAGGTTGCGTCGTTGAAGTCGAGGTCGGCTTCGCTCGCCACATGCCGCAGGTATTCCTGACCGTATTCATCCGGTGCAACGCCGAACGGAGGCCGCACAAGACCGTAGTAACCGATGGGCGAGACCACAGGCTGCCTGGCTGGATTATCGGTGGGAGTCCACGCCGGCCACTGGGGGTCTTTTACCGGGGGCAGAACGTCGCTGGGGGCGTAGGTCGCCGCGGGCTCTTTTTCCGCGCCAGTCTCTGACTTCGAGGGCGCGGATTCCTGCTGCCCGGCTTGCTTGATCGGGAAGTTGCGGCGCTGCGATCTGGCGGTCTTTTTGGCCGGAGCCGCCGACTTTTTTGCAGTCTCGGTTGCCGCCTTCTGCTTCGTGCCTTGATCGTCGGCGCGCAGGCTGGCAGCCAGGATGAGAATGACGTAAACAAATATGGAGAAATAACTTGAGAAATCTCTGGCCCCATGCGCCGGCGCGAACCGCTTCCGCGTGCCGGTGGCACATCCACGTCGCTCAGAATGGAAGTTTCGGGGCATTGCGAGACGCCTTCGCGGCGTATTTGTCAGACATTGCCGCGCGCAACGATTAACAAGATTACGTAAGATGTATCGACCGCACGTAGTTTGCGGCTTGAGCTGGTTCCGAACTGGGTTTGGCGAATTCGACCACGTGGCCCGGCCGCCAAAAAAGCGGCCGGGGCACGTCAGTGGGGCTCTCCCGCGATGCCCCGCCCAATGCCGTTCCCCCCCGATTCCCCGCATTTTTCCTGCGGCGACATTGAAGGGTAAGCTGAAAACCGCTATCTTACCTCGTTCCGCCCCGTCCCGTCGGGGTGCAGGGGCGGCTAGCCCGAGATGGCTTGGCGGGCGTGATTTTGCGGGCGATCGCCGGATACGGTTTGAATCGCCGCGACAACATTCTGGCATTCGAGTCGAGGAATTTTCACGTGACAAAGTCGTATCTGGCAAAGACGGGCGAAGTGAATCCCGCCTGGATTCTGGTGGATGCCTCGGGGCATGTCGTCGGCCGGCTGGCGGTCAAACTCGCCACGATCCTGATGGGAAAGCACAAGCCCCAGTATACCCCGCACGTCGATACCGGGGACTTCATTGTGGTCATCAACGCCGACAAGATCCGGTTCGGCGGTCGCCGCATGGCCCATCCGACGCATCCGAACTTCACGGCGAAAATGGTCTCGAAAACCTACGACCATTACACCGGCTATCCGGGCGGCCGCAAGGTGATTCCCGCGGCTGAGATGCTCGAACGCAAACCCGAAGAGATCATCCGGCTTGCGGTCCGCCGGATGCTTCCGAAGAACAAGCTCGGACGGCACATGCTGAAGAAGCTCAAGGTCTACCGGGGCGGCGAGCATCCGCATCAGTCGCAGGTGCCGCAACCGAAGGCCGTTTGATCGCGGCCCCGAACGAGACAATTCCAGATCATTTCGCGAATCATCAGGCAGCAGGTTCATGGAAAACGCAGCGAACGAATCACAAGAACAGCCCGCGGAAGCGACCCCCACTCCCGCGGAAACAACTCCCGGCCCTGCCGCTGAGCCGTCGGTCGCCGAAGGTCTCGACATCGGATCGCAAGCGCCGGAAGCGGCGGCCGAACCGCGGTTGCCGCATATCGTTCGCGGCCGCATCGAAGCCGACGGCACGGCCGTCAGCACGGGGCGCCGCAAAACGGCCGTGGCCCGCGTTCGCGTCCGCAAGGGAAACGGCAAGATCACCGTTAACGGCCGCGAATTCGAGGACTACTTCCCCGTCGAGCGGCATCGCCTGCTGATCGAAGCGCCGCTCAAGGCGACGGGCGTGTATGGCCAGGTGGACATCTGGGTGCGTGCCAACGGCGGCGGTGTGAACGGCCAGGCTGGCGCGGTCATTCTGGGCGTCGCCCGGGCCATCCAGGCGCTGCACCCGGAACAACACGGCGCGCTGAGCGACGGTGGCTTCCTGACCCGCGACGACCGTATGGTCGAACGCAAGAAATACGGACATCGCAAAGCCCGCCGCAGCTTCCAGTTCTCGAAGCGGTAAACTGACGAAATCGAGTCACACGATCACCACCTACGCGGCGCTTATCGCGCCGCGTATTTTTTTTCGCTCTTCATCTGCCAAGCCAGTACGGACCCACCGGCAGGCTCACGCCTGCCGCTCGCCCTTCTTTCTCGATCCTCCATCTTCTATCCTCTATCCTCGAACTTCGATCCGCCGACTTCCAACAGCCGCACAAGACCGCCGCGCCGGGCCCCCGCATGTACGACCCCCTGCTGCTTCCCGAGCTCCGGGAAATGCTGATCGAGAACGACGCGCGGGCCATGCAGGAATTCTGCGAGGTCTTTCACCCCGGCGTCGTTTCCGAAAATCTCGAAGCCCTGTCGGTCGCCGAGTGCTGGAGCGTGCTGTCGCACACCAGCCTCACGCGGCGCGTCGAGGTGTTCGAGTTCCTGACGCTCCCCCGGCAGATGGAGCTGGTGGCGACGCTCGACAAGAAAGACCTGTCGGCCCTGCTTGAAGCCATGGCGTCGGACGACCGGGTGGCGCTGCTCAAGAATATGGACCAGGCGAAGGTCGAATTGCTGCTGCCCCTGATCGCACAGGCCGAGCGCGGCGATATTCGCAAGCTGCTGTCGTACCCCGAACACAGCGCCGGGTCGATCATGACGACCGACTATGCTTCGCTCCCCGAAGGGGTCACCGTCCGCGACGCATTGGCACAGCTCCGCACGCAGGCACCCGACCGCGAGACGATTTATTACGTGTACGTGATCGATGACGCGCGGCACCTGCACGGGTTTGTCTCGCTGCGCAAGCTGTTTCTGGCCCGCCCCGACGCGCTCGTTTCGGAACTGATGGACAAAGACGTGATCTCGGTGCGCGTCGATGAAGACCAGGAAGTGGTGGCGAACAGGATTGCCCGGTACGACTTCATCGCCATGCCGGTCGTCGACGACCAGGGGCGACTGGTGGGGATCGTCACGCACGACGACGTGCTCGACGTGCTGCAGCAGGAAGCGACCGAAGACGTGCACCGCCTGGGGGGCGTCGAACCGCTCGAAGACGGATACCTGTCGACCCCTTTGATCACACTCGCCTGGAAGCGGGGCATCTGGCTCGTGCTGCTGCTCGTCGCAGGATTTGGCACCGCGGCCATTTTGAGTCATTACAAATCGGAGACGCAGAAATCCGAATGGCTCGTGCTGTTTCTGCCGCTCGTGCTCGCCAGTGGAGGCAATGCCGGCTCGCAATCGGCGACGCTGGTGATTCGCGCTCTGGCTCTCGGGCAATTGAACCGCGAGACCCAGGCCCGCATCGGCCGTCGTGAGCTGTACACCGGGCTCTTGCTCGGAGCGACGCTGGCCCTGATGGGTTTTACCTTCGCCCGGTTCTATGTATCCACGGCTGACGCGGCCGTCGTCGCCGGGACCGTAGCGCTGGTCGTGACGTTCGGGACCGTCAACGGTACGCTGCTGCCGATCATCCTCAAGCAACTCGGCATGGACCCGGCGCTGATGTCGAACCCGCTGATCGCTTCGTTGAGCGACATGGTCGGCGTATTGATCTATTACAACGTGGCACTGCTGGCGCTGGGAGGATGAGCGGCGCCCGTCCGTCATCTGCCGGCTTGGCGGCCGATTTCAGAAGAACTCCCTCATTTGCGAACGAAGACAAGGAGAGGGGGGAGACAAGGAGATGTTGGAAACGGCCCGGAATTTGCGAGACGGCGGCCGGCAAAGCTGGAGTTCAGGCTTCAGCCTGCGCGATTGGATGCCGAACACATAACTGCATCCGTTGCGCGCTGCGTTTGCAAGCCATGGATGCAATCGTGCATTCGACCCGGCAAGAGCGCAGGCTGAAGCCTGAACTCCAACTGACAGACTGGAATGCCTGACCTACTTGTCGCGCGGGGGTTCAGATGTGGGCTTCGATTCGCTGCCTCGGTATGCAGCCCAGTACCCGACTAAACCGCCGAGAGGGACCATCAGCAGCGTGACCCGTGACAGCTTGTGGATATGCAGCAGAAAATAGCTGAGGCTGTTGTCGATCTTGAAGAACGGACCTGTCCGCCATTCGGTAAACAGGCCCAACAGCAGCGCGGCGATTCCGCATGCCACGGCCAACGGCCGCGAACGATTGCGCGCGAGCCCCGCGCCGATTCCCAGGAGACCTCCGGGGATCACCAGTCCGTAGAGTCCCTGGTGATAGAACCAGAAGAACACCTTGTATCCAAGAAATCCGCCGACAGCCGCGCCGACGATCACCAGCAGCGCCTGTTTCATGGGAAACCACCTGATCTACATCGGGCCGCGTTACGGTGCGATCCCACCGGAGCGGGGCGATTTCACCTTAAAGGACGCCACCATTTTTTCGACGTCGGGAAAGATCTCGTCCTCGAGGGCAGGAACGATTGTGCTCACGATGAAGTAGCATTTGTTCTCGACCATGAAGACCCAATGCCGCCAGCGGATTTGTTTGCCGTTTTGCCCCGTCAGCAGTTTTTCGAAATGCAGTGCATCATTTGAGCCGACCCGGGCTGGCTTCAGATCTTCGGCCTTGGCGTCTGGAGCGACCCGCTGTGCCCATTCGAGGGCCACCTCGGACCGAACTTTTTCGAAGAACTTCAGATCGGAACTTCCGCTGTCCATTGAATAGGTGCCCATTTCGTAGATGTCCATGCCGACGGGAAAGCTGGGCGGGACGAGCATCACCCAATTCCCTTTGTCGATCGACTTCCATTCCTCCGCCAGCGTGACTTCGAACGGCTTCTCGCGTTCGGTCGCGGTGAATTCGAAGATCACGGGGCGACTCTCCTCCGGAATCTCGACTTCGCTCTTGATAAATTTCCCGCTCGCATCGTGCTGCCATTCCGAAAATGTCTGGAGCGCGATCGCGTCGAGGAATTCGCGCACGGTCGGATGATAAAACGGGGGAAAAGGGGATTGCAGCTCCGCCTTGGCGATCTCCTCCGACTTTGTCATGAGTCCAATGGCATTCGGGAGATTGAGCCGGCTCATCACCAGAAACATGTTCGCGAACTGCCCGAAGGAATGCTGCATGCCTCCATTCAGGCGCGCGCTCAGCAACCGGCCTAATTCGTCGCCTTCCGACGGGTCTTCGCCAGCCGACGGTTGGGAATCGGCCTCCTGTGCTGCCACTCCTGCGGTCGATGGTGCTGCCAATTCCGCCGTCTGCGGTGCAGGTTGCCGGTCCGGCGGCAGAGCGACCGGCGCATCCGTCTTCGAGCAGCCCGCAGCGAGCAGGAAAGCCAAAATGATCAACAGGGCTCGCATGGGACTCCTCACTTCGCCCGTTTCGGCGACCGGCGCGGTTTCAGTTTTGCCTTGGATGACTTCTTCCAGGCCGACTCGCAGAATGCGATGTACTTCTTTGCCGGCATCCGCCGGATGACTTCGCCCACGACGTCGAGCGCCACATCATCGAGCGATTTGAAACGGACGCACGCTTTCCCCATGTCGAGTTTCTTGCCAGTCTTTTTCCACGCAGTTTCGAACCACTTCAGCAGATCGCCTCCGCCGTACACGCACATCAGGTGCAGCGACATGTAGTTCTTCTGCGACGCCAGTCCGGCAAATGGCAGCGGTTGCCGCGGATCGCAGTGATAACCTGCAGGATAGACACGATGTGGCACGTAATACGCGATCATGCCATATTGCATGCCCTCTTCATAATCCGAGTCGAGGTTGCGAAGAATGACTTCACGCACGGCTTCGAAAGCCTGACGTCGGTCGGCCGGCAAGCCGGCCAGATACTCTTTGACTGTGGCGGCTTTGGAGATCATTGCGAAATCCTCCCGCACACCATGTTACCGGGCTCGCCGAGTGAAAACGAGCGCGCTCGCGCTTGCCGGCAATACGTTCAACTTGTGCAAGCTGTCGAGCTGTTGGCCTGCAACCCGCGGGCTCCGGGGATTCCACAATGCTGTCAGGCTGGAAAGCCTGACCTACGATGTCCACTCGCGGATCGGGTGGCCTTCGATGAGGCGGATAGGGCGGCCGTCGGGGGCCGTGACGACGAGATCGAGAGGCAGGCCGAGCTTGGCATAAATCGTGGCTGCCACGTCGTCGGTCGTGTATTCGTTGCGAGTGGGCCGTTCCCCCTGGTCGTCGGTCGCGCCCAGCACCGAACCGGCCGGAACGCCTGCCCCGGCCATCACCACGAACCCCGCGCTCGCCCAGTGATCGCGGCCGCTGGCCGAGTTGATCTTCGGCGTGCGTCCGAAATCGGTCAT
>JACQFH010000160.1 GCA_016200145.1 Planctomycetia bacterium | reverse complement strand
TCATCCGCTCGATGCACACCGACAACAACAATCATCCCCAGGCGCTCCGCGCGTTTCTGACGGGGAAGATTTTTCCGGGCCGCCCGACTCTGGGGGCCTGGGTCTCGTACGGACTGGGGACCGAGAACCAGAACCTGCCGGCATTCGTCGCGCTCCGCGATCCCAAAGGTTACAACAGCGGCGGATCGCTGAACTGGGACTGTGGCTGGCTGCCAGCGGTGTACCGCGCCACCGAGTTTCAATCGCAGGGGGCGCCGGTCCTCAATTTGCGGTCTGGCGTGGCCTTGGCGCCGGGCGCGCAGCGCTCCGATCTCGAGCTGCTGGCGGACCTCAACCGCCGCCACAGCGCCCAGTATCCGCTCGATGGCGACCTCGAAGCTCGCATCCGGCATTACGAGCTGGCGGCGCGGATGCAACTTTCGGCCGAGCGCGTCCTCGATCTGGCCGACGAGACCGAAGCCACGCAAAAGATGTACGGCATGGACAAGCCCGCGACGGCCGACTATGGCAAACGGTGCCTGATGGCCCGCCGACTGGTCGAAGCAGGGGTGCGGTTCGTACAGCTCGATGCGCCGGTGCGAACTCCCTGGGATTCGCACAGCAATCTCAAGCAGGGGATCGAAGAGATCGCCGCCAAGGTCGACGTGCCCGCCGCCGCGCTGATCCGCGACCTCAAGCAGCGGGGGCTGCTCGATTCGACGATCGTCGTGTGGGGAGGCGAATTCGGGCGCCTGCCCGTTTCACAGAACGGGAACGGCCGCGACCACAACCGGAACGCATTCGGTCTGTTTGTTGCCGGCGGCGGTTTCAAGAGCGGGCACATCCACGGCGCGACCGACGAGTTCGGATATCGGGCGGTCGAAGGGCGCGTGAGCTGCCACGACCTCAACGCCACGTTCCTGAATCAACTCGGTCTCGACCACGAGCGGCTGACCTATTTCCACAATGGCCGCGACGAAACTCTCACC
The DNA here is from genome assembly GCA_016200145.1 of Planctomycetia bacterium. Lineage (GTDB taxonomy): Bacteria > Planctomycetota > Planctomycetia > Planctomycetales > Planctomycetaceae > JACQFH01. Next base: position 3,209 of record JACQFH010000160.1, on the reverse strand, counting down.
GACCCCGCCGTCTCCCAGGCCCGCGTCGTCGAAGAAATCCTGGCATAGCTTGCCACAACTCAATTGAGATCGTTGAAGTGGATCCCCACGGATGGCGTGGCAAACCCACGGATCGTGAAGTCGCGACCACCTGGAATATCCACAGATTGCGCAGATTTTCACAGATTGAAGAGGCCCCGCATCAGGATCATCTGCGCAAATCTGGGAAATCTGTGGATCGAATTTTCGTAGAACCGATTTCGCGTCTTTCGAGTATTTCGTGGTTCCTCACTCGTCATCCGTGGGATTGCCACGCTATCCGTGGATTCGTTCCAGTAGAAATGAGTTGAGATATGAGACCGCGGAAGAAGTGGATTGCCATGTATTGCACCTGCGGTGTCCCGCGTCTCGTTCTGATCACACTCCTGATTGGCCTGGCTCCTTACGATCTTTCAGCCGACGATCTCGACGACGTGGCGCTGACGTACAACCTGCGGTATCGCGACGGAGAATCGAAAAGCTGGGTGCTCGACCTGGCCGTGCCGAAAGCGCCATCGGAAAAACCGCGGCCGGCGATCGTGGTCATCCACGGCGGCGGCTGGATCGAGGGGGACAAATCGAGCTTCTCGACGCCGAACATTCGCCCGCCGGGAAATACCATCGATTTCGCCCGGCTGGGATTCGTCGCGGCCACGATCAACTACCGGCTGGCGCGCGAAGCGCCTTATCCGGCGGCCATTCACGATTGCAAGAACGCCGTGCGATTTCTGCGGGCCAACGCGCAAAAATACCAGATCGACCCTGAGCGGATCGGCGTGTGGGGCAATTCGGCCGGCGGACATCTGGCGCTGCTGCTGGGAATGACGAATGGCGACGCGTCTCTGGAAGGGGACGGTCCCTATCGCGACCAGTCGAGCCGGGTGCACGCCATGGTCAGCGACAGCGGACCGATCGATCTCGTCCACCAGCACAAGACGGGCGCGCTGCGATCGGTCGTCGAGCTGCTGATGGGAGGGCCGCCGGATCAGGACCGCAGCACCGCATATCAGCAGGCTTCGCCCTCCGGCCACGTTGCAAAGCAATTGCCGCCGCTGCTCTTGATCTATGGCGAGGCCGACGAGCAGGTCCCCGTGGAGACCGCCGACCGATTTGTCGTGGAGCTGTCGCGCGCGGGAGTGACCGACGTCAGCTACCAGCGGCTTGGGAAGGCAGGGCATTGCCCGCATTCGCTGCTGCGAGTTCCGTATCTCGTGCCCGCGGTCAACGACTTTTTTTTCCGCACGCTGCGGCTGGACACCCGAGCAAAGTGAAACCTCTGCCGGCGCCCAACTGAGTACCCAGTACTCATTTCACGTCGGCCAGCAGCTCTTTGAACTTGACCTTCGACATCAACATCTGCTCGGTCCACTTTTTGAAATTCGTCCGGCATGCCACCTCGGGTTTGACCCATACGGCCCGACCGGGGCATTTGACGATGGGGACCTGTTGTTTGAGCTTGGGCAGCTTCCTGGCCAGCTCATTGCGAATGTTGTCGGTGATGCCCTCGCTGACCGACCCGACGTATTTGAGCTGGCCTTCGACGATCGAGGCCAGGAGCAGCTCTGAAATCTTGCCGTCGGCCGCGCTGACGTTGTAGCCCACCACCACGCAGTCGGTCGTCAGCATGTCGAGATCGTTCTCACCATCTTTATTCTCACCGTCCTTGGCCGCGGCGCCCTTGACTGCGTCCTCCAGGCTGTCGGCCTGTTTGGCGCCGGCCATCGCCGCTTCCATGGCCTTGGCTTTGATCTGCGCGGCGATATCCGAATTGGCCCGCTGGCGGAAGCCCCAGTCTTCGACCAGCACCGAGTAGCGAATCCCACCGATGATGGCCACGGCACACACGGTCGCCGTCAATCCCCAGACGGCCAGCCACAAACGGCGAGCCGAGCCGGGCAATTCGTAAATCGTCGGCCGCCAGACGTCGAACGGATGCACGATGGCGTCCATGAATCCGGTGCCGTTTTGTTTGAACGATGCCTTGATAGTCGCGACCAGATGAAACGCCACGAACACGCCCAATCCCGCCAGCAACTGACAGGTGCCCCACAAGCTGCGGACAAAACTCTTATCAGGGGTCACCGCGCGAACGGCCAGGCTCATCCCAAAAATCGCCACGACGCCCGTGCACAAGACCTTGATCCAGGCGGGCATGTGCAGCCACAATTCCAGCGGCGTTTTGGGAGCAAACGACGATTGCGTTTCGGGGGCCGCTTCGAGTTCGGCGACCGACGTTCCCAGCCGGGGATAAAATCCGCACTGGGGACACCACGACGAGCGGCCCCACGATTCGAGGCTGCCGCATTTCGGACAGCCGACGTTGGGCACCTCGATCGCGGCCGCGCTTCCGGCGCCGGCGTTTGATCCCGGGAGTTCAAGTACGGCGGCTGAATCTGACATGGCATCGGCTCGCGTTTCGGACCTGGAAATCAGGCGGATGTCCGCCCGTATGACAGAAATCTTAGGTCAGAAATCGCGCAGCCCCATGAAATGATTGTGAAGGAAAGGCAGATCCCCTCCCCGTAGAATCGCTACAAACGGACCAGGCGCCGGGCAATCGAGTGATGGAACCTTGCGAGTTCGAATGCACGTCGCACAGGAGGCGATGCAATCGTGTTCGCGACCCGGCAAGAGCGCAGGCTGAAGCCTGAACTCCAACGGCTCACTCGAATTCGAGCGTACCGCGGGTAATGCCGACCTGGTTCAGCACGCGCAGTTCGTGCCAGACGCGCGGTCCCGCCCCGCCCCCGGCCAGGACGCCCGCGTAGCTGTCGATCAATGCGCAGGCCTCGGCGGCCGTTTCGCGCAGCAGCTCGACGCGAAATCGGCGGACGCCGGCGGCGAGCAGGCGCGGAACGTAGGGGGCCGCCGACTGGGCCCGCGCGCGAAACAGCGTATTGCGGCAACCGACGTCGGCCGCGAGAGGATGGGCTTCGCCCACGTGATCGCGCAGCTCAACCCGATGCCGATCGCACGGCCGGCCGCAGTCGTGCGAATCTTTTCCATTCGAGAGCGCGTGCGAGAAGATGCAGTGCTCCATGTGAAACATGGGAATGTGCTGATGCGCCACGACTTCAAACAGGGCCGGATCGCTGTGCGAGAGAAGGCTCAGCAACTGATCGAGATTCAGGTCGTAGCTGGGAACGAGTGTTCGCAGCCCCGATTCGTAGAAGAGAGCGACCGTCAGCTCG
>JACQFH010000159.1 GCA_016200145.1 Planctomycetia bacterium | reverse complement strand
AGCCCGATGCCAAGCCTAATGATGCGAATGCGCCAGCAGGCAAATCCACGCCATAGACGACTGACCCGCGAAACTCGTCTGGATTCGAGCAACTCCTCAACCCGATCTGCTATTCGACTCTTCGACTTTTCGACACTTCGACTCTCTAGACGACCAGCATCGCGTCGCCGTAGCTGTAAAACCGATACCCTGCACGCACCGCTTCGGCGTAGGCTTCGAGGATCAAATTGCGGCCGGCGAACGTACACAGCAGCACAAGCAGAGTCGAGCGCGGCAGGTGAAAATTCGTCAGCAGTCCGTCGATCGCGAGGAATTCATAAGGCGGGCGAATGAACAGGTTGGTCGGCCCGCGCCACGGTGCGATCCGGCCAGTGCCGGCGGCTGCCGATTCGAGGGCGCGGGTTGTCGTCGTGCCGACGGCGATCCGGCGGCCGCCTTGCACCTGCGCTGCCGCCAGTCGGTCGACCGCCGCGGCCTCGACTTCGCACCATTCCGAGTGCATCACGTGCCGGTCGAGTTGCTCGACGGCGATCGGGCGAAACGTGCCGATCCCGACGTGCAACGTTACGAACGCTTGATCGACGCCGCGAGCGACGCAACTCGCCAGCAGTTCCGGCGTGAAATGCAGTCCTGCCGTCGGGGCAGCCACCGATCCGCGGTGGCGGGCGTAGACGGTCTGATACCTCTCGAAGTCGTCCGCCTCGGCGACTTCCCGATGCATGTAGGGGGGCAGCGGAACAGTTCCAAATCGATCGAGCGCGTGCCAGACGTCGACAGGCTCGCTCGGCCGCGCGTGCCAGACGCCGTCGTCTTCACGCTCGATCAGCCGTAGCACAAGCCGTTCTCCCGCGGCGGGTTCACACGCACGGTGAACAGAGATCTCTTCTCCAGGCTGAAGCCTGCCGCGGCACTGGCACAGCAGACGCCAGTTCCCGGTGGCTGTCTCGTCAAGAAACAGCCCTTCCCACTTTCCGCCGGTTGCCGCTCGGTGACCCAGCAGGCGTGCCGGCACGACGCGCGTGTCGTTGAGAGCCAGGCAATCGCCGGGGGTGAGCAGGTCAGGCAGGTCGCGGACGGAATGGTGGCGAACCGTCCCGGATACACGGTCGACGACCAGCAGGCGCGCCTCGTCTCGCCGGGCAGCCGGATGCCGGGCAATCAATTCATCCGGCAGAGCATAGTCGTAGGAGGCCAGTTCGTCCGTCACAGGATGGTCGTTTTGCGTAAGCTGTGCTGTGAGAGTGTCGTCGAATTCAGTATAAGGGTGCGCGGATTCGAGGTGAAAGGCTGGCGAAACTGGTGTCGACCTCCGACTCTCGCGTGCGGATCGCGTTCTGCATTACTGATCTCGACCCTGGCGGGGCTGAGCGGGCGCTGGTGCAACTGGTCACGCGGCTCGATCCCGCGCGGTGGCAGCCGGCGGTATTTTGCCTGGCCGCCGAGGGCGCGCTGGCAGGCGAATTGCGGGCCGCCGGCGTTGTGGTCACCTGCCTGGGGGCCAGGCGCTGGACCAACGTCGGCGCAGTCTGGCGACTGTCTCGGGCGCTCCGGCAGTTCCACCCGGCGCTTGTACAGACGTTTCTGTTCCATGCGAATCTGTCAGGCAGAATTGCCGGACGTGTCGCGGGAGTTCGTCACATCGTGTCGGGCATCCGCGTGGCCGAGAGACGCAGCCGTTGGCCCCTGTGGATTGACCGTGCAACGAATTGGATGGTGCACGCCACCGTCTGCGTGAGCCAGGCGGTCGCCGAGTTTTCAATTCGCGAGGCCGGTCTCTCGCGCCGCAAGATCGTTGTCGTACCGAATGGCGTCGACGTTTCGAAATTCACCGCGGCGACGCCTGCCGATCTGGGTCTGCTGGGAATTCCGCCGGGAAGCGAGACACTGTTGACAATTGGTCGGCTTGATCGCCAGAAAGGTCTGGCGACACTCGTGGAAGCTGCGGCCCGCGTCATCCCCAAACATCCCAATGTGCATTTCCTGCTCGTAGGCGAAGGGCCTGAACGCGGGCCGATTGAAAACCTGATCCAGCAAAAGGGCTTGGGAACGCGGATCCACGTTGCCGGTTGGCGGAGTGACGTTCCGGACTTGCTCGCGGCCGGATCCGCGCTGGTTCTACCGTCGCTCTGGGAAGGGATGCCGAACGTGGTGCTGGAAGCCATGGCCGCCGGCCTGCCGGTCGTCGCGACGCGCGTCGAAGGGGTCGCCGAGCTGGTGCGCGAGGGCGAAACAGGGCTGACCGTTCCAGCCGAGTCGCCACAGGAGTTGGCCGGGGCCATCGAGAAATTGCTCGGCGATCCCGAAGCCGCCTGGGCGATGGGGCACGCGGGCCGGGAACGAGCCGCCGCGGAGTTTACGTGGGAAACGATGACCCGCCGCTACGAAGCTCTCTACGAGTCGCTGCTGCCCAAGTAGTCGTCTCGATCCGTCGAGACTACGAGTTCAACTGCTTCTCGAACGCGATCCCGTACTTCTTCATTTTCTTGTACAGAGTCGTGCGGTTGATCCCCAGCATCTCGGCCGTGTTCTGCCGGTTCCAGCCGTTGTTTTCGAGAGCGTCAATGATGATCTGCCGTTCCGGGTTGGCGAGCGCCGCCTTCAGGTTCGCGCCGCCGGCGCGGGCCTGCAGGGCTTCAGGAATTGTCGCGCCGCGGCGGATCGACTCGGGCAGGTCTTCCAGCCCGATCACGTTCCGCTTCGTCAGCACGATGGCCCGTTCGATGATGTTTACGAGCTCGCGGACATTGCCAGGCCAATGGTACTGCTGCAGCGTCTGCAGGGCCTGTTCATTGATCCCGGTGATGTTCTTGCCGGTCTGTTCGCGGAATTCATTAAGGTAGTGTTGTGCCAGAAGCGGGATATCGCAGATTCTCTCCCGCAGCGGGGGCTGCATCAGCGTGATCACGTTGATCCGGTAGAACAGATCTTGCCGGAACTGTCCTTTGGCAACGAGCTGTTCGAGGTCGGCATTGGTCGCCAGGATGAGGCGGATATCGACTTTGTGCGTCTTCGAGCCGCCGACCGCCTCGAATTCGCGGTCTTGCAGCACGCGCAGCAGTTTCACCTGCAGACTGGGCGACGACGTCGCAATCTCATCCAGAAAGATCGTGCCGCCGTCCGCCTGCAGAAACTTGCCGATCTTGTCGTGAATGGCCCCCGTGAAGCTGCCGGCCACGTGACCGAAGAGTTCGCTTTCGAGCAGCGTATCGGGCAGCGCCCCGCAGGCGACTTCGACAAACGGCTTGTCGCGACGCGAACTCAACTGGTGAATGGCCCGCGCCGTCATCGTCTTGCCGGTGCCGCTCTCGCCCAGGATCAGAACCGTCGTTCGCGTGTCGGCGACGCTCTCGATCAGGTCGAACATCTTGACCATCTTATAGTCGCGGCCGATGATCTTTCCCAGACCGAACCGCTGGTCGAGCTGCGCCCGCAACGATTTGTTTTCTTGAATGACCTGCCGCTGCCCGATGGCTCGCTGCACGCAGAAATTCAATTCGTCGTCGATGAGCGGCTTCGACAGGTAATCGAAGGCTCCCAATCGGATCGCGTCGACCGCGCTCTCGATCGTCCCGTAGCCCGTAATCAGAACCACCGCCGTGTCGGGCGATCGCTCTTTGGCGAACTCGAGCAGTTTGAAACCGTCTTCATCGGGCAGGTTCAGGTCGCACAGCACGACGTCGAACGGAAATTCGGCGATGCGATCGCAGCCTTCGCGGCAGGTCTGCGCCGTCTCGGTCCGGTAACCGTTCCCGCGCAGGAACTCGGCCATCGCGTCGAGAATGAATTTGTCGTCGTCGACCAGCAGCAGCGATCCGGGGTTCATCGGAATTACGTCTCTCGAGAGTCGAATGGGTCCTCTGGCAGGCGCGTGGCCCGCGCTGGGAAATCCTGGGACGTTGGAATCGTGCAGAATGTATGGAAGATGACGATTAAACCGGATATTCGCCCTCCGCAGCACAACCGGAACCTCTTGCCGGATCGTGAAAGTCGAGAAGGCATGAAACCATAGGTCACAGGTTGCGGCCGGTCAACATTTTTGTCTCATGTTTGTTGCCTGCGCGCAACGACGGCGAGAATTTGCGACGATCCTGTCCGGCAGACAGGACCTACTACAGGCCGGTTGAACTTGCCCAGCCCCTTCGATATGTTCGTGAAGCATGGGGCGGATGATGTCGTCTGGGGCCGTTCGGCATTCCGGAATTTCGTCCGAAAGGTCCGCCCAGCTCGCATTCACGTCACATTACGGAATCCGATGGATCCTGCGGTCCCCGACATTCGAGTGACGATTCCCCCGGCCTTGAGGTCGCTGTGCGGCCGCCGGAGGGGGACGCAGGAATTCGATCTGACGCTGGCCGCTCGCGACATCCGCGGTCTGCTGGACGAGCTGGGGCGCCGGCATCCGCAAGTCCACGTCTGTCTGTGCGACGAGCGCGGCGAGCCGCGGCCGCATATCAATGTCTTCGTCAACAACGACCACGTCCGTGCGCGGGCCGGACTGGAAACGCCGTTGACGGCCGGAGACCTGGTGACAATCCTGCCCGCAGTTTCGGGAGGTTAAGAGATGGCTGGTCGCGTCGTCGTTGCCGTCGGAACCAAGAAGGGGTTGTTCGTATTCTCAGGCAGCACCGGGGCCCGGCGCCTCGAGTCGCGCGGACCGTTCTTCCCCGGGATGCCGCTGAATACCGTTTTGATCGACCAGCGCTCGAAAACACCGAAGGTGATCGCGGTGCCGAGTTCGCCGTGGTTCGGGACGACGATCCAGGTGAGCAAAGACCTGGGAAAGAAATTCAAGCCGACGAAATCGGCTCCCGCGTTTGCGGCCGACGACGGACGGACTCTGAAGAACGTGTGGTCGCTCGCTCCGGGTCGCGATCGGACCGACTTTCTGTGCGGGGTCGAACCGGCCGCACTCTTCCGCAGCGACGACGGCGGCGAATCGTGGGAGAAAGTCGCCGGCATCACAGACCATGCCCATGCCCGGCAGTGGCATCCCGGCAACGGCGGACTGTGCCTGCACACCATCCTGAATCACGGAGGCGCGCTGCACCTGGGGATTTCGACCGGCGGCCACTACACGAGCCGCGACGGCGAAAAATCCTTTGCCCCTGAGAACAGCGGTGTCGGCGCCGGCTTCGCCCCGGAAAAATTTCCCGAATTCGGGCAGTGTGTGCACAAGATTGCAGCGCATCCCGATCGCCCCGAGCGGCTGTACATGCAGAACCACGGCGGTTTCGACGATCCGACCCTGGGCGTTCTGCGCAGCGACGACAATGGGAAGAGCTGGAAGAGCATCGCGAAGGGTTTGCCGAGCGATTTCGGCTTCCCGATCGTCGTGCACCCGCACGACCCTGAGACGGTGTACATCGTGCCCCTCGCCCCGGCGACCCGCACCTGCCCCGACGGCCAGCCTGCCGTGTGGCGAAGTGAAAATGCCGGCGAGAAATGGAGTAAGCTTTCGAGAGGCCTGCCCAAAAAGGACGCCTGGTTCACCGTACTGCGCGACGGAATGGATATCGACGGCGGCAGACGGCCTTCGATCTGGTTCGGCACCACCACCGGCCAGCTCTGGCGCGGCCGCGAAGGGGGCGAGTCATTCGAATGCGTCGCCAGCTCCCTCCCGCCGATCCATTCCGTCAAAGCCGCCGTCGTCTGACCGTTTGCAGGATGCCTCCCCAATGGAATACGATTCGCTCGTGCGAGCCCTATCGAGCGATTCTATTCCTCAAAGGCACAATCCATGACGACAGGCAAGACCTTCAAGGACGAGTCGATTCACCTCGATGGGCAGGCGTACGAAACGTGCACGTTTGAGAACTGCACGCTGATATTCTCCGGCGGAGAAATTCCCACGGTGGCCGGCTGTGAATTTCGCGATTGCCAGTGGCGCCTGGAGGGCGCGGCCGATCGCACGGTCAGCTTCTTGAAGTCTCTTTATCACGTCCTGGGGGAGGGGGGCCGCACTCTCATTGAAGCGAAATTCGAAGTTATCCGCAAAGCGTAGACTGCTCTCATGTCGCCCGGTAACTGGTAAGAAACCGCTAAGTCAATCGCATCAACTCAGCCGCCATATTCCTTCGAGCCCGTTCTTCCAGTCCGGTCAGGAAGTGAAAAATCCGGGGCCTTGCCAGGAATCTCTGCAGAACGCCGCACCGGCCGGTGCGGTATTCGGGCTCCGACACCCAGGCGTATTCCCGGCGAATGTTCCCAGCATAAGCCAGATAGTCGCTCTCTCCGGCCCCCAGAATTGCCAGATCGGCGTCCAGCAGCACCTGTGCGTCTGGGTCGCCGGCATCATCGTGCCTCTTCGTTTTCAGGATCAGCCCTGCAACCACGCCGCCCGCCGGAATGGAAAACGTCTTGCAGAGATCCTCGGCAAAGGCGGCGCTCCGTTCTTCGTTGTCCGCGGCCCGGCTGTCATAAATCACATCGTGCAGCCAGGCCGCCAGCCGGATGGCGTGCAGATTGCGGGCGCGTGAACCAAGCTGCACTACCGTTTCCAACACGTTCCGAACATGATCGAGCGTGTGATAGTACCGCCCCGGCTCGGAATATCGCCGACAAAGGTCGTCGAACGCCAGGCGTGCGGCACCCGCGTCAATATTCCAGACGGCGAGCAGATCGAGCCAGTGTTTCAGCGTCAGATCATTCATCAGGCTTGCACGCCTGGAAACAGGCGGCCGGAATGGTCAGCGACAGCTCGCCGCGATCGGTCGCAATGGCATTCAGACGCAGCTCCAGCGCCGCAAAGATCGTCTCCACGGCCCCTTCCGGGGCGATCGCCTTCCAGGCCGGTAGAAAACCCAGGCGAATGAAGTAATGGCTGAGCAGAGCGGACCCGTCAACGAATCGTTCCTTGAACGTGCGAGTAACCGCATCGACAAACTTGAAGCCTGCGCGTTCCAGCAGCGTCCTGACTGAATCGATTGTAGTGCGGTGATTGATGTGATCATCCAGAGCGGCGAGCCGACCGGTAAAGCCGAGCTCCACAAGAACGCTGCGATACGCCTCGTAGAACTCGGCCATGTGGCCGACGAGGTTTGTGGTCAGGCACAGGCTGGCTCCCGGTTTCGCGACGCGAAAGCACGACCGCAAGGCCGTCTCAGGTTGATTGAAGTTGTTGAGCCCGAGATTCGATACGATCAGGTCGACAGAGGAGTCCGGCAGATCGATTGTCGCCACGTCCTGAACGAGCGTGCGGACATTACGCAGGCCCAGATGGTCCAGCTTGCGTTTCAACCGCGCCACGGCGCTTTCCCAGGGATCGACGGCAATCACCTTCGCCGCGGCGCCGCAGCGCTGGGCAAGTTCAATCGACATGAATCCGGTGCCGGCTCCCACGTCCAGAATGGTCATGCCCGCTTTCAGGCTGACCCGTTCGAGGAGCAGGAGGCCAAAGGGCGCGGACCATAACGGAAGCTCATCGTACAGATCGCCGCACTCGGGTGTCTTGTAATCGATGTCAAGATTGTTCATGCGACCCCAGGATCTCAGTTGCCTGCGCTAACTGTCTCATTATCGCGACACACTCGCCACCGGCCGTCAGGGGTCAGACAAAACTTATGAATAACAGGAGTGAATAATCGCGCGGGACTCTGGAGATTACCCGGTGACCGGGCTCAATCCCCAAATGTCTGCATAATAAAGACTTGTGGCATGCGCCCAAACCGCCTGAATTCGGCGGCGTGCCGGCCTCCAGATCGATTTGCCCGCCCGCAGTCGACGCAAGCCTTTGTCCGGCATCCAGATGCAAACTCGGCATGGCTTCGATCTCGATTTTCGCATCGGCGCCCGATTGGCAACGCTGATGAATAATCCTGCCCGGCCGGTTCTGACCGCTCCTGGTCCAATTCGTACCCCAGACAATTCATGAGGGCGCGAATGAATATTGACGGCGCGGAAGTTTCACAACTTTCGCTACGCCGCGAGAGCTGTCAAAGCCGCAGACAAACTCCGTGCGCCTGCTGACTTGCGTTGAATTATTTCAAATCTGCAGCGGCCGGGAAGTGGCCCCGTGCGCAAAAATAGAAAAGACAGAAAAGATCGTGGATCTCAAGAATCGCCCGGTCCATCATCTGCATCGCTTTTCTTGATTCGAGCCAGGTAAAATGCGAGTATTCTCCTGGTGCTGGTGATCGCAGGCTCGATCTCGGGCACATTGCTGTCAGGCTGGAAAGCCTGACCTACGTCGCTCTGGCGAGTTCGGCTACACCGCGCGCCGCACCACCGCGAACCACGCCTTCGGGCCGCCCGGGCTGAAACTGAAATCCGTGAGGTCAGGCCGAACTTCGAAGCGCGTCGGCTCGATGCTCTCCACGACCCAGCCCACGGCGAAGGCGTCTGTGATCTCCTTTTTCGAAACACGCCGCGGTCCCTGCTCGCCCGGCTCCTCATCGCTGAAGCAGGCCAGGAACAGGCGGCCGCCCGGCTTCAGGACCGAGGCCAGTCCCTCTACGTAGCGGCGGCGGTCGTCGTCGCTGAAGACGTGGAACAGGCCGCTGTCGATCACGTTGTCGAAGACCTGCGGGAGTTCCTGCAGCGCCAGGGCGTCCATCACCTGAAATGTTGCCGTCAGGCCCCGCTCCGCCGCCTTCTGTTTCGCCCGGTCGATCGGCCCGGCCAGGAAGTCGATTCCCGTGACGTTCGCGCCGCGCTTCGCGAAGTACAAGGCGTTCTCCCCCGTGCCGCACCCGGCGTCCAGGACCGCCCCGCTGATCCGGTCAGCCGCATCGACGAACGGCTTCTGCGGCCTGCCAATCTCCCACGGCGGCTGCCGGGCGTAAATGTCTTCGAACGTGCTGCGATCGGGCAATGGTGGCATCTGGCGAAGTTCCTGAAACGTGAAATGGAAGCACCTACTTCGGCATGTGGGCCTTCCGCCCGCCGCGTTCGATGGTCATGGTTCCTTCTCCGCAGGCAACCAGGTCCGCGGCCATCTTGAGACATCGGTCACTGAGCGCACTGGTGCCGTCTCTCAAGTCCTGATCGGTCTTCACGTGGGCGATGTTGTTTTCCATGTCCTCTGGCTTCACCGGTCAGGCGTTGAAATTGCCAGTGGTGCCAGGGGCAGGTGACATATCCGTCGTCGCTCAATGTGCCCTCCCCCAGCGGGCCTCCGACGTGATTGCAGACCCCGGAAATCGCGCCAAACGTGCCGTCGCGAAAGGAAAGAGCAATCGTCAGTTTGCCAATCTTGAGCTGTTGAAGCCCCTGATCATCAAATTGCTCCACCGGGCCAATACGATGCCAGTTTGGTTCTTGCATTTCTCGCTCCGACATCTGGCGCTGATCCTGATCCTTGAAACGGAAGCCATCGCATTTCGACGAAGTGATTGTACCGGGCGCTTCGAATCCCCCGCCACAAACATTCTCCCCTCTCCTCACCGCGGAGAGGGGCCGGGGGTGAGGGGGCAGCGCGCACTTTGATCGGGTGGTGGATAGCCGCGGCGTCGATAGACCGTCAGATTTGTGGGCAGTGCGTTACGGCCAGTCGAATCGTCGTGGCGCGCCCGACGCGCGCATCCCGATGGGATTGCGGTTAAACGAGTCTCTCGATCGCGGAACTCGATGGGCTCACCTACAATCGGCCGTGCCGCATCGGCGTCGGCTTCAACCGCGACTTCTGAACAGAGGCCTCATGAATGATCACCCGACGCCGCTGGGGGGCACGTGCAGCGGCCGATTCGAGTCCCTGCGCGAACTGTTCGCCGCCAAGCTCGAGTCGGGGGAAGACCTGGGGCCCGCACCGCGCCATGGGGCGAGAACACGATCGCCAACGTGTTTTCCACCACCAAGAGCGTGACCTCGCTCGCCGCGCTCGTGCTGGTCGATCGCGGCGAGCTGGACCTCGACGCGACCGTCGCCAGGTACTGGCCCGAGTTCGCGGCCAACGGCAAGGCGGGGATCAAGGTCCGCCATCTGCTGTCGCACACCTCGGGCGTCTCGGGCTGGGAGCAGCCGATCTCCCTCGAGGACGTGTACGACTGGGACAAATCGACCGCCCTGCTGAGCGCCCAGGCGCCCTGGTGGGAACCCGGGACGGCCTCGGGCTACCACATGTTGAATTACGGGCACCTGATCGGCGAAGTGATCCGGCGCATCACCGGCCAGCGCCTGGGTGAGTTCCTAGCGGCGCAGGTTGCGGGGCCGCTGGGCGCCGACTTCCACATCGGCCTGCCCTCCTCGGAGTTCCATCGCGTCGCCAACTTGGTGGTACCGCCGCCGGCTATCCCGTCCGACCCGTCGCCGTTCGACCCGACGCAGCTCGACCCCAACAGCGTGGCGTTCAAGACCTGGACTAACCCGACCACGCCTCTTGAAAGCAGTTGGACCGAGGGCTGGCGGCGCGCCGACATCGGCGCGGGAAACGGCCACGGCAATGCCCGCGCGCTGGCGCGCCTCCAGTCGGCGGTGGCCTGCGGCGGTGAGGTCGATAGCGTCCGGCTCCTCTCGCAGCAGACGATCGACCAGATCTTCGAAGTGCAAAGCAACGGGATCGACCTCGTGCTGGGCACGCCGGTCGCGACCGGCGTCGGTTATAACCTGGTCGCGGAAGGCCGGGTGTGCTGGGGGGGCGGCACGGGGGGCTCGCTGGTGGCGATCGACGTGGATCGCCGCATCACCTTCGCCTACGTGATGAACAAAATGGCGCCGGGCGGGGGCGCGCCCATCGCAGCGGCGCTGGCCGAGCGGGTGAAAGAGATCGTGAATCGCTGAGCAGGCGTCACATCCCCTGGAGCAGCGCCCGATAGCGAGGGTGACCGCGGAGCGAAGCGAGGTCCGTATCGTGCTCGATCCATCCCTTGTGGGCGAATCCGTGCTTGACGGCGTTTTCCAGACAATCGAGGGCGCGTTCGGTTTCTCCCTGCAGAGCATAAACGCTGGCGACGTTGTAGAGTGTGACGGGGTCGTCCGGGTCCATCGCCAGGGCGCGGCTGGCCCATTCCAGCGCCCGTTCGGACTCTCCCAGGGAAGCCCAGAGCGTAGCACCCAGATAGAGGGCGCGGGCATCGTCCGGGTAAAGTTCCAGGTGTTTCGAGGCGATGGCCGCCGCACTGCGGAAAGCGGCCTGCGCGTCCGCATTTCGCCCCAACCCGACATACGCCGCGGCGAGGTGTGAGGCAGCCTGGTACGCGTCAAGTTGCAGTTGGCACGCCTGCTCGAATAACTGTGCCGCCTCGACGAGCTTGCCCTGGGCCCAGGCGGCCCGGCCGAAAAAGTAGCGGGCCTCGTACAGCGTCGGGTCCAGGCGGATTGCCGTCTGGAATTCTCCTTCCGCCTGGCCGTAGTCTTTCTTCAATGTGTGGACCAGGCCCCGGGCGACATGGGCCTCGGCAAGTTCGGGAGCAAGTTCCAGGGCTTTCCGGCTGGCGTCATCGGCCTTTTCCAGGTTGGCAGGATTGCTGTCGAAGTACATGTGCAGCAGCGAATGGCAGTCGGCGATGCCGGCATGGGCGAGCGCATAACCGGGGTCAATGCCGATGGCGTGGGCGAACATCTGCAGGGCGAACTGGTACCCCTGGCGGCGAAACTGGTGGAAGTACTGTCGGCCGCGCAGGTAGTATTCGTACGCCTCGACGTGCGCGGTCGGCGCCCGCTTGAAGCCGCCTTTCTCTTTCTCGCTGAGAATCACTTGCAGGGCCCTGGCGATGTTCTCGGCGATCTCCTCCTGGATAGCGAATACGTCCTGCAGCTCGCGGTTGTAGGTTTCCGACCAGACGTGGTATCCGTCGGCGACGGTGACGAGTTGGACGCTGATGCGCAGCCGATTGCCTGCCTTGCGGACGCTCCCGTCGAGCACGTTCCGCACATTGAGCTGCTCGCCAATCCTGCGGATGTCTTCGTTCCGGCCCCGGAAGGCGAACGACGATGTGCGCGAGGCCACTCGCAACCCGTGCAGCTTGCTCAGTGCGGTGAGGAGTTCCTCAGCCAGCCCGTCGCTGAAGAATTCGTTTTCCGGATCGGAACTCATGTTTCGAAACGGCAGCACGGCGAGGGAAGGAGCTTGCGGGGCCGCCGACGGCGGCGTTTCCTGGTAGATCGCCGTCTCCAGCAGTTGCTGGCTGCCGCCGGCCCCGGTGAAAACACCCTGGCCGACCTGACGGAGCGCCACGGCCACGTCGCCGGCCGACTGAAACCGCCCGGCCGGCTCCTTTTGCAGGCAGCGGAGAATCAGGCGATCCAGCTCTGCGGGGCGCTGGCGACCCGACTGACTTAACGCGGCCGGCGACTCATGCAGAATCGCTGCCATCGTGTCGGCAACGGTGGGGCCCAGGAAAGGAGCGCGGCCGAGTACCAGCTCATACATCACACAGCCGAACGAAA
The DNA here is from genome assembly GCA_016200145.1 of Planctomycetia bacterium. Lineage (GTDB taxonomy): Bacteria > Planctomycetota > Planctomycetia > Planctomycetales > Planctomycetaceae > JACQFH01. The sequence continues at coordinate 1,852 of JACQFH010000159.1, read as the reverse complement.
ACACGTCGCTCCGCTCGTCGGCCAACTGGCCGCGAACCTGTTCCGGCGACATGTAGGCCACCGTTCCCAGCAACGTACCCGGCTGCGTCTCCAGGAGGGGCGCATCCGATGGCGGCTTCGCGGTCTTCGTTTGCAGCCGCGCGAGCCCAAAATCCAGGACCTTCAGCGAACCGTCGTTCGTGAGGAAGATGTTTTCCGGCTTGATGTCGCGATGGATAATTCCCTTGGCATGCGCCGCGGCCAGGCCGTCGGCAATCCCCCGCGCGATTTCCACCGCCTCGGGCCAATCAATTGGGCCCTGCGCGATCCGGCGGCGAAGGGTGTGGCCCTCCAGCAGTTCCATGACCGCATACGCCAGGCCCTGGTCGGTGCCGACGTCGTGAATCGTCACGACGTTCGGGTGCGACAGCGCGGCGACGGCACGGACTTCGCGATAAAACCGGGCCAGGGCCTGCGCATCCTGAGCGAACTGCTCGGGAACCACCTTGATCGCAACGTCGCGCTCGAGACGCGCGTCCCGGGCGCGATAAATCTCCCCCATGCCCCCGGCGCCCAGTGGCGAGACAATCGCGTACGGGCCAAGTTGACTGTTGCTGGCGAGGCGCATGGTCGGTTGTTTTCGTCAACGACACCGTTCATGGTGTCGTCGGAAGTAAAATTCTATTCGGCAGTCAGGTGTCGCTCAAGTTCGCACGCCTCGGCCGTTGCATTTACCGTCAGGCGCTGATCATCGACGATATCGCTCACTGAGATTCCGGACGGGAACCGAAAAAATTCGGGCCGTGGTGTCGAATACAGCCTGGGCCATTCGACTATTGGACGAGAGCCTGGCAACATCAAGGTGCGGGCAGGTCCGAAAATGCAGCCATTGAACGAGGAGTCGCCATGAAATACGTGTGCTTGGGATACTTCGATGAGGCGAAATTCGCCGGGATTCCGCCGGCGGACGCACAGAGGATGATGGAAGACTGCTTTGCCTACGACGATGAACTTCGGCGGGGCGGGCATTTCGTGGGGGGTGAAGCTCTCGATTCGGCTCGGAACGCGGTCACGCTCAGGATGAAGGAGGGCAAGGTCGCGGTCACCGATGGTCCCTTTGTGGAGACCAAGGAAACGCTCGGCGGCATTCTGCTGCTGGAGGCCCGCGACCTGGACCACGCGATCTCGCTGATGTCGAAACACCCGGGGGTGAAGATCGGGCCGTTCGAAATCCGGCCGGCGAACGAAGTGGTCAACCAGATGTTCGCCGAGCGTGCCGCGGCGGTGGGAAAGCCAACAAAGAACACGATTTGCCTGTGGTACGATGGCGGCGCCGAGGACGCGGCGAGGCTTTACGCCAGGACCTTTCCCGATTCGTCCGTGGGCGCGGTGCACCGCGCGCCGGGAGACTTTCCGTCGGGGAAGAAAGGGGACGTGTTGACCGTCGAATTTACTGTGATGGGCATTCCGTGCCTCGGGGTCAACGGCGGACCTGTGTTCAAGCATAACGAAGCGTTCTCGTTTCAGGTCGCAACTGCTGACCAGGCCGAAACGGATCACTATTGGAACGCGATCATCGGCAACGGGGGCGAGGAGAGCCAGTGCGGCTGGTGCAAGGACAAATGGGGATTGTCCTGGCAGATTACGCCGGTCGCCCTGACGAAAGCGATCACCGATCCCGATCCCGCGGCCGCCCAGCGCGCGTTCCAGGCGATGATGCAGATGAAAAAGATCGACATCGCTGCCATCGAGGCGGCACGCCGCGGCGGTCGCTAAGAATGCCTGAACGAGATGTAGGGTGGGTCGAACGGAGTGAGGCCCACCTGCATCGGCGACGTGGTGGGCCTCGCACGGCTCGACCCACCGTACGTTT
>JACQFH010000163.1 GCA_016200145.1 Planctomycetia bacterium | reverse complement strand
ATGCCGCTGCCCGTCACAACGCCGTAGCGGTAAGAATCACCCTGAGTGAAGTCGATGCCGGCCTGCTTGATGGCCTTGGCGGCGCCGTAGACCGCAAACTGGCAGAAGCGGTCGAGCCGTTTGACTTCGCGCGCAGCGACGCAATCGGTTGGGTCAAAGTCCTTGATCTCGCCCCCAAAGCGAACTTTGAACTCCGAACAGTCGAACCGTTCGAGCAGACTCACGCCGCTCTTGCCGGCACAGAGTTTGTCCCAGAATTCGGAAGTCTCGTACCCGAGGGCCGTGACGACCGACATTCCAGTGACGACGACGCGCCTCGTCATGGCGTTACTGCTTCTCCTCAATGTACTTGACCGCGTCGCCGACCGTCTTGATCTTTTCGTAATCTTCGTCGGGTATGGTGATCTTAAAGACGTCTTCGAATTCCATCACCAGTTCCACGACGTCGAGCGAATCGGCCTTCAGGTCGTCGACGAACGATTTCTCGGCGCTGATTTCTTCCTTGGGGATCTGCAATTGTTCGCTGACGATCCCGATGACTTTTTCTTCTACTGACACGCCAGTTACCTCCAGATTGCAATCCGGACCAGACCGCACGCAGGTCAACGGCCCAGATATATCGGGTTTACTCGGTTGTGTAAATTCCAACACCGCAGCCGCCGCCGGGCACAACACGGCGTTTCGACCCATTTTCCGCTTCGTTCGACCTCCACAGAATGACCAATGCCCCCAAAGTTGGCAAGCGTTATGGAGAATCGTTCACGCTTTGGCAATCCGCCTTCCGGTCGATCCTTTTGAGCAACCCCCGCAGCACCTTTCCCGGCCCCACCTCAAAAAACCGGTCGGTCCCCGCGGCCAGCATGTTGCGAACTGAATCTTCCCATAAAACGGGGCTGAGCACCTGCTTCACCAGAATCTCGCGGATCTCGTCGGGAGCCTCGTGGGGTCGGGCATCGACGTTCGAATAGACGGGAATTCGCGGAACCTGGAGGTTTGCCTGGGCCAGGGCCTCGGCCAGCCGCTGGTCGGCCGGCTGCATGATTGTCGTATGAAACGCCCCGGCGACGGCCAGGGGAATCGGCTTGCCGCCAGCCTGTTCGGCCAGCTTCACCGCCTCGACACAGGCCGCCTGCACGCCCGAAACGACCGTATTGCCCGGGCACAGGTAGTTGGCGATTCGGATCAGGCCGGCGCTGGCCGCCTGCCGGCAGACTTCTTCGACTTTTTCGCGGCCGAGCAGCAGCAGGCTGACCATTCCCGAGGGGGTGGCTTCGGACGCCGCCTGCATGGCCTGGCCGCGCTTCTGCACGACCCGCAATCCGTCTTCGAACGACAGCGCACCGGCGAAGACCAGCGCGGTATATTCTCCCAGGCTGAGACCGGCCGCCATCTGGCATTCGGCGACGACTTCGGGGCGCTCAGCCTTCAGCATTTCGAGGGCGGCCAGGCTCGTGACGAAGATTGCCGGCTGGCTGACGTCGGTCTTGTCGAGTTCTGTGGCCGGGCCTTCGAAACACAATTTCGCCAGGTCGTAACCCACGATGCGGTTGGCTGCTTCGAAGAGTTCGCGGGCCCGGGGAACTTTTTCGGCGATCTGCCGACCCATGCCGACGTGCTGCGCTCCCTGACCGGGAAACAAGAGTGCAATCTTCCCCACGCGCCGATTCCTTCACTCGCAATTGGAGATAGCGGTCCCCGCGCTCAACCGGCGACGGGGACAGCGGCCAGTTCCTCGATGATTTGTGGGTTGATCCGGCGGTCCTGAAATTCGACCGCGCGGCGCAGCGCGTTGTGGATCGAGCGACCCTTGCTCGAACCGTGGCAGATCATGCAGATTCCGTCGACCCCCAACAGCGGCGCCCCGCCCGATTCGTGGTACGAGTAGCGCTTGCCGATGCTCTGAAACGCGGCCCCAGCGACATGCTTTTCATGGCTCAGCTCGGCCAGCACATCCTGGGAGACCTTACGGAGCATCATTTCGGCCATGCCCTCGCTGACTTTCAGTACCACGTTCCCCACGAAACCCTCACAGACGATGACATCGGCCTCGCCCTGGTACAGGCCGCGCCCTTCCACGTTGCCGATGTAGCGGCTGCGCACCGGCGACTTCGCCAGCAGGGCGTGCGTCTCGCGCACCAGCTCGTTCCCTTTGCCGTCTTCGCTGCCGATGTTCATCAGCCCCACGGCGGGGTCGCTCGTCCCCAGCACTTCACGCGCGTAAATGGCCCCCATCACGCCATATTGCACGAGGTGATCCGGCTTCGCAGCGGGATTTGCGCCCACATCGAGCAGCACCGACTGGCCGCGCAGCGTTGGCAGAACCACGGCGATCCCCGGGCGCTTGACACCCTTGAGGAACAGACGCGTTCGCAATCCGGCGGCCACCACCGCGCCGGTGCTGCCGGCGCTGACCACCGCGTCGACTTCCTGCCCGGCCATTAGTTTCCAGCAGACCGCGATCGAGCACTTTGGTTTTTTAAGCAGCGCTTCGATCGGCTTTTCATCCATGCCGGCCACTCCTTCCGACGGGACCACCGAAATGGCCTTGCCGGAATAGCCCGAGTTGGCGAGCTTCTCTTCGAGCAGCGCCTGATCGCCGACCAGCACGACGTGCAGGTTGGGATTCTCCGTCACGGCGGCAATAGCGCCTTCGATATTCGGATCGGGGGCGAAATCTCCCCCCATCGCGTCGAGCGCAATTCGCATGGGACGTTAGCTACCGGTCTCGACGACCGTCCTTCCCTGGTAAATCCCGCACTTGGGGCACGCGACGTGACTGGGGGCGGCAGTTCCACACTGCGGACAATACACAAGCTGGATGGGCTTAATCGCCGTATGACTGTTCCGCTTTCGGGAGCGGGAGTGAGACTGTCGTCGCTTGGGAACCGCCATGGTTTCTGCCGCCGTTCTAAGGGCCGTGATATCAATCAGTTAGGTACGCATCGCACCCGTGCGGAGACACTTTCGCGGCGGAAAAAACCGGCGGAAAACGTGCACGAATGTGAATCGGCATGGTACGTAAGTCGGTTGCAGACTGTCAAGTAAGGCGAAATCCGTTCACAGATGCAACGCCCCGGCTACCCCGAATTAATTGCCGGCCGACAGGATTCAGTCACAGAATCACGCTCCCGCCATCACGTTCATCCGACGCCAGAGTCGTTCCAGGACTTCGAGCGAATCGCGCGAAGGGTTGCCGCGCGCGTAGGCGACCTGCACGTAGATCTGGGCCGTCTGTGACACGTCTTTGGACGCGGCGGGAATCCTTCGGCCGAGCTCGGCGGCGAATTCCAGCGGCGTCTGCTCGGGCGGGCGGGGCAGGCCCTGCTCGCGCGACCAGGCTTCGAGCGCGTCGAATGTGTAGCGCACGAGCTGCGCAGGGGACATCCGCCGTGCGTCGCCGGTCAGGAACGGATCATTGAACGCGGCAAACGGCCGCTGTGGCGCCGGAGCGGGTTCTGCGATTTCGGAACCGTTGCCTCGCTCCGCGCGAGGACCGAGCCCCAACAGACTGAGCAATTCATTCCAAAGCTTCATCAGCGTCGCAACGAAACTCCCCCAGTGGCGGAGTACGAAGTAAACGACAACAGCTCCCAGCAATCCATAGAGAATCCATTTCACGAACGGGGCGACGGTCGTCAGGATATTGGTCATCCACGAGCCGGAGGGAGTATTCGGCGGAGACGGAGATTTCGACTGATTCCCCGGATTGGCGTTTTGGGGTTGTCGTTGTTCACCCGGCCTTCGCTCACCATCGCGGCGTTCGTTGGCGTTGGCCCGCTGCGGATTCTGATTGCCCTGGGGCTTCTCCTGATTGCCCGCCTGCTGGTTGTTCTGCCTGTTCCTGTCGGCTCTGTTGGCGTCGTTCTTGCCATCGTCATCCTTTTTGCCGTCGCGCTCGTTCTGGTCTGACTGCTTTCTTTTTCCGTCGGACTGGGCCTGCTGCTGATTGCCGCTTCGATCGGATTTGTCTCCGCTCTGACCTGGATTCTGTCCATTCCGACCTGCCGGGTCGTTCTGCGGTTTGTCACCACCGGGCTGGCCCGGTTGCTGTTCTGCACCCTGTTGCTGGCCGGGCTGCTGGGCAGGATTCGCTGCATTCTTCTGATCGGGCGGCGGGCGCTCGCCAGGCTGGACCGCTTTCGGATCGTGCTCGCCGATCCGGCGGCCTTCTCCTTCGCCATGGTTATCGCGCAGCATCGCCAGGCGCGAGGCCTCGCGCGCTTTCTCGTCGGCCTTGTTGATCCATTCGGTGATTGTGTATTCGCCTTGCGGCCGCGGGATGAGCAGCGCCAGAAACAGCAGCACGGCAGCCAGCGCTGTCCCCATGCCGAGCCAGGTGGCCGTCATCGCAGCCGGCATCTGGAGTTTGCGTTGCCGCAGGTAGCGGCGCAGTCCCAGGAAACTGGTCGTCAGCAACAGGCCCAGGGCCGAAGCGACGTAGATTGCCAGCAAAATGAACGCATACGACCGTCGTCCGGCTTCCGCGGCGGGAATGAACAACTGCCCGATGCCGAACAGCGGCAATGCGGCCAGCGAGAAATAGACCACCCACAAGCCGGGGGCGTGCGGTCGACCTGTGCGATTCGAAGGATCGGAAAAGATTTTCCGCCACAGCGGAATCCGTTCGCCAACCTCTGCGCCTGTGTCCGCGTGCAGCGACCGATCGGCGGCGGCGGCTGTTGTGGTTGGTGCCGGGTCGCTCTCCTTGCTGCGCACAAGGCCCGCGGCTTCGATCAGTCCTTCGCCCGACGAGTCGTCGCCGTCGTCAATCAGAGTACAGTCCCAGGTGAGCTTCCACGAACACCACCAGATCACTGCCAGCAGCGCCCAGGCGATGACGACCGCGTCCTGCTCCAGAAACCGATAGCAGAACAGGCCGGTCACTCCCGCCAGTCCCCAGCCGAACAGGTTCGCGTGCTCTTTCCCCTGCTCAATGGCGATCCGCGCCACCAGGACCGCGCCCGAGACAAACCAGAACAGAACCCACTGGACTCGTCCCTCGAATTGTCCTTTGTAGACGATTGCCAGCAGGAAAAAGGCCAGACTTCCCACGAGCGTCATGATCAGCATCGGGCTGAAGGCGATCGCGACGTAGTCGGCGAGCGTTTTTTCGCGGCGGATTTTCGCCATATTGAGTCAGCGATGTTTGGGGTAACGATAAGTTGTCATCTTACCGCGCATTCTGAACAGACCTCGGAGATTGCCGCCTCGCTTTCGACGCGGCGGACGTCGACTCCTTCCGCCAGCAGGCGCCCCATGCACTCGGCAAAGTTTTCGTCTTCGTACATCAACAGAATCACCGTGACCGCGTAGCCGCGCCGGCGCAGACTGCCCAGTGCGATGGCCGTTTCAGGGGGCACATCGGGGAGCAGGGCCACGACGGTGGCGTCGCGGGGAAGCCGGCTGGTCGCCTCGACGACCAGTTGTCCGAACGTCAGGCCGTCGGTGAACTCCAGGCGCGCCAGCGCCTCGAGGATTCGCACGAGTTGTTCGGGGCCGCGCCGCGTCTCGACGATCACCGGCCGCAGCCGCTCGCTCTTCGACTGCATCTCGACGGTGTCGAGGGCCAGCGAGCGCGTGCGGAACTCGTGTCGAAAGCCCTCTTCTCGAATGCGATCGGCCGCGTCGCGGCCATTCGTGATGAAGCCGATCTGCTGCCCCATTTGATACACAGCATTGGCCAGAGACGCCGCGGCGGTCACGGCCAACTCAGACCGGTGCGGCTCATTGCGGGTAGCGTACCCGGCCTGGTGAAAATCGAGCAGCAGCGTCATTCCGGCGATGCACGACGGCTCGTACATTTTGCAGTGCAGCGAGCCGGTCCGCGCCGTGGCCCGCCAGTGAATGCGATTGAGGGCGTCGCCATTCTGATACTCGCGGACTCCCGAGATCCGCGTCGGGTCCTCGAACAGCCGGTGTGTGAGCCGCACTTCGCCGATCGGGCGGCGCGACGCCAGATCGTAACCTTCCAGCGGCAAAACCTTAGGGAACACAAGAATGAAGTGCGGCTTGGTCGCCACGCGAAACCGGCGGTGCAGCCCGAACAGATCGCCGGATTCCAGGAGCAGCGGTCCAAGCTGATAATACCCGCGCATCAGGAACGTGACCTGATACAAAAGCGACTTCTGCCCGTGCGGGGCAAGCTGCATGATGTTCATCCGCCGGCCGTCCATTGAAATCCGTGGCGGGCGCTGGAGCAGCGCCTGTTTCGGCACGGCGTCTTCAATCAGCAGCCATGGGACTGGCATCTTGCCGGCATTCTTCACGTTGACGATCACGGCGACCTTGTCGCCGATTTCCGCCGTCAGCCGGCTGCACTCACGCTCGGCGGTGATGTTCTCGATCCACTCTCGCGCGAGATGCCTGCTGATGAGCATCACGCCCAGCAACACGTACATCGCGTAAACCAGAAGCCCCAACTGGAACACGATGCCGACCGCCAGCAGCAAGGTTGCCCCCAGCAGCCATCTCATGAGGCCCCCGCTGCGGAGGAGAGGACGGGGACGGAAACCTCCGTCAAAATTTCACTGACGACCTTCGCGGAGTTGATCTTGCGCAGCCGGCTTTCGGGGCGGACGATCAGTCGGTGGCACAACACGGCGGGCGCCATGCGCTTCACGTCGTCGGGAAGGACGAAATCGTGCCCGCGAATGGCTGCCATCGCCTGCGAGGCGCGATACAGCCCCATCGAGGCCCGCGGGCTGCCCCCCAGCGCGATGTCTTCGTGCTCGCGGCTGCTCCGAACGATTTCGAGAATGTACTCGCGGACTTTGGGGTCGACATAAACGTCCCGAACCGCCTTCTGGCACGCCATGACGTCGGCGGCAGTAACGACCGGTTCGAGCCGGTCGATCGGATGCTCGCTGCGCAGCATTTCGAGCATCTTTCCCTCTTCTTCCTGGCTGGGATAGCCCAGGCTGAGCCGCACAAGAAAGCGGTCCAACTGGGCTTCAGGCAGGGGGAACGTGCCCTCGTGGTCGACCGGGTTCTGCGTGGCGATCACGAGGAATGGCGGTTCGAGCAGGTATGTCTCGCCGTCGACGGTGCAGCGCCTCTCGGCCATTGCTTCGAGCAGCGCCGCCTGCGTGCGGGGCGTGGTGCGGTTGATCTCGTCGGCCAGCACGATCTGGGCAAAGAGCGGACCGGGGCGAAATTCGAACTCAGTGGTCTTGGGATTGAAGATCGAGGCGCCGGTAATGTCGTTGGGGAGCAAGTCGGGAGTGCACTGCACCCGCTTAAACGAGCAGCCGACGCTGGCTGCCAGCGCCCGGGCCAGCATCGTCTTGGCAACGCCCGGAACGTCTTCGAGCAGGATGTGCCCTTCGCAGAGGTACGCCACCAAGGCCAGGATGATCTCCTGCCGCTTGCCGATCACCACCTTTTCGATGTTGGCGATGATCTTCTTGGCTGTGGGAGTTACGGGAGACGGCGGCATGCAGAGGAGTCCTTCGGCGCGTTCATTGATGGCCTTGTTTAACCCGAAGCCGGGTACCGCCGCGAATCGTGGTGGTCCGACGGTTGGCCCGCGCGGCTCGCGCAACGCCATCGCCGCTGGCTCCGGGTTAAACGAAGACCGGAGTGCATGAAATCAATGATACCGGTCCAACAAGCGATTTGTTCACGATTTCGATGATGTGCAGGCAAATTAACACGTT
>JACQFH010000162.1 GCA_016200145.1 Planctomycetia bacterium | reverse complement strand
GGCCAGGCCATTTATCACGGCGACACGCTGATGAAAAAGCTGCTGGCACATCGGGAGCAGCCCATTCCCTCGTTGCGGTCCCAGCGGTCAGAAGTGTCGGATCAGGTCGAGGCGATCTTTTTCAAGATGGTGGCGAAGAACGTGGAGGACCGCTACCAAACGACGGCCGACGTGATCGCCGATCTGGAAGCCTGTGGTGGCCGGCACCAGGCGTCCGCGGGCACTCAACCGTCTGCGGCAATGATGGCAGACCCCGGTGTGACAAGCTTTCTGCAGGAGATCGGCGCGGCGTCGCCGAAAACAGCTCTGCCAGGCCAGCCGTCGTCTCGATTCGGCAAACGCCCGAACTCGCTTTGGATCGGCGGTGGGGTCGTCGCGGCGCTGGCCGTGTTGGCTGTCCTGTTCACCGTGTTCGGAAACGGGAATAAAGATGGGAAGTTGGCCAAATCCGCCGACAAGAAATCGACCCCAACGAAGCCGGCGGAAGACAGCACGGCTGCGCGCCCGCCCAACAATGCCGTTGAATCGTGGCAGACACCGGCTTTCGAGAGATGGATGAAGCAGGTTGCCGACCAGCCTGCGCCGGAGGAACAGGTTAAAGCCGTTGTCGGGAAGTTGCGGGACTTGAATCCCGGATTTGACGGAAAAGTGACTCCCAGGATCGAATTCCTCGATGTGACAGAGTTACAGGTTGTCACTGACAGCGTGACCGACATTTCACCGGTGAGGGCATTGAAGAAGTTGAAGAGCCTGACTTGTAGCGGCAGCGGGATGGGGCGAGGGAAACTGGCGGATTTGTCGCCGTTGGATGGAATGTCGTTGACAAGCCTGCGATGCACGCACACGCGGGTGTCCGACCTCTCACCCTTAAGAATGATGCCGCTGGCGCGCTTATGGTGCGAAGGGACGCAAGTTTCCGATCTATTGCCGCTGAGCGGGATGCCGCTGGATTACCTGAATCTCCAAGGGACACGAGTTTCCGACTTGTCGCCTTTGAAGGGGATACCGCTGACGGAGTTGTACTGCCACAGCACGCCGGTGTCCGATCTATCGCCGCTGAAAGACATGAAACTGACGGTTCTGTACTGTTATGGGACACCGGTTTTCGACCTATTACCGTTGAAAGGAATGCCGCTCAAGCACCTCAATTGCGACTTCGAGCGGGAGCGCGACACGGACGTCCTCCGCTCGATCAAGACTCTTGAGACAATCAACAACAAGCCGGTAGCCGAGTTCTGGAAAAACGTGGACATCGGAGAGCCGTAGGACTCGGTTTCCAGCCTGACAGCCGCTCCTTGCTTTTCAACAGACGACGCGACAAGATCGGCGGAGTTCCATTCAATCTCAAGCAGGTGACGGCATGTTGCGACTTGCATTCGTCGGGCCGGCTGCGAGCGGCCTCTGCGCGCGCATTGCACCGCGCCTGCGAAATGCCCGATTCACGGCTGTTGTTGATTCCGATCTCGCGTCGGGCCGTGCAGTCGCGAACAGCCTCGGGGCCGAGATTGCAATCGCTGGCTTCGACAAGCTGCTCGCCGATCGTTCCGGCTCATTCGATGCCGTCGTACTGGAGGACGCGTCAAAGCACACGCTGCGACAGGCCGTTCGTGCGGCTGAAGCTGGCAAGCATGTATTTTTCCAGGCCCCGCTGGCTCACTCGCACGAAGATGCCATGGACGTCATCGCGGCGTGTTCTAAGGCAAAGGTCCGGCTGATGGTCGGGAACGAATTGCGCTTCGCCGCAGGCTCCCGCATCATCAAGGCCAGCCTCGACGACGGCAAACTGGGCCAGGCGGGCCTCGTGCGAATCCATCACTGGGAGCCGCGCCCGCCTGTCGACGCACCGCCGGGCGAAACTGAACCCGATCGCGATCGCCCCGCACTTCTTCTTCTCCGATTGATCGGCGAACTCGACCTGGCCTGCTGGTATTTCGGCGGAGTCCCCGAACGGGTGTACGCCGTCAGCGGCCGGCACTCTCCCGGGCGGGCGAGCGAGCCGGATTACGTGCAGGTCCACCTGGGATTCACTGGTGACGGCATGGCTCTGATCGATTATTGCGAATCGCTTCCCACCGGGGACCGCTATTTCTCGCAGTCGCTGATCGGCTCGACCGGCGCCGCGTACGCCGACGACCATCACAATCGGCAACTCCTGTTCGGCGACGGCTGCGCGAGCGCGCTCGGTGACGACACGAGGACTGATGCCGCGCTCAGAAACCTGCAGGAATTTGTCGATGCAGTCTGCGCGGGTCGCGAACCGATGATCACGGGCGAAGACGCGCTGCGCGCCCTGGATGTCGGGGAAGCCGCCGCGGCCGCGCTGCAAAGCCACGATGCCGTGCCTTGCGGGGGCGGCCCATGAAGCGATTCCGCTGCGCCGTATTGAGCGTCGTAAAGCACGCCTACGTCCCGGGGGGTGTCGCCTTACATCCCCGGTTCGAGCTCGCCGTCGTGGCCGACGACCCCGGCGTGCCCGAATGGATGCACGAGCGCAATCAGAAATTCGCCGATCAGTATCGCATTCCGTACGTGCGTAGCGTCGAGCGTGCGCTCGCCGAGCACGATGTGCAGGTGGCCGTCGTCAGTTCCGAGGCCGAACGGCATTGCGATCTCAGCGTGCGCGCCGCCAACCGTGGCCTGCACCTGGTGCAGGATAAGCCCATGTCGAACCGGCTGTCGGAGTGCGACCGGGTCGTCGAGGCGGTCGAACGTAACGGCGTCAAATTTCTGTTGTGGAACCGCAATTTCCTGCCTGCCGTGGTGCACGCGCGGCGGACGATTGCCGCGGGGAAGATCGGCCGCGTGCGCGCGATCCACGTCGATTTCTATTTCTCGAAAGATGCCGGTCCCCCTAAGTGCTCGGCGCGCCCCGGCGATCCGCCGATCGACTGGCTCGAATTTCAGCGCGCGGCTCATCGCGACGGTTCCGACGGTGGACTGGGGCGCCAGCCGCTGGGAGAGCTGCAGATCGAGGGTATTTATCCGCTGGGCTACATGCGGATGCTGACGGGCGCTCGGGTGACGCGCGTCTTCGCCCGCACCGCGGCGCATTTCCACCAGGCCAATGTCGACAATCACGTCGACGACCTCGCCACCGTGACACTCGAGATGGACGGCGGGATCTCCGGCAGCCTGTGCCTGGGCCGGATCGGCGCAGCCAGCCATCCCGACATCGGCGAGATCAAGATCCACGTGCTGGGGACCCACGGCGCGCTGGTTGTCAGCGAAGCCCGGCCGGAAGTTGCCGTCTATTATCGGGGCCAGCCCGCGCTCGAGTTCCGCCACCGCCGCGTCGACGTCGACAATGACTACCTGCTCATGGACGATTTTGCGCGGGCCATCGATACCGGCAGTGAAACAATTCTCGACGCGCGGGCCGGCCGCGGAATCTGCGCCGTCGTTCAGTCAGCGCTCGACTCCGCCCGGACCGGCCAAGTCGTGGAGGTGAAATGATTGTGTCCCGGCCGCTTTGCGGCGGCCGGGACACTGCAGAGCAAGTTTGACTCGGCCGGAATCCGTGATTGCAGACGGCGGCGGTTCGTGAATTAGATTTCGGTGAGGGCTCATTTTCGCGTGGAGTGCCCCGGCCGCCGAAAAAGCGGCCGGGGCACGCTGCCGTGGTCCAGCGGACCGGCGCGTGACTAAAACAAATTTGGGGACAATGACCATGAAGTTCGGCATCGGCGTGCTCGGTGCGACCGGTTACATCGGCACCCCATACCGGAAGGAAATCGGGCACTCGCCCGACGACGCACAGATCGTCGCGCTGTGCGCGCGACGGCGCGAGCCGCTTGAAGCGGCCGCGCGGGAAGACGGGGCCCGGTTCGCGGCGAGCGACTGGCGTCAGGTGGTAGAGCACCCCGACGTCAATCTGGTCCTGGTGTGCACGCCCGACGCATTTCACTACGAAGCGGTGATGGCCTGCGCGGCCGCCGGGAAGCACGTGTTCTGCGAAAAACCGGTCGGAATGAACGCGCGCGAGGCGCGCGAAATGAAAACTGCGTGCACTGAGCGGCGGCTGGGGCATTTCGTTCCTTTCTGGACGCGCTATGTCCCCATTTTCCGGCGGGCCCGGGAAGTCGTCCGCAGCGGCCTGCTGGGAGAAGTTCGCGCGGTCCTCTATCGCTGGCACAATCCACGCCCGGCGGGAATGCCTTTCACCTGGCGTGACGACGTCGAATCGTCGGCGGCGGGGAGCCTGGCCGACGTCGGGTCGCATGCCTACGACACGATCCGGTGGCTGCTGGGGCAGGAAGCGGTGCGCGTGCTGGCGCACGCCGGGGTCATCACGCCAGCCAAGCCTGATCTGGGACCAATCAACCTCGAAGAAGCCCTGCAGCGCGGATCGGCGCCAATCGCTGATGCTGGACATTCCCGCCGCGGAACGGCGTTCGACTACGGCGACATCGCCTTCGAAATGGAATCGGGCGCGGTGGGATCTCTGGTGCTCTCGCACGCCACATACCTGCGCAAGGGTCTCGCGCCCGAGGTCGAACTCCACGGGACCGAGGCCTCGCTGTCGATCGATCGCCTCTCGGGCCGGCTGATGCTCGTTCGTCCCGGTGGAGAGCCCGCGCTCTTCGAGACGTGCCCCGATCCCGGATTCGGCAATCGCTTTGCGCAGCACGTCTTCCCTGCTCTGCGCGATCGCAGTGCCGGCCGCCCGACGGATCACCCCGGACTCGAAGATGGCTGGCGCGTGCAGCTCTTCACAGATGCATGCAGTCGCTCGGCAAAGGAAGGCACGTGGATCACTGTAGGTCAGGCTTTCCAGCCTGACAGCAATCGACTTTCATAGGCCCCTTCAGGTGCCAGCCAACAGAATCGTGTACGCGATTTGTTTGACCAGCCGAATCGAAAACGAACTGAACTCGCTGCGACGCGACATGCTCATTTGCTTTGGGTGCGGTAATGATAAGGGACATCACAGCGCTGTCAGGCTGGAAATCCTGACCTACTGCAAATCCATTGCGAATTCAGGCGGTCACCGATAAATTAACGAAGATTGATGCGTTCTTCAGTCGCCACGGACTTCGACCATGCTGACCATCGGCGGTCAAAGATCTCGATATTGCGACGGCCTGTCGCGCCGCAGTTGCCTGCAAATTGGCGGGCTCGCGCTGGGCGGTCTCGCGCTGCCGGATTTTCTGAGGGCCGAAGCCGCCGACCGCGCTACGAAAACAGCGCGGGGGATCATCATGATCCTCCTCCCCGGTGGACCGACACATCTTGACACGTTCGATCTCAAACCCGATGCGCCGCCTGAAGTGCGCGGCGAGTTTCAGCCGATTGCCACCAGCGTGCCGGGGCTCGAAATCTGCGAGCTGATGCCGCGCCTGGCGAAACTGGCCCAGAAGTTCACGGTGATCCGTTCGCTCGTCGGATTCCGGGACGACCACAACACGCACTGGTGCTCGACCGGCTGGGAATCGCACCCGCCGATGGACGCTTCGCCGATCGTCGCAGGTTTTCCACCCGGCGACTGGCCGTCGATGGGCTCGGTGCTGTCGCGACAGTTCGGGCCCCGCGTGCCCGGCGTTCCTCCGTGCGTGGACCTGACCCCGATCGAGCCCGATGCGCGATTCATCCTGCGAACGCCCCCTGGTCAGCCCGGGTACCTGGGCGCTGCGCACGCGGGGTTCGAGGTGAACGCCGTCGATCGGCGTAACATCATGCTCAACGGAGTGAGCCTGCGCCGACTGGCCGATCGCCGCAACCTGCTCGACCGCTTCGACCAGTTCCGGCGTCAAGTCGACAAGACCGGGGTCCGGGACGGAATCGACGAATTTCACCGGCAGGCGTTCGACGTGCTGACGTCGCCGCGCCTCGCGGAAGCCCTCGACCTGACGCGCGAAGAGGGGCAGGTTCGCACACGTTTCGGGCTCGACACCAGTTACCCGCGCGAACGCGAGGGAAAGACTTTCCTTGACCAGTTTCTGATCGCGCGGCGGGTAATCGAAGCCGGAGCGCGGTGCGTGACGCTGGCGTTCAGCCGCTGGCCGTTCGGGCGGATGCTGAAGGGGGACTACAACTGGGACTGGCACAAGGACCTGTTCAACGAAGCCCGGGGCGCGCTGCCGTTGTTCGATCTGGGGCTGTCGGCCTTGATCAACGACCTGGATGAGCGCAGGCTGCTCGACGACGTGGCTGTCGTCGTGTGGGGGGAGTTCGGCCGCACGCCGAAAATCAACGCCAATGCCGGCCGCGACCACTGGCCCAACGTCGCCAGCGCCCTGGTCGCCGGGGGTGGGATGCGATGCGGCCAGGTGCTCGGGTCGACGACGCGCTGGGGCGAGCAGCCGCTCACGCGGCCGGTCCATTTCCGCGACGTGTTTGCGACGCTCTATCAGCGGCTCGGCATCGACGTCTCGACGACGCAGTTCACTGATCTGGCCGGCAGGCCGCAGTACCTGGTCGGAGAACACCGGCCCTTGCCCGAGTTGATCTGAAGAGCAGCAGGGACTGCGCGGGGGGCCGGAATTCTCACGCCTTCCGCTATGCCGAGACTATCGCTGCAGGACGATATTGAGCGCGTCGACCTTGAAGTTGTAGCGTTTCTTGTCCAGCGAGCCGACATAGCGCAGCTTGGGCAGTTTCAGGAGGTGCGACAGATCGCCGTCCTGGACGCTCGTGTCGACGAACGAAAAAAAGTCGAGGTCTTTCAACCCGCCGACCCAGCGCAGGTTTTTCATCTGGGCACACCCGGTCAGTTTCAGGCGGCGCAACTGCGTCAGGGCAGCAATCGGCTCGTACGAGGCAATCTTGCGGCACTTCTCGATGCTCAGCTCGCGCAGCCCGGCGACGCCGTGTTTCAACGCGTCGAGAGACTGCAGCTTTGACGCGTAGGCAATGTCGAAATATCGCAGATCTCCCAGCGTTTCGATCCCAGCCAGCGATTTGATGTTCGACTGCGTAATCTGCACGTCTTCCAGACGTGTCACATCAGCCAGGGCAGCGAGATTGTTGCTGCGCGGATTGACGTTTCTGATCTTCAGACGCCTCAGTTCCTGACACGAGGCGAGGTTTTTGTGGCCGGCGTGCCAGCCTCCCATGTAAACCTCGAGCTGCGGGAATGAGGCAAAGTCGATTCCCGATCCCGGCGATTCCACGTGAAGTCCGCGCAGATTTTCGAGGCCGGAGAGGTCTCGAATATTGATCGACTTATGGCCGGCCAGCTCCAGGTACAGTAGCTGAGGGAATTCCTGCAGAAAGCTCAAGTCGTCGATGCCGGACACATGCAAACCGCGGTACTTCCCCAGCTCGCCGCAATGCTTGAATTCCGTCAAGGCCGCATCCTGGTTTTGCGGCGTGACGACCAGCAGCAGGTCACAGGGCGCGGCCCGGTACGCTTTCTGCGACAGGGAAGACGTGGTGACGTCTCGGTCTTCGAATTGCAAGCGGCGCATAGAACATTCAGGATACCATCCGGCAGGCGGCGGTCACCATAAGAAAGTAGATGCGGCATCCTGCCGCATCGGCGCTGGACTCGCCTTCGGAGATTGTTCCCGGGCCGTAATAGTGCTCGCTCGCCTGAAGTTCGGGGCGAAGGCACCTCGCGGAAGCGGCAGGATGCCGGCTTCTACTCTACGTTCCGCCGGCGCGAATGGTCACCATCGGGGCCAGTTTCGTGACCCGGAAGATGTCCTGAATGAACGGGGCGACGTTCACCAGTTCGATATCGTGCCCCTCGTTCTTCAGCGTCAGGAAGAAGCCCAGCATGCGGCTGGGAAGGAGCTTCAGTCCTTCGAGGTCGAAGATCAACGACCGGCAGCCGGTCTTCTGAACAAAAGACTGCAACTGGCTGCGATAGCTCGCGACGCGGTTTTCGTCGGGTACATCTTTGTAGTTGAACGCGACGCGCACTCGAGCGTTCTCGAGCGCCAGTTTCAACTGGCCATCGAGACTGGACTTCGCATTCGCAACCGGTCCTGCGGCGGACATCTGGCCCGGTGGGTGCGATCCTGACGTAGCAACGGCGTGATCTTTCTCGGCTGACACGATCTGCTGTCTCCTGAAATTACAGAAACTGGCAGGGCCCATCATCGTAGCGTTAATTGTACCGCAATTTGCATGCCCGATCCAAGGTGAAATCACGGCAGAACTCGAAATTTCACGCGATTTTCAAATTCGCCTCAGCAATTTGTGACACGCGTCGTTAACATTTCAGCCGGGTCATTCGTTCCATATCTCACAGCGCGTGCCGGAAAATCGACATGCCGTCGGACACCTGACCTGGCACAGAAGGGGATCCTTCCATGAATTGCCCCATCACCCCAAGAAACTGGTTCCTGGCTGGCCTGCTGACAATCGGGTTCAGTGGAACGGCGGTCGCAACCGGCAATCTCGAAGAAACGGTTCCCGATTTGCCCGCAAACGGGTTGCTGGTCACTGTAGTCGACGCCGCCTCGAATGTCTCAATTCCGGAGTTCCGCGTGATTGCCGGCGTGAGCGCCAGCAGTATCGCGGCGGAATTTGAGAAGCGGACTGGAAAGGAAGTCGTCAACTGGCAGCCGCACACGGCTCGCGCCGGTCAGAATGGCGATCTGGTCTGGCCGCTGGACAAAGCCTATGACGTGATGGCCCTGCGCATCGAAGCAGACGGCTTCCAGCCCACGAGGTCGGCCTGGATCAAGAAATCGGGCGGCCCGCAGCGCATCGAAATCCGGCTGCAATCGGATCCGATGGTGAATGGTCGCGTTCTGCAGCCGGATGGAAAGTCCGCGGCTCGCGCAATCATCGCCTTCGCTTTGCCCCAGAAAGATGCGGTCGTCGAAAAAGGCCGGCTGCGCGGCATTGAACTGCCCCTGCCGGAAAAACTCGGCGACCGCTGGCGCCGGCCCTCGACGTTCGAGACCGATGGAGTGGGAGAATTCCGCGTCCCGACGGAAACTGATCCTGCCGCGGCCGTGCTGATTTTGCACGACTCGGGCGTTGCGGAAATGCCGATTTCGAAATTCGTCTCCACCCGCAACATCATGCTGACCGCCTGGGGTCGGGTCGAAGGACGCGTGCTGTGGCACGACCGGCCGGGCGCCGGCGAATCGGTCGGCCTGTCGATTCACCGCAACGAGTATGGCTATCCCGGTACCATCGCGCAATTCGATCAGGCGCAGACCGACGCCGAAGGGCGCTTCGTCTTCGACCGGGTCCTGCCTGGCCTGGCGCAGGTCTCCCGCTGGATCACCCTGGCCGACGCGAATGGTGGAAGCCCATCGTCGTGGGTCTTCCCGGGGCTGTTTGCGCACGTCACAGTTCGGTCGGGCGATCCCACGCGGATGCTCATCGGTGGTCAGAGTCGAACCGTCACGGGTCGGCTGACGGGACGCGACTCGTGGGACGGGGTCACCATTCACTTTCATCCCACGGCGCCGCGCATGGGCGGCTTCGGCGGCCGCGATAACGGATGGAAGGCATTCAACGAGTTTCGGACGAGCCCGTTTGGCCCGCTCTTTTTTCGCGACAAGCTGCAGCCGAAAGCCGATGGGTCGTTCGAAATCCCGAATATGCTGCCGGGACGCTACCAGGTCTTCGTGAGTGCGACGGATGCCAAGGGTTACGTCGCCTCGACCGCAATTGAAGTCGAACCTGAAACTCCCGGAGAAAAACCGGTGCCGCTCGACATCGGAAAGATCGAGCTCAAGCCGAAATGAGCTCTACCGTCACGTAGCCGAATTCGCCAGTTCTTCACGGGCCGGCCAAACGGGATGCAGAATTGACGATCGACGCGCGCTGCCGTATGCTCGTTCGTTCCACACCTGCACGTCTCCCGAGAGCTCTCATCATGCGCCGCAATCGCTGTCTGAATCTGTCCTTTGCGTGTCTTTCAATCCTGATTCTGGCGGGCTGCGGCAGCGATGCCCCCTCGGGTGGGGCCGGGGCGAAATCGGGAGGCGGCGGGCGATCCTCCGGCGCTGGCGGCGCCGCGAGCGAATTCAAGATCGTGATCCTCACGAACGGCAGCTCGCCATTCTGGGACGCCTGCGACCGCGGATTGAAGGACGCCGGCAAGGAACTGGGCGTTCGCGTCGAACTGGTTCGCAACGATGCCACCGAAGGGGGCCAGATCAAGCGGCTCGAGCAACTTGCAACGCAGAGCGACGTAAAAGGCGTGGGCGTTTCGGTGGTCGCCAGCCAGGCCGTGGGTGTCGCCGAGCAGATGCAGGCGCTGCGGGCCAAGGGCGTGAAGGTGATTACCGTCGACTCCGATGGGCCGCATGAAGCCCGCGAGGCGTTCGTCGGCACCGACAACCTTGAAGGAGGCCGCGAGCTGGGGCGATTGGCGGCCCAACTTCGTCCTGACGGCGGAAAGGCGGTGGCGTTCGTCGGAATTCTCGGCTCGCAGAATGCTCAGGAGCGGATTCAGGGTTTCAAAGAGGGAGTCGGAGCGAAGATCGAGCTCGTCGATTCGATGGAAGATGCCGTGGACGTGCAGAAGGCTCAAAACAACGTGACCGCTGCCATTCAGAATCATCCCGATGTAAACATCCTGGCCGGGATCTGGTCGTACAACGCACCGGCCATTGCGGATGTCATTGTGGCCAATGGTCGGCGCAAAGATTTTACAATCGTCACATTCGACGCCGAACCGAACGCAATCATCGCCATGGACCAGG
>JACQFH010000150.1 GCA_016200145.1 Planctomycetia bacterium | reverse complement strand
CATCCGGACGACTCCACTCCAATCCTACAACTTGCGGGCGCATTACTGCCTCCCGGCTCCGATGCGAATGTTTCGATTCAAACGCGACGAATCGAAGATGGAAAGCTAATTGCGCTCTGCTGCGTTGCGCCAGGTAACGAAAGAATTGAGAGCATCTTCGAAGAAGCCGGCTTCGTCCGCGACCCCGACGTCCTCGACACTTGGTTCAGCTCGGCGCTCTGGCCGCACGCCACGCTCGGCTGGCCCGACGACAAGCACAATCCGCCGCTGGATGGCAAACCCGATCCAAAGCAGACTGGCCGCAACGAAGTACTCGAATACTTCTACC
The DNA here is from genome assembly GCA_016200145.1 of Planctomycetia bacterium. Classification (GTDB taxonomy): domain Bacteria; phylum Planctomycetota; class Planctomycetia; order Planctomycetales; family Planctomycetaceae; genus JACQFH01. The sequence goes on along the minus strand of JACQFH010000150.1, from coordinate 9,677 downwards.
CCGGATCCGTCCTGAAGGAGGCTTTAACAGCGCTGCCGTGACGTTCTACGAAGAGGGTTTGCGGATACCGCCGATGCTGGTCACCTCGGCGGACGTACCGGTCCGATCGACTATCAACCTGATTATTGAGAATGTTCGGACGCCAATGCATGCCCTCGGGGACCTGCGCGCCCTGTTCGGCACGTTGAAAGTGGGAGAGATGCGGCTGAGGCATCTTGTAGCGGCGTACGGCGTTGATGCCGTGCGGTTCACGATCACGTCGTTCGCCGGCGAGAATCAGGACGTGCGTCTGCCGGTGGGCTACGAATGCCCGCATTGCGGCGAAGTCATTCCACAGACGCTCGAGCACCAGACGGCCAAGCCGGGCGGGGGCGCGAAGCCGCGCGTGAAATGCCCCAACGCCAAGTGCAAAAAGCAATCGCAGTTTTCCAGCCCCTGGTTCGAACCCGACGCGGGCGAAGCGGTGGCCCGCGTCGTCAGCGAGCGGTTTGAATATGGCAGGAATTTCTGCAACAAGCTCTGGAACGCCTCGCGGTTTGCCATCTTGAACCTCGAAGGCTACACGCCCGGACCGATCACCGAAAACGACCTCTTACTGGAAGACCGCTGGATCCTGAGCCGACTGGCGACGACCGCCAAGACAATCGGCAATCAGTTGAGCGAGTACCTGTTCGACGCAGCGACGCGCGCCTTGCGCGACTTCACCTGGAACGAGTTCTGCGACTGGTACGTCGAGATGCTCAAGCCACGGCTGCGCGACCCGGCCCGCCGACCGGCGGCCCAGCGGCTTCTGGTTGGCGTGCTCGACGCGCTGTTGCGGCTGCTCTCCCCGTTTACCCCGTTCATCTGCGAAGAGCTCTGGCAGCGGCTGGGCGAAATCGCGCCACAGCGCGGGCTGCTGGAACCGCAGCCGGCGACCCAGGCCTGCATGATCGCCCCCTGGCCTGCACTGCCCGATTCGTGGCGAGATTCGTCGCTCGAAGCGAGGTTCGAACGCCTGCAGGAAATCATCGTCGCAGTGCGCAACGTCCGCGCCATGTACCGCATCGAAGACCGCGTTGAACTGGCCCTGCACGTGCGCTGCCAGCCCGAGATCGCCGCGCAGCTCACCGACGTGGCCGGCCAGTTCGAGAACCTCGCGAAAACGGTCTTGAAGGGAGTCGGACTCGACGTGGCGCGGCCCGGCACGAGTGCCAGTTTTTCCCTCAACGACGCCGACGGTTTCATTCCGCTGGAAGGCGTGGTCGACCGCGAGGCGGAACTGGCCCGGCAAAAAAAAGAGGCTGAAAAAATCCGCGGATTCATCACCGGTCATCAGCGCAAGCTGGCGAACGAGAGCTTCGTGGCCAAGGCCCCGCCCGAAGTCGTCGAGCAGGTCCGGGAAATGCTCGCCGGCCTGGAGAAACAGCTCGCCAGCGTCGAAGACATCATCCGGCAACTGGCCGCACCGCAGGATGCTTGACGCACACCACGCCGCGCGCCGTATAATTCACACATCGGTCACGTCTTCTGATTCCTTCGCTCGGCGGCATCGGGCACGCCGGGCGGCCTGTCGTCCTCGGTCGCCCATTCGTTAAGGAGCAATGGCTGTGCTTGTGCAGATGGAACTGGCGCGGATCATCATCAGCGACGTCAACGAGCAGCAGGTCGTCTACCTCCGCGAGCTTGAAGGGCAGCGCAGCTTTCCGATCCTGATCGGCATCTTCGAGGCCGCGAGCATCAACCGCCATGTGAAGGGTGAACGACCCGAGCGCCCGCTCACGCACGATTTGCTCAGAAAGACGATCGAAGAGCTGGGGGGCGAGGTGCAGGACATTGTCATCAATAACCTGCAGGAACACACCTATTACGCCCTGATCCGCATCCGCCGCGACGGGGAGCTGATCGAAGTCGACAGCCGCCCCAGCGACGCCATTGCCCTCGCCGTACAGTTCCGGCCCCCCCTGCCCATCTACGTCGACGATTCGGTCCTCGAGCAGGTGGCGTAGCCGTGGATTATTCGGAAGACCAGGGATTCGGTCATTCGCGGAACGCGCCGACGACGTCTCGGGCACCGTGCAAGATTCTGACAACTTCCACCGCTGCCTGCGTTACTCGATAAAAGATCAAGTGGTTGGGAAAACCACGAACGGGCCAAGCCCGTAGATCCTGCAATAGAGGATGCCCCATGTCGTAGGTCGCCGCAATTTCCGGGGACTCGATCAACCGTCGATAAGAAACTGCAACAGCATCATAGAACCGAAGGGCGGCGCGCCGGCTCGTTCTCGCGATGTATTCTGCCAACAGGTCGAGATCGCGGTCGGCCTGTGGACTGACATGAAGGACTCGTTTCACTTGCGCCTTTTGCTCGCCCGATGACGTGACTTGAACGCCGCCTTTTTCCGATTGAAGTACTCGTCATCAACCCGAATTGGAGGGCCACTATTGACCCCTTCCAAAACCAACTGCTCGAGTTTGTCCCGTGCACTGCGCTTTTTCGCCTCGCGAATCAACTCCCGAACATATTCGCTTGCCGTGGAATACCCTCCCTCTCGGATTTGGGATTCCACAAAATCCTTCATTGATTCAGGCAGCGAAATATTCAATGTCGTCATGATGATGCTCCTTCGACTCGCTATTGTAGGCCCAATGACATTTTTTGTCAAATTTTGATATTCTTGCACAGCGGCTGAAGAAATCGGCATTTGATGATCACATTTGAATCTGCCAGCGAGGCGGAAACGGAGATGCTGGCGAGCCGGTTGGCACAGTCTCTGGAACCCGACACGGTTGTCGCCCTGGTCGGCCACCTGGGAGCCGGAAAGACACGGCTGGTGCGCGCGATCGCCGAGGCGCTCGGCGTCGACCGGCAAGCCATTGCCAGTCCGACGTTTGTTCTCGTGCACGAATACGCCGGTCGACTTCCCATTTACCATTTCGACGTCTACCGCCTGAAGAATGCGGCCGATTTTCTGGCGCTGGGAGCCGACGAGTACTTCACTTCAGGCGGCGTCTGCCTGATTGAATGGGCCGACCGGGTCGAATCGTTTCTGCCCGCCGATCACCTGCGCATCGAGCTTGCCGCGACCGGTGAGACGACGCGCAGGATCCAGTTCACGGCGACCGGCCCGCGCTCAAGCGCCATTTTGCAGCGGTTGCAAGTGAAGTAGGTCGGACTTTCCAGTCTGACAGCGCTGTGCCTTCCGCCAGAACGAACGGGTACCGGGCCAATGAGAGCACGGCTCAAGCGCAGCCGTACACCCTCCTTCACCAAATCACAGGGTCGCCATGCGCAACGTAGGTTACGGGGCTGGAAGTCGGCAATTCGGATTGAATCCGCAATGCCGTCAGACTGGAAAGTCTGACCTGCCTCAATGGTGGCCGGCGTCGTGTCCGTGACCCGAATCATGCCCGTGCCCCGCGTCGCGGCCGTGATGCTCGGCAATCTGCACCGGCTCTTCAAACTGCATGCACTTCGAGCAGCATCCCGAAAGCTGGAGCGCGCCCGCCAGGAACATGATGACAATCAATCCCGAGACATAGACGGCCTTTTCGACGAAATTGCTGACTTTCAGCCCGTAAAAGTCGAACGTCCCCTGGTCTGGAGCAATGCTGCCCCACACAAGCACCATGATCGCCCCGATCAAAACCAGCGCGATCCAGCCTCCCTTGGACAGTGTTTCGCGAAGCGTCACCCAGTTGACGGCAAACAGCCAGAATGCAATCCAGGCAGCCAGCGGCGTCCAGGGAACGACGAGACCGAAAACGGCAGTCAGAAGGTCGACAACTGACGAGGCCAGGTTCGCGATTGCTTCCGACAGGCTGTTGTGCATGAGAGTTCTGTAAAGCGGATTCCTGCTGAAATTGTTCAAAAACGCGAGCCCATTTCTACCAAGACGCAGACAAATCCGCCAGCGCTAGCCCAGCAGCTTCTGGCTCAATTCCAGCACGTTCGCCACGTGCACCTGAAGCTCTTCGCGCAGTCGGGATTGCTCTTCGCCGTAGCCCAGGCGTCTTGCCAGAAAGGCATATTCCTCGCTGTCATCCCCGGGCAGGGTGAGATCCTTCGCGTTGCCGCGCACGATGCGCAGCGAGCCTATGAGCTGACGCTGAAAGTTGTACGCGGCTTGAAGTTTCGCTGCGCCGTCTGCGCTCAACACGCCGGCCTCCGCGAGTGCGGCAATCGCCTGCAATGTGTTCGTCAGTCGCAGCTCTGGCAATCGCCCGCCGTGCGTAATCTGCAATCCCTGAACGAGGTACTCGATGTCGACGAGCCCCCCGGGGCTGAGCTTGGCGTTGAACGTCCCGGGGCTGACGAGCTGCCGAACCTGGCGCTCTCTCATCCCGCGCATGGCGGGGACGTCGAACGGTTCACCGGCGTAGATCATGCGATCGCGAATCGCAACGACTTCCCGGCCAAAATCAGCGTCACCAGCGATCGGGCGCAACTTGACGAGAGCCTGCCGCTCATACGGCCAGGCGGCGCCCTGCGGTCCGAAATAGCCCTGGAACGCATCCAGCGACACGGCCAGGCTTCCGGCGCGGCCGTAGGGACGAAGCCGCAGGTCGATTTCGAAAATCCCTTCGCGGTGCGCGCGGATCGCGTGCGTTACGCCCTCCACGAGCTTCACGTAGAATTCGGTCGTCGTAATCGATGTTTTGCCCTTCGTGCGGCCTTCGCCCGCGTAGATGAACATCAGCTCGATGTCCGAGGCAAAACCGAGCTCGCGTCCGCCACACTTTCCCAGCGCGCACACGCTGTAACGCGCGGAAGTGCCGTCCTTGAGCAACGGCAATCCGTATTGGGAGGCGAGCTCGTCGCGACACATGTCGGTGGCCGCGACCACGACGACTTCCGCCACGTCGCTCAATTCCTCGGAAAACCGGCTGAATTCGCGTATGTGCCCCAGAATGTGACGCATGTCGACACGAAACATCTCGCGGTCTTTGAACGCATTGAGCGCCTCTCGCCGGGCCTCGGCGGTGCCGGCGGCCGCGAGTACGGTGCGCAATTCCGCATCGAGACCCTCACGCGCTTTGGCCGTTGCCAGGGCATCGATGTCGCGAACGACGGGGAACAGGTTTCCGTGCTGCATCCGCAGAAAATCGTTCCAGAGAAAATCGCTGACGCCCAGGAGCTGCGCCAGCGCATCGAGCACACCCGTCTTCTCCAGAGACGCCAGTTCTTCGGGCCAGTCGGGCCGCGTGAAGAGCTGACCCACGAACTCGCGGAAGTGCAACAATGCCCCTTCCGGGTTGGGCGAGCGCGGCAACAGGTGGGTGAAATGCTTGATCAACACCGTCGCCGCCTGCAGCTCGTGCTGCTTGTGCGGGTCGAGAATCTTCTGTCCGCGTGCATCGGTCACCAGCAGCGTGTCCGAAACCTGGCTCCCTGCAGAATGCACGCGGACGCGTGAGATATATACGCCTGAGAGAGCCAGCGCGTTTGTCAATTCGTAGAGAAACCCCGACGTGTCTTCGGTGCGAATCCGCAATACGGTGAACTGTTCGGACGCGTCGTTGTCGATCTCGATGTTGATCGGGTACAACATCGAGGGCGCGGGGGTGGCCACCGCACGCAACCGCGACGCGACGCGCTTGACGAGCGCCCCCTGCGCTGCGGCTTCTTCCCCCGCCTGGAACATCCGCACCAGCACGCGCAACTCATCGGCATACGTCTTGAATGCCGATTCCACCTGCACGCCCGGCTCGGGACGTACCGTGAACACGTCGACGATCTTCTGCCGCAAGTCATCGACCGGGGGCGCCTCGGCCGCCGGTTCTTTACGGCGGCCCGGGCGGCGAGGCGACTGGCGTCGCCAGGCCTGCCTCGGTGTTTTCGAGCCTCCGGCTCCCGAGGCTGTGGCCAGCGGTTCGTAAGTGAATACCTGCCCTTCGACGATGTCGAACCCGTGCGCGATCAAAAGCCCGCAGATCAGCGACAGCTCTCCGCGAAAATCATACGCGACGATCGTCACCCGCCAGTTGTCACCCGCGGGATCGACTTCGACGATCGCGGGCTCGGCGTCGTCGATCCGGGCGGCCAGCAGCGCGTGATGTTCGATGTCGGGTTCGCTGAACGTGTCGGCGTATTCGCGTTCCAGTCGCGCCAGGTGCTTCTTCAGCGCGGGGTTCGTCGGTTTGTCGTCGGTCTGGTGCGCCTTGTCGCGCACTCCCAGATAGCGATCGTAAACTCGCCTCACCGCCCGGCAGTGCTGCTGGTAGTGTTCCAGAAAGTGCTCGGCTGTTCCGAAATCAAGTCGCCGCGCCAGATACCGCAATTCGGCTTCGTCCTGGGGCAACTCGTGCGTCTGCTTGTTGTGAACGAGCTGCAAAGCGTGTTCGATCGTCCGCAGAAACACGTACCCGTCGGTCAGCACCCGATATTCATCGGCGTGCAGAAAGCCGCAATCGGCCAGACGCACGAGCGCGTCGAGCGTATTGAAACTGCGAACGGCGGGCTGCTTTCCCCCGTGCACGAGCTGCAGGTACTGTACGACGAATTCGACGTCGCGAATTGAACCTTGCCCCAGCTTGACCTCGCCCCACGTCTTGCCCGATTTTTCGAGCCCGGCTTCGATCTTCTGCTTCATGCCTCGCACGCTCTCGCGGACCATTTCCGACGGCGTGTTAAAGAGGTGCTGCTCGGCGCGTTTCAGAAAATCGGTGCCCACCTGCTTGTCGCCGGCGATCACCCGGGCCTTCAGCAGAGCCTGCTTCTCCCAGAGCTGGGCATCGTTGGCGAGGTACTCGAGGTGGCTGACCACCGAAGAAACAAGCTCACCGGCCCGGCCCCAGGGCCGCAATCGCATGTCCACGCGGTACATGAAACCGGTTTCTGTGACATTCGTCAGCGCCTTGATCAGCCGCTGGCCGATCCGCCAGTGTGCCGGCGAGTTCGTGTCGGCCAGAAACAACAGGTCGATATCCGAGCTGTAATTAAGCTCTTCCCCGCCCAGCTTGCCCATGGCGATAACACAAAAGCCCTGTGGCGAGATTCCCGATTGTGCGTACGCATGATTGACGCAGGTCTGCACCAGGGCGTCGGCCAGCAGCGAGAGCTGCACCGTGACGCGGCGCAGGTCGAGCAATCCGAAGAAATCGCAGATTCCGATCCGCAACAGCTCCCACCGCTGAAACCTGCGCAGCGCATTAAGCTGTTCTTCGGCATCGTCCAGACCTCGCATCGATCCCTCGGATTCGATCCGCAACTGTTGCACGCTCTTGAGCTCGGCCAGCCGCTTGTGCTGGGCCAGCCGTTCGAGGTGACCTGGGCTCGACAGCAGAATTTCGGTGAGAAACTGGCTGCCGACGAACAACCGCACCAGGATTTCGACAATGCGGGGGTTTTCGGAAAGATTTCGAAACAGGGCTGCACGATCGGGAACGCTCTGAACAAACCGCTCAAAGTTGATCAGTGCATGATCGGGCTGCGCTGTGTCCGACAGGGCCAGCAGCAAGGTCAGCAGGTAGTCGGCAAGCAGCCGTCGATTTTCGGCCGGCCCGGCAATCCTTACGAGCCGCTCGAACGCAACGGCCTCGTCGGTGAAACCCACCGGTCCCAGCAGGACCTTCGCGCGGGCGCTCCCGGCGCCCTCCGCCAGCAGCGCTTCCAGCTCCGCAGAGGTCGGGTTCAGCGTCATGGCGTCAGGCCAGTATCTCTTTGACGACGCGTCCGTGAACGTCGGTCAAGCGATAGTCGCGCCCTTGAAACCGAAACGTCAGGCGCTCGTGGTTGATGCCCAGCAGGTGCAGCATCGTCGCGTGCAGGTCGTGCACGTGAACACCGTCTTTGACGATGTTGTACCCGAACGGGCAAGTCTCGCCGTACACCGTGCCCCCCGCGACGCCGCCTCCGGCCAGCCAGATGCTGAAGCACCGCGGATGGTGATCGCGGCCGTAATCGGTGGCCGTCAGCTTGCCCTGCGAGTAATTTGTACGGCCGAATTCCCCACCCCACACGACCAGCGTCTCGTCGAGCAGGCCGCGCTGCTTCAGATCGGCAATCAGCGCCGCGGCAGGCTGATCGGTATCGCGGCATTGCGTCTTGATCCCATTCGGCAGATTGCCGTGCTGGTCCCAGCCCTGGTGGTAGAGCTGGATGAACTTCACGCCGCGCTCCGCGAGGCGGCGAGCGAGCAGACAGTTTGCTGCAAACGTGCCGGGGGTCTTCGAATCGGGGCCATACAGATCGAAAATGTGCTGCGGCTCACCCGACAGGTCGGTGACTTCGGGCACGCTGGTCTGCATGCGGAAGGCCATTTCGTACTGAGCGATGCGCGACGACAGCTCGGCATCGCCGGTTGATTGGGCCTCGAGCTGGTGCAGTTCATTCAGCCGATCGAGCAGATTGCGCCGTCCCGCCTGGTCTTCGCCAGGCGGGTTATTCAGATACAGTACGGGGTCTTTTCCGGATCGGAATTGCACCCCCTGGTGCGTGGTGGGGAGAAACCCCGTCCCCCACAGGCGCGAGTAGAGCGGCTGGTCGCCTTTGCCCTTCGTAATCAGCACGACGAATGCCGGCAGGTTGTCGTTGTCGCTTCCCAGCCCGTAATTCAGCCACGCGCCGATGCTCGGCCGCCCCGAAATCTGCGATCCAGTCTGCAAGAACGTAATGGCCGGGTCGTGATTGATGGCCTCGGTGTACATCGATCGGACGATGCACAGGTCGTCGGCCGCGCGCGCCGTCTGCGGCAACAGATCGCAGATCCAGGCGCCGCTGCGGCCGTGCTGTTGAAATTTGAAGATTGAGCCCGCCAGCGGGAGCGACGACTGATTCACCGACATACCGGTCAGCCGCTGGCCGCCGCGAACCGACTCCGGAAGCTGTTCCCCCTGCCGCTCGTTGAGCAACGGCTTGTAGTCGAACGTCTCAAGGTGCGACGGACCGCCGCTTTGAAACAGGTAGATGACGCGTCGTGCTTTCGCCGGATGGTGCACGGCTGGAAGGACGCCCGGCGTCCCTGCGGCGTGCGCCGGCCGTTCGCCGGCCAGGAGATCGGCTAAGGCGATTCCGCCGAGCCCCGCGCCGAACCGGCCCAGAAAATTACGCCGCGACAGAATCGGCGATGGTTCAAAACCTGTACAGAGCGACTGGGGCTTCATGTCGATTGGCCGTGGATTCATCGTTTCGTGACGCACTCATCGTAGTTGAACAGCAGCCTGACGACCATTGTCGTCGCCGCCAGCTCGGCGAAGTCGAGTTTCTCGCCGCGCGGCGCTTCGCCCACGGAAAGCAGCGCGTTGGCTTCATCCGGCGCTTTCGCAAACCGTTCGAGTTGCTCGTCGTAGAGCTTCCGCAGGATCGCGTGTTCGACCGGTGACGCCGCCCGGCCTGTCAGCAGTCGGAACGACTTGTCGATTCGCGAATCGACCGTGCTGCCCGGCTCGAGCGCGAGTTTTTCAGCCAGCACCCGCGCGGCTTCGATAAACTGCGGGTCATTCAGCAGAACCAGCGCCTGCAGCGGCGTGGCGGTTCGCTCGCGGCGGGCAACGCACACTTCGCGGCTGACGGCGTCGAACGTCGTCATGCTGGGAGGCGGCGACGTGCGCCGCCAGAACGTGTAAAGGCTCCGCCGGTAGAGCCCCTCACCATGAGCTTGCGCATAGGATTTACCAGTCCCCGATTCCTCCCACAAACCGGCTGGCTGGTAAGGCATGACGCTCGGGCCGCCGATTTTTCGTACCAGAAGACCGCT
>JACQFH010000149.1 GCA_016200145.1 Planctomycetia bacterium | reverse complement strand
GATCATCGTGATCGCGCTGATGGAGAGCACACGGCAGATCGGCAGCGCGCTCGTGGGGCAGGCGCTCCGCGGTCGGTTCGAGCTCGCGATGCCGGAGCCGCCGTACTTCGCGCGCTTGAATCGCAACGGCGAGTTTCCCGACGTCCACTTCGGGTCGCTGGCGAACCGGCTGGTCTTCGACGCCGCGGTGCTCGACATGAAGCCGGTGCTCGCCGATCCGGCCGCACTGCGCCTCGCGATCGACAACTGCACTGTTTCCCCGAAAGCCCCCGCGGAGCTTCAGGCCCGCATCGCGTCACGCCCAAAATCTGATGGGATGCGTGCCGTCGCTTTCGTCTACGGTCCCGTGTTGGAGCCGCGTCGGGCGTCCGCGTATGGACCGCACTTCTCGATGGGCGTCACCGATTACGTCACGGAGAAGTCGTTCTCAGAGCCCGTGCCGGTCGGGGTTCGCACGATCGAGGACGTCGCTGCGGACCTGCTGCATAGGTTTCCGCCGAATGCCGGGTTTGAAATCGTGCTGGCCACAGTACCAATCGCCGGCGAGTCGTGGCCGGCAGGGCTGAAGGCCGACTACCACCTGCGCGAGTGCCACGCGAAGGCGCGGCGGACTGCACTGGCGGAGGGATTGCGACACGTCTGGCATGTCAGGAGCTGACTGATGTGCGGACGAAACAACATCAAATCGAACGGCCGGGACTTCGCAGAGTTCCTGGCGGTCGTCAGGGAATTTGAATTCGATTTCCGGCCGCGGTACAACGTGTCTCCTGCCGGAAATGGCCTTTGTCCGCATGTGTCATTGTTGCTTCGACAACATAGTAGTTTTCAATCATGGGGTATTTACCCACGCCGGCCTGATTTCGATCGACAGCGCGAAAACCCAGTGCAAATAATGCCGCCGCACCGTGGTCGCTTGCGCGAGAATTATCGGTCCGCAACGAATCTGACAATTCCGAGAACTTTTTTGTTGCAGTTCAGTCGGCACGACAGTTTAATACTCTCCGAACTAGATCAGTGCTGTTGAGCCGCGAACTCGACGGTTCGCCCCTGGGGCCAAATTTTTCGGTCCATGAAGTCCGACAGGCCATTCACCGGTCGCAATGACCGGCGGCTGGTTTTCGTGTCGATGCCGTGTGGGCAGTTGGCACCGTGCCTCGGTCTGTTCGCGCGACCCCAGCGAAACTCGTTTGCCGCGTCACTGCGCTCGTAGCGCCACCTTCTGGCGCCGGATCGGGCATCGCGCTCAGCCACCACGAAGTATTCGTCTTCGGGGGGTGCCGCGCGCTCGACTCATGTCCTGCGCCGTCGCATCGTCTTACAGAATTCACCAGGCGTCACAGAACTCAACCGAGTTCTGGAAAGGGATTCGCTACCGCCCGGATCTTCGCAGATTTGGCATCACGAACGGTGTCCCGAAACCAAGAACTCCCAGCCTCAGGAGTCACAGCATGATCAGATCGCCGTGGTCATCGATGGCACTCAGTAGCGTTCGTTCTCTGTTCCATCGATTGCGTCTCTGCCGTGCCCAACGTCGCGAAATGGCCGCCCGCCGCCGCTCCTCCCGCCTCCGGCGTCGCGATGTTCCTAACATTCCCTGGCAGGCCGAGGTCCTCGTCCCGCGGATCCTCCTCTCGGGTCCGACCGCCAACAACGACTCCTACAGCGTCGCCCACGACCATAACCTCAACCCATCCAGTTCCAGCGGCGTCCTGTCCAACGACACGGCTGGCAGCGGAAGTGGCAGCGGAAGCGGCAGCGGGGGCGGCGGCAGTCTCACGGCCACTCTCGTCTCCGGCGTCAGTCACGGGTCTCTCACGCTCAACTCGGACGGATCGTTCTCATACACAGGCTCCAGCAACTACGTCGGCAGCGACAGCTTCACCTATCAGGCCTACGACGGGACCTACTACAGCAACACGGCCACTGTCTCGCTCAGCGTCACCAACGCCGCGCCGACGGTAACCACCGACAGCTACACGATCTACAAAGACTCCCAGACGATCGCTGCGTCAGGAGTCCTGGGCAATGACTCCGACGGCGACAGCGATTCCCTCACCGCCAGTCTCGTCACAGGTCCCGCGCATGGTTCGGTGACCGTCAATAGCAACGGCAGCTTCACGTACACGGCCACGTCCGGCTATTTCGGTTCAGATTCGTTCACCTACGCCGCCAGCGACGGCATCACCTCCACCAACGGCACGGCGAACCTCACCGTCACCAGCCCGTTCAGTGCCCAGACAAGCTCTCCCGACACGCCGTTCAATGACTACACGTCCTACGGCCAGTTCAGCGCCTCGCAACTGACCGGCGGAGCAATGACCAGTTACGCGGTAGGACACGGCCACGACCTCGTGTACTCCTCCCTCGCCTCCGACGTGAAACCCATCGTAGCGGTCGAAGCCACGGTCCAGTGCTCGAGCACCGGGGCCATTCCCACCCCCGATAACTTCAAGGTCGACCTGGCGTTCGGCGGCGTGACGGCCTCTACGCAGTACTTCAATAACTCGCTGAGTACAGGCTCCAACCCCACGATCCACATTGCTGACCAGATCGACGTCAGCTCTCTGGCCACCGGCCACTACCAGTACACGATGACGGTGACCGCCTACTACGGTTCCGACACCGCCACCCGCACTTACACCGGCTACCAGGACATCGTCAACACCCAAGGGAGTGAGTTCGGAAAGGGCTGGAGCCTGGCTGAGCAGGACGGTTTGGCTGTCCAATCGGGGGGTGTCCTGTGGTACTCCGGCACCGGCAACACCGCCTGGTTCGCCTCGAATGGCAGCGGCGGCTTCAACAGCCCCGCCGGGCCTCTCAACCAGAGCACGCTCGTCCTGAACGGCGGTGGGACATATACCCTTACCGACAAGTACGGTAATCAGGAGAATTTCTCCTCCGCCGGTCTCCTTACCTCGAAAGTCGACACCAACGGCAACACGACCAGCTACGCCTATTCCAGTGGAAAACTCTCCACGATTACCGATCCATTCGGCCGAGTGACAACGTTCAATTACACGAGCGGCCTGGTCTCGTCGATCAGCGACATCGCCAGCAAGTCGACCGCTTTGGCCTACACCAGTGGCAAGCTGACGTCGATCACCGCCCCCGATCCGGACGGCGCCGGTTCGCTCGCCAGCCCTGTCACCAGCTATTCGTATACCGGCAACCTGCTGACCGGGATCACCGATCCGCTGAGCCACGCCACGACGTTGAGCTACTCGTACGGCGACCGGCTGTCGCAGGCCACGTATGCCGACAGCAACACCGTGCAGTTCACGCCTGCCGAGATGACCGGGCTGATCAACACGTCGTCCGGCCTGGGGCTCTCGACGTCGAACCGAGCGACTCCGTACCTGCTCAGCACGTTTGGCGCAAGCTCGATGGTCGATCCGCTAGCGCACACGACGACGATCGTGGTGGACAAGTGGGGCAACGTGACGTCGAACACCGACCCGCTAAGCCTGGTCACAACGTACCAGTACAACTCGAACGACCAGCTCAGCCAGGTGACGCGGCCCGATCCGGACGGCGCGGGGAGCCAGACTGCTCCCGTCACGTCATATTCATTCGACTCTCATGGGAATTTGACTCAGATCACCTACCCCGACAGCTCGTCCGAATCCTGGACGTACGGCACCAGCGGCGGCGGCCTCAATCGTCGGCTGACACACACGGACCAGCGGGGCAAGACGACGACATACACATACGACAGCGCGGGAGATTTGCTGACGATTACCGACGCGCTCTCAAACGTCGCGACGATGGCCTACAACTCGGCCGGTTTCATCACCAGCGTCACAGCCCCAAATCCATCGACGGGTGGTTCGAGCGGCGGCCTCGTCACCAGCTACACATACGACAGTTATGGCCAGGTGACGCGCGTTACAAACCCCGACAGCACGCACAAGGACTTCACGTACGATTCGGCCGACAACGTCCTCACGGTGACCGACGAACTGGGCCGTGTCACGACGAACACGTACGACAACCTGTCGCGCTTGCTCACCGTAACTCGCCCCGACCCCGACGGCGCAGGCAGCCTGATGAGTCCCGTCACGACGTACACCTACGACGCCGGCTCCGAGCTGTCGACCGTCACCGATCCGCTGGGCTACGTTACGACGTACGCCTACAACTCGCGCGGCTGGCTGACCGGTGTGACGTTGCCAGATCCCGACGGGGCCGGGTCCCTCACGTCTCCCGTGACAACCTACGGCTACAACGCGGCCGGCTGGCAGACGACTGTTACCGACCCGTTGAGCAACGTCACTACGAATGCGTACGATAACGATGGCCGGCTGACGTCAGTGACAGCCCCCGATCCCGACGGGGCGGGCTCGCTCACGTCCCCCGTTACGAGCTACACGTACGATGACCTCGGCCGCGTCACCGTCGTAACCGACCCGAACAGCCACACGACGAGCTACGCCTACAACTCGCTCAACCAGGTCACGTCGAAGACTGACGCATTGAGCAAGGTCACCAGCTACACCCACGACTCTATGGGGCACGTTCTGACGATTACTGCCCCCGATCCCGACGGCGCAGGGAGCCTCACAGCGCCCGTAACCACCTACACGTACACTGACGTCGGCCAGCTCGCGACGAAGACAGACCCGCTGGGTTACGTCACGACGAACGCCTACGACCACGGCGGCCGGCTAACGTCGGTCACCGAGCCCGATCCCGACGGTGCGGGATCGCTCACCAGCCCAGTCACGTCATACACCTACGACAGCCTCTCCCGGCTGTCGACTGTCACCGACCCGCTCGGCTACGTCACCACGTACGGCTACGACAACGCCGGCCAATTGACCAGCGTCACCGCTCCCGATCCCGACGGAGCGGG
>JACQFH010000177.1 GCA_016200145.1 Planctomycetia bacterium | reverse complement strand
CCCCTCACCCCCGGCCCCTCTCCCGCAGAGGGGAGAGGGGGGAAGTTGGAGGAGGGCGACGTCGCGAGACCGCTTCCTGACAGGCGCGGCTCTGCGAATGCACTTTCTGGCGGGATCGTGCATTCCCGCCACGAACGTCACGACCAGCGCGGGGGCGCGAAACAGGGCCGGTTGTGCGGGTCGTGCGGGGGAATGCCGCCGCGCATTTTTTTGACGGCAGCGAAAACGTGGTTTATATTCAACATGGTGGCCGGAGTGATGCCAAATGGCAACATTCGCGGCCGGCAGGATGCCGCCGGTACAGGGTGTTTGCCTGTGCCATGTCCGGGAGGGAGCCCCGTGGACGACCGGCAACTTTGACCTGCAATCCGACGCACTGTTACGCGTCTGGAAACGAGAACTCCTATGCGGCTCCGTTGGCTCCTCAGATTGACCACTGTGACGGCGACAATCTTTCTGGCGGCGGCACTGGTCCTCCAGTCGGGTTACGCCGGTTCGTCGAAATCGGCCCAAGTCCCCGCCAACCTGCCCCAGGCGATCAACTCGGGGGTCGACTTGGAAGTCTCGAAAAAGTGGATCGACGCGATCACCCACTACGAAAAGGCGATCAAGCTCTATCCCGACAACAAAGACCTCGAGCTGGGCCTGCGGCGCTCGAAGATCCAGTTCTCGATCGAGCGGCGATACACCGACAACACGTTTCACAAGTCCCTGCTCTCGATGCCGCGCCAGGACGCCATCTCGCTCTATGGCGACGTCTTGAGCCTGGTCCAGAGCCACTACGTGGAATCGCTCAGCCCGACTTCGTTCGTGGCGCACGGCACCGAAAGCCTGTACCTGTCGCTGGCCAACAGCCGGTTCCAGCAGGCGAACGTCCCGGCTCAAAACCGCGGCAAGGTCGATATGCTGAGAGACATTCTGCATCACGAATTCTGGAATAAGCCGGTCACGTCGCGCGACGAAGCGTATCGCGTCGTGAACCGCGTCTGCCAGCTCGGTGCCGAGCACCTGGGAATGCAGCCCACCCCGATCATCCTGGAGTACGTGTTCGGCGGCTGCAACGCACTCGACGACTACAGCAGCTTCTTGACGCCGGGCCGCTATGCCGACCTGTACGCCAACATCGAAGGACAATTCGTCGGCCTGGGAGTGGAAATCAAGGCCGAGCCGGGGCAGGGCCTTTTGCTTGTGAACGTCTTGCCTGACAGTCCCGCGTCAGAAGGCGGGCTGCTGGCGGGCGAGCACATCGTGGCGATCGACGGCACCGACGTGCGCGACCTGACGACTGACGCGGCCGCCGGCATGTTGCAGGGGGTCGAAGGGACAAGGGTGGTGGTCGAAGTGGCCCGCGCCGGCGGGAGCCAGGCGAGGCGGATGTCGCTCACGAGGCGCGCGGTGACGGTTAAGAGCATTCCGATCGCGAAGATCATCGACCGCGATCACGGTGTGGGCTACATCCAGATGAACAGTTTCCAGAAGTCGACCGTGCAGGAGCTCGACGCGGCCCTGCAGGACCTCAAGCAGCAGGGCATGCGGGCCCTGGTGTGGGACCTGCGCGGGAACCCGGGCGGCCTGCTCACCGCCGCCGTGGAAGTACTCGACCGGTTCATTCACGACGGCGTGCTCGTTTCGACGCGCGGCCGCAATCCCGACCAGACGCAGACTTATTCGGCGCACCGGCAGCGCACGTGGAACGTGCCCCTGGCGCTGCTCATCGACGGCGACAGCGCCAGCGCCAGTGAAATTGTGGCCGGCGCCGTGAAAGACCATCGCCGCGGTGTGATCGTCGGGCGCAAGTCGTACGGCAAGTGGTCGGTGCAGGAGATTCAACGCGTGCGCGGGAACTGCGCTCTGCGCTTGACGACCGCGAAATTCTACTCGCCCAAGGGGCACACGCTCGGTAAGATCGGTGTGAAACCCGATGTCGAGCTGCCCGAACCCGAGAAGCCGCGCGGCTACCTGCGCAGTGCGACCGAAGTCGATCTGGCCGCCGACCGCGACCTGCAGAGAGCGCTCGAAGAGTTGCAGAAACGAATGGCCTCGAGATGAACGACGGCAGTGACTGGCTGAAACAGGGGGAAGGACGACGCCCCCACTTGAGCTGGTCGCTGAAAACCGAGGCGCCGCTTGTCGGCTTGCAGTTTGCGAAAGAAACCGGCGAGACGCTGGCCGCCGACGCTGCGGGCGGGCTGTACCAACTCGACCGCAAGGGCGAGATTATCAGCGTGAAGCACGGCCCCGCGGGAATCCGGGCCATCGCCTGGAGCGACACGGGAAACGGCGGGATCGCACTGGTCGGCGACGAAAAGCTGTACTGGTTCAACCGCAAGCTGCTGCCGCAGGGCTGGATCGAGCATTCGGAGCTGGCGCTGGCCCTGGCCCTTGAAGCGCACGGGTACTGCGCCGCTGTGAGTCTCGCCGACGGTTCCACGATCTTTTACGATTCGGACCGGAAGCGAGTACGGCGGATCACGACGCCGGTCGCCCTCGTCGCGCTGGCGTTCCTCGACAGCCGGCCGGCCCTCGTGGGAGTGGCCGAGCAGGGAGTGATGTGCTGCTACGCCTGGACCGGCGAGCAGGAATGGAAGCAGCAACTGTGGGCCAGCGTCGGCGATCTGGCCGTGACCGGGGACGGCGAAACCATTTTGCTGGCCAGCTATTCTCAGGGAATCCAGTGCCACCAGGGCGGAGGAAGCCTGGTTGGTTCTTACCAGCTCGACGGAACGGTGGCGCACGTCTCCACGAGCTATCGCCCCGGGCACATCGCGGCCACAACCGTCGAACGGCAGTTTTTCTACCTGAGTGCCGATGGCCAGATCGAATTCCAGTCTCCTCTCCCCGACGACGTGATCCGGGTGATCTGCGACCCACGCGGCAAAGGCGTCCTGTTGGGCCTGGCGGCGGGAAGGGTGGTGAGGCTGGACTGGGGAGCGGAAAACTGAGTACTCAGTACTTCGCTCCCCGCAACACCTCAAGATACTCCCGCACCACTGTCTCCAGCCCCACGTACAGTGCGCGGCTGATCAGGGCGTGGCCGATCGAGACTTCGTCCAGGTGCGGCAGCGTGCGGAACAGCAGCAGGTTTTCGAGATCGAGATCGTGCCCCGCGTTCACGCCCAGCCCCAGCTCGTGCGCCTTGCTGGCGGCATGCGCATACTTCTGGAAACTTTCCTCGGCCTTCCAGCCTCCCTCTTCGAACGCCCGCGCGTAGGGCTCAGTATAGAGTTCCACCCGATCGGCCTTCGCCCGCGCCGCCCACTCGACCGATTTCAGCTCAGGATCGACGAACAGGCTCACGCGCACGCCGGCCGCTCGCAGCCGGCCGACGATGCGTTGCATCTCGGCTTCCGACGTGGATTGCGACCAGCCGGCCTGGCTGGTGATTTCGCCGGGCTTGACCGGCACCAGCGTGCACTGGTCGGGGCGCGTCTCGCAAACCAGATCGATCAGCTCGGCCCGCGGATCGCCTTCAATGTTGAACTCGACGCGCTTGCGGACGGGGTGCAGCTCGGCGGCGATGTCGCGGACGTCTTCAGGGGTGATGTGCCGGCGGTCGCCGCGCGGATGGACCGTGATGCCCGGTGCCCCGGCGGCAATGCACACCCGCACCGCCTCGACGACGCTGGGGATGCTGCCGCCGCGCGAGTTCCGCAGCGTGGCGACCTTATTGACGTTGACGCTGAGGCGAGCCATACGGAATCAGATCCCGCTGCCTTCAGTCTGCGTGTGCGGGAACTGCTGATTCATATCGAGCGCGGGGGATTCTTCCTCGGTGCGCCCGACGACCCGCGCCGGGACTCCGGCCACCGTGCGGTGCGCGGGAACGGCGTCGAGCACGACGCTGCCGGCGCCGATTTTCGCGCCGGCGCCAATCTCGATGTTCCCCAAGACCTTGGCCCCGGCGCCGATCAGCACCCCCTGGCGGACCTTGGGGTGCCGGTCTCCCAGTTCCTTCCCCGTGCCCCCCAGGGTCACCTCGTGCAGCAGCGACACGTTGTCTTCGATCACCGTCGTTTCCCCGATGACGATGCCCGTCCCGTGGTCGATCAGAATGCCCGCGCCGATCTGTGCCGCGGGGTGGATGTCGACGGCGAACATTTCCGATGCGCGGCTCTGAATGTGCGCGGCCAGCAGTTGGCGTCCCTGGTTCCAGTACCAGTGGGCCACGCGATACGCCTGCAGCGCGTGAAACCCCTTGAAGTACAGGAACGGCATGAGAAAGCCGCGCGACGCGGGATCGCGGTCGCGAATGGCCTGCAAGTCGGCCCGGATGGCGCGGCCGATTTCGGACGACTCCTTCCAGACGTGGTCGAACAGCGCCTGCAGGATCATGGGATAGACGCTCTCGGTCGCCAGCTTGGCGGCCAGGTGCAGGCTGAGGGCGTCTTCGAGCCGCTTGCTCTTGAGGATCGTCTCTTTCAGGTACTTGCGAAGCAGCGGCTCGCGCTCTTCTTCCGACCAGGCCTCTGCGCGGATCGCCGTCCAGATCGGGTCGCCCGGAAGATGTCCGCTCGCATCAGCCATACGTCGCGTCGGTTGTCAATCAGGAAGGGAATCGAATGGGCGTTGCTGGACTCGAACCAGCGACCTCTACGGTGTGAGCATAGCGCTCTAACCAACTGAGCTAAACGCCCGCACAGCCGCGCCTGCCGCACAAAGTTGCCGCAAGCCGCTGTTCCATCGATGTTAGTGCGACACACCGGAAATCTCAAGCAGCGACGCAGCACGGTGGCGTCCTGGTTTGTGGTGCAGGCGTCCCGCCTGCTGCGCTGCAACCGTGACTCGCTTCTAGCGGACACCGCGGCCATCCGCGGTCCTATTCTCTCCTGCCTCTGGAATAACCCACGCTATCCGTGGGCTCAACCGTATTTGCTGGCACCCCGATTCGGGATGCACCGGGCTTGAACCCTCCGGCACTCCCGGTTCATCCGCCCAGGAGCCAACTTCTGTTATCTTGGGAAGACGCCCTTTCCAGGAGCAGACGGTGCCGGAGTCTTCGACCAAGAATTCCGCAGTCCCGGCGCGCCGCCGCGCTGGAGTGCGGCACTACGTGCCGCGGTTGCTGCTCGCGCTTGTCGTTTTTCTGGTGACGCTCAAGCTGGCTGATGTGCTCGTCGGCTGGGCCGGCGGCACGCAGACGCGGCACCGGCTGCGGCTGGCCCCTAACGCCGAGCTGCGCCACAAGAGCCGGGAATTCGACTATGTGTTTCGGACGAACAAACTGGGCCTGCGCGGGCCCGACGTGCCGTTCGTCAAACCGGCAGGCACGTTTCGCATCGTCGTTCTGGGCGACTCGTTCGTCGCGGGGTACGGCGTTGCCGACGAACACGTGCTGACGCGCTTGATCGAGCAGGAGTTGGCCGGGCCGCGCGCTGAACCGGGCGCGCGATTCGAGGTCGTCAACGTCGGCCGCGTGGGGACGAGCACGATCCGTGAGCTCGACCTGTACGAATCGCTGGGGAGGAAGTTCCAGCCTGACCTGGTGATCCTCGCGTATTACCTCGGCAACGACCTCGCGGAAGTCGTGCAGGAACAAACCGACGACGAACTGGCCGGCTGGACGCCGCCGGGCCGGGTCCGCCAGGCGGCGTACGTCTGCTTTCCAAACCTGTACCTGGAGCTGGCGATGGTTCGCCAGTCGCGGAAGCAGTTGCGGGAATTCACCCGCCGCGGCGAGAGCGAGATCCTGGACGACGTGCGGCAGGAAGCCGTGGCCCGCGGCCGCGATCCGGCCGCCGCCGCGGACCGTTACCAGTCGCTGTCTTCCGAACTGCGGGCCGACGTCGCCTCGGGAGTCTTGTCGGAACAGCGGATCATCGACTCGTGCATCGAACCCGACCGGCTGGTGCGCGCCCTCGATCCGGATGACCACGAATTCGCTGTCTCGTGGCCGCGGACGAAATCACATCTCGACCGCCTGCAGGCCGCCGTGGTCCGCGACGGCGCCAAGCTGGCGGTCGTGGCCATACCCGCCCCGTTTCAGCTCGATCCCGAGTCGCTCGAATTTCACCGCAAGCTTGGCTACGAGGCGCGCGACTCGTGGCTCAGCGAAGCGCCGCGAACCGCGGTGACGCTCGCGGCCTGGGCCCGCGACCGCGATGTTCCTTATCTCAACCTCACTGCGCAGTTCCGCGAGCTGAAAGGCCCCTTGTATTTCGTCGAAGACGTGCACTTCAACCCCGAAGGAAACGCCCGCGCCGCCGAGGCCATCGTCCGATTCGTGCGGGACCGGAAGCTGTGTCCCTGAGTAACTCCGTCGGCTGCGTACGGGAAAATTAGCCACGGATGAAACACGGATCGAACACGGATGAAAAGCGGAACCACGAGGTACGCGAAATGCGCGAAACAGGTACTACGAAAACTCGATCCACAGATTTCGCAGATTTCCGCAGATGCTCTCGGACTCAGGGCCTTCCTTAATCTGTGACAATCTGCGCAATCTGTGGCTGAGATCGTCGGGTCAACCAAGAGAGTTTGCATGGCATTCTCGGATCGTCACATGAATCGCGTGTTGTCGTGCCTGATCGCTGCGGCATGCGCATTGATGGCGTATCAGATTCCGAACCGCGGCATCGACCCCGACGAATTTGAACACCTGCATGCCGCATTCTGCGTCGCGCGCGGCGAAGTTCCTTATCGCGATTTCTTCGAGCATCACGCGCCGGCGCTGTACTACCTGTCGTGGCCGCTGTTCAAAGTTCTTGGCCCGCACCTTTCTGTGCTGTGGGCCGCGCGAACGATCATGTTTGGCTGTTCGTTGGTTGCACTCTGGCTGACAGGCCGGCTGGCGGCGCGCTGGGGCGGCGCTCGCAGCGGCCTGATCGCCGCGGCACTGCTCGCCTGGACGACCGTGTTCCAGGCCAAAGGCATCGAGCTGCGGCCTGACGTCCCGGCGATGCTCCTCCTGTCGCTGGCGGTGGTCCCGTTCACGTTCGCGACGGGGGGAGGCCGGTGGTGGCGGTTTCTGGCCGTGGGAATTCTGTGCGGCCTGGCGACGATGTTTACGCAGAAGAGCGTGGTGCTCGTTGCTGGAATATTGACTGCCGCGTGCCTTTCCCGATTGATGACACGCGCGCCCGAGGCCGAAAACGCCGTGACCGTGCTGGCGCGGGTCATCGTGCCGATCGCCGCAGGCGTGGCGGCTGTGTGGGGCATCGCCAGCCTGGCGTTTGCGACCGCCGGTGCGGCGGGGGAGTTCTGGTACGCGACGTGGTATCAGTTATGGATCTGGCCGATCCGCAGCGGTCGCTGGGAATACCTGCGGCCGACGCTGGCCGGTGAGCTGACGGTGTGGGTCGCCGCGGCGATTGAGATTGGCGCCACGGCCCGGCAATGGCGCCATCGCGAGACGTGGGAGCAGCAGCGGGGGGCCGTCGTGCTGATTGCCGCGGCCTGCCTGGCGTCGCTGCTCGTCGTCAAAGCGACGTATCCGCAATTCTACTTGTTGTGGATGCCGTTCCTGGCCGCGCTGGCGGGACGGCGGATCGCCATGTGGAGCCTTCAGCCGGTGACTGGTTCGCGTCTTGCCGTGGCTGTTTTTGGTTTTCTCTTGCTGTGTGTTGGAGAGTTTTCCCTGTGGCTGCGCGCGATTTTTCAGCGCGAGACCGGCGCGCTGCCGCACCTGGCGACGGCGGCTCCGTACGTCGCGATTTCGTTCCTGGCGTGTGCGCTGGTTGTTTCTCTTCTGGCCGTGTCTTCAATCAGAAAACACTGGGGACTGTTCGTGGCGTCATTCGCCAGCCTCGGAATGGGTTACGGCGCACTGCGCGCCGTCGATCTGGCGCTGTGGTCGAACCGCGACCAGACAGCGGCGATCGAAGCCATCCACCGCCAGGTCGCCCCGGACGAGCATGTCCTCGACGGCTTCACCGGCTACGCCGCGCTGCGTCCGCACGCCTGGTACTACTGGTGGATCAACGAGTACTCGCTGGCCCTCGTCCCCGCAGCCGAGCGCGTAACCGGCCTGCTCGACCGCCTCCGTGCCAACCCCCCGGCCGCGATTCTCTTCGACCGCAATGTCGCCCTGCTGCCAGCGCCGGTGGTTGACTGGATCCGCGAGCATTACGCGCCAGCCGACCCCGAGCCGCTGTGGCTTCGCAAGCCGGCAAAGGCAGATTGACGATGCGTGGGAGGTCATTTCTTTGTGGTGCAGGCGTCCCGCCTGCTTTGTATTTGATTTTTTCGTGACTTCACTAATTGACCAGCCTCGCGGGTGGAACACCGGATCACCATGGCCGGCTGCGCCGGGGCAGGCGAGACGCCTGCACCACAATGCCAGCGGCCGCAGAGGCGAAACCCTGAGCACCGGTTGTCAGGTCCCGCCCGGTCGGCGGGACCTACTTGATCGCATGCAGCTCGCGCAATTGCTTGGCGGCCAAGGCTTCGTTTTTGAGTTTGGCGTACGCTTCTTCCAGCGGGATTTCGTGGTCTTTACCGGGAGCGAAGCCGCAGTCGGGGTTGAGCGTGATCCGGGCCGGAGAAACGTACCGCAGCGCATTCTGCACGCGCTCCACGATCTTCTCGGGAGGATCGATCTCGGGAAAACGGACGTCCACGCAGCCCAGGCCGATCCGCACGTGCTCGGGCAGCTCCTTGAGAACGGCCATGTCCCCGGCCACCGGAATGCTGAATTCCATCATCAACTGCGAGACACGCAAGCGCTGGATGTGTGACAGGATCGCCTCGTAGCCGCCGGCCGCACCCCAGCCGCGGCGGCCCCAGTTGCGCCGGCAGAGATGCACGGCCACGGTCACGCCTTCGACCCCCGACACGATTTCGTTGAGCATGTCGACCGCGCGGCGCATCTCGTGCTCGGGATCGGCGAACTTCTTGCGCACCTCGGGATCGACCAGCACACACAGGTGCGGCTCGTCGAGCTGGATCACGTCGACGCCCACATCCCGGATTGCGAGCAGCTCCTGCCGCAGCACCGGGACGAGCGCCTCGCAGAATGCCTCGCGCGTGGGATAGGCGGACTGCGAATGCGCCGGCTCCCACATCCGCTCGCCGATCAGGTACGGGGAGGGCAGGCAGACTTTCACGGCGCGGTCGGTATTGTCGCGCAGGAATTTTGCCTCCCCCGCGATCACGCCGGGCTGCAGGGGCCGCATCTTTTTGGTGACCACCTGGTGGTACTGAAAGACGTCGCGTTGCACCCACTGAAAACCATGCATGATTTCGGCGACCACGTCGACGTAACTTTCGCGACGCCATTCGCCGTCGGAGATCATGTCGATTCCTGCCAGCTCCTGCATGCCGATCGCGTAGCGCACCGCGTTATCCATCTGACGCTGCCAGCCGGCATCGTGCGCGCCGGTGCGGGAGCCGGCCTTGAGCAGGTCCTTCACATACTGCGGGCGCGGCAGACTGCCGATGACGGTCGTGGGAAACAGCGGAAGGGGGCGGGGCATGGCGGCTTTTCCGGTGGCAGGTTAATGCGGCTTCAAAACGGCTGGCGGTCCGTCGATCGCAAAGCATCAGGCGTGGGTGGCCAGGCCTGGACCGAAGGGAAGGCCCGGTGGTGAAGAGCATTGGATGCTTCCGAGCCACGAGTCGACGATGACAACCACCAGTCAATCGGTAATCGGATCAGGCATCGGGTGATGGCCTGACAGCCGTCAGGTGATTTGGTAGCCGACTCTGCTTTTCACCACCGGGCCTTCGCGTTGCTCCAGGCCCGGCCACCCCAGGTTCCGTGGGATAGGCTTCCAGCCTGTCAAACCTCGCGCAATTATGACAGGCTGGAAGCCTATCCCACATTTTTCAACAGACCACTACGGTACATCGCTCTCGCTGACGATCCGCCGGAAAACAGTGCGGGCGTGTTCGTAAGCTACTTCGGCTTCTTTCATCTCGGCGGCGTCGTAGAACTGCTGTTTTTGTTTCCAGCACTGATCGACGCCCCGCAGGCACCATTCGGCGCTGCGCTTCGAGGCGCGGATCGGTTTGTCGCCCACCGTCACAAACACCGGATTCGTGTGCGCCGCAGGGAACAGCCGCAGCGCCACCCAACTGCTGCGCTCGATGGGCACGTCGAACGACACCTCGTGCAGCGTCCCGTCGGCGACGATCTCTTTCTTCGCGACCGGGTAGGCGTTGACGATCACTTCCACTGGAACCGTTTTGCCGTCCAGTCGCGCGGCGACCTTTGCAGAAAGCCGAATCGTCTCCCCCTTGTCGAGCTTCAGGTCGCTGCCCTCCATGCCGACCGGCACAAGCTGTTTGGGACGATCGACCGGGTGCGCCGTGAATTCCATCAGGTGGCTGGTGCCGTCGCTGACGTAGCTGCGCCCCTCGCGAATTCCTTCGCACCAATCCTCGTAGTTGAGCCGGCCTTTCACCTTCACGTACACGCGCCCCATGCCGACGCGCTGGCCTGAAATGCAGGGGAAGTCGGTTTCGCCGCTGGCCCGCACGCGGAATCCGCAGTTGAGCGTGTGGTACCACATGTTGAATTCCTGCTGCCGGTCGGTATCCATCGTCGAGATGAAATCGATGGCGGGAATCGGCGTGCCGTCGGGTCCGGGGACGTCGTGCGTGATGTCGACGATGTACTCGTTGGCGCCGATGCCGCTGTACTGCGGGATGGCGTAGTTCGGCAGGTTGTTCGGGCCGTCGGGCCCGGCCACGCGTTCCTGCGTCGGCGCCAGCCCAGATCCCGAATGCGCCGGGCCGGTAATCGCCCCCTGTTTCTTCGCCCACTTCAGCGTGTTCAGACCGAGCGTCGGCCAGTGTTTGTTCGAATCGCCCCCCGGGTAGTTCTGCTCAGTCAGGCGTAACAGGCACAGGTGGCCCGTGCGGTGCGAGCCGAAACCCGAGACTTCGATGTCGTACCGCAACAGGTACGGAAACTGCGACACGCGGTCGTCTTTGCCCGTGAAGAATTTTAGCTGGTAATCGAAACAGGGCCCCCATGTCAGATTGCAGCCCACTTTCAGGTCTTCGCCCATACAGTGGCGGATCATGTCGTCGGCATGAACCCCTTCGCTCGGATTCGTGTAATGCGCACAGCCGGCCGCGTGAATGTGGTGGTCCCCCGAATACCAGCCGAGCAGCGTCGGATCGACCCAGCGCTTGACGTCGTAGGAGAACACGGCCGGCTGGTCCCCCACCGTCAGTGTTTTCGTTTCGGGAATCGACTCGGGGCCGCGCAGGCACGAGATCGTATAGGTTCCCGCCGGGAGGCGCACCGTCTCGCGATCGCTGCGGTAGATCTGCGCGTGAAACGCGAAGTCGGGGGCCAGGCGCTTGGCCTGCGAAGGATAAACCCGCCCCTGCGGATCGCGGATGGTGAACGCCGCCGTGGCCGGCTTGCCGCTTTCGTCCACCACGCGGAACGTGACGTCGTGCGAGGCGGCACATTCGAAGGCGACCTTGACCGGCGCGGCGGCCACGACCACGTCGGCCCCGGGCCGGGCGGCGGCGTCCTTCTTCCGGTTCGGAGCGGCATCGCCGCGCCGATTCCCGCCGGGCACGACATGCTCCAGCGCCAGCGACGCCTCGCGTTTCCCGGCATCGCGCGAGTACACCTGAATGATGCGGTATTCCAGGTTCAGCCCGGTCAAGCGGGGCGTGAGCGGCTGGCGATCGAACATCTGCAAGTCGAGCCAGCGCTGCGGCACGTCGGCCGCGGGGGAACCGGCCAGGCGCAGTGCGTTCGGGCTGGCCGCACGGAGCACGTCGGTCAATTCCGTCGGGTTGTGAACCTTGACCAGGAACTGCGTCCACCCCTGCTCGACCAGCGCTTTCTTCGCGACACCGGCGCGAGTCGACCATTTCTTGTCCGCCGAGAGCTCTACCCCCAGCAGGCAATACGGGTCGAGCACCTTCTGCACGGCGGCCACGGCCTTTCCGGCGTCGGGGTCTTTTCTCGCGGCCTCCAGGGCGTCGCGATCGGCAGCGCGCAAGGGAGACCCCAGAAACTCCAGCGCTTCGACCAGTCGCTCCACCTGCGAGAACAGCGGCTGTCGTTCCACAGTCTCGACGATCGGCAAAGCCGGTTCGTCAGCCGCCCGCACAGCGGGGCCAACACCCAGCACCAGAATCACGGCAGCCGCAGTCGCGAGTCGCATGGGCACTTCTCCTGGTTGACAAATCACCGTGGCACAGACTTCCAGCCTGTGAATCGTCGCAAAACCACGACAGGCTGGAAGCCTATCCCACGTTCCGAAGCACGGCCCGCACCAAGGTTGTTGTTCCCGTCTCCCCTCGCGGGAGAGGGGTCAGGGGTGAGGGGGATTTCGAAGAGTCACTCGCAAAACCCCTCGATCGACCCGCCACTCTATCACATCCTCCCCACCCCGGCGCGTCACGGAAGACTGCGAACGCGAAGCACCACCGACACCCGGGAAGGCGACGCTCCCGCGGAGCCGCCACTGCGTGACCGGTTTTTGAAAACCGCACCGTTGGGAAACTGTCTTGTAGGTCAGGCTGTGCCTGACGCAATGTGGGCCGCGCGCAACTCAACGTACTCAAAGCCAACGCGCGCGGCGTTCGTCGACGTACGTTTCGGGCAGGCCCAGCGCACTGGCCGGGCGCCGGTTATGTCCGACGGTAGTCGATCGCGTCCGGCACAGCCTGACCTACGGGACTGCCGGGCGGGACCTCGCTGGCAGTGCCGCGATTCGAATGGGGACGGGGCGGTGGGTGCAGTGCGATCCGCGGGTGCAAAATCCCGAGGGCCGGCTGTCAGGTCCCGCCCGGCAGGCGTGGACCTACTCGCGGGCGGCGGGGAGGCCGGCGGAGAAGTAGTACATGGCGCGGGGGGCGGCCAATTCCAGGATGGCGCGCCACTGCGCGGCGGGATCGTTGGCGCGGGCCGAGCCCAGCAGGGCGTCCCACAGATTGTCGGCCGGAAACTGGTAGCTGATCACGTTGACGTCAGTTGTCGCCGCGACTTTTTTCAGCGCCTCGAGCGCATCTTCTTCGAAACCGATCTCGTCGATCATGCCGTTCTGTTTGGCGTCTCTGGACGTGTAAATCTGCCCTGTCGCCAGCGCCCGCACTTTGGGCATGTCGAGGGTGTTGCGATTTTCGTCGATGACTTCCAGAAACAGCTCGAACGACTGATTGAGGATGTTGTCCCACAGCTCTTTGTCGCGGGTCGTCAGTTCGCGGAACGGGCTGAGCGAGTCTTTGAATTCCCCGGTCTTCAGCGGTGCGGCTTTGATCCCCAGCCGATTTGCGGCATCCGACACTTCGTAATGCGGAATGATCACGCCGATCGAACCGGTCCAGGTGGTGGGCTCGGCGAAGATGCGGGTTTCGGGGCCGGCCCCCATGGCGACAAAATAGCCCCCCGAGGCGGCGATGCTCCCCATCGAGACGACGATCGGCTTTTTGCCCGCGAGTTTTTTCAGCTCATGATAAATCTGGTGGCTGTCGGTCACGGTCCCGCCCGGGCTGTCGATCGACAGCAGAACACCTTTGACGTGCTTGTCGTCTTTGGCCTTTTTGATCGCCTTGATCACCCGGCTGCTGAACGGCGGCATGATCACGCCGTTCACATGGATGATCGCCAGCTTGTCGTCGGCATGCCGATTCCCGGAATGGTGCACCTCGGCCGGCCCGTGCTCCGGCGTCAGAAAGCTGCTGTACAGCGTGAACATGCCGACGTTCAGCAGCAACGACAGCACGAACACTGTCGTGACCAGCCAGCGGGCTGCGCGGGCCAACAGGCCGGGAGCAGGCGGCTGAACGGCCCCGCCGGATGCCGTTGCGCTGGCTGGATTTGTGCTCGCCGCGTGAGAATTGGGGTCATCCGCCATGATTCGAACCACCTGGGAAAGATTGGCAATCTGCGCCGACATTGCTGGTTATGCCGACAATGCGCGTTTTGCTGCCGAAATCCGCGGCAAACTCCCTACAGCCGTCAAAATCCCGACCAGCGACACCCGATAGTGATAGGGTGAGCGCGTG
>JACQFH010000176.1 GCA_016200145.1 Planctomycetia bacterium | reverse complement strand
GTCGCGCGCGAGCCACGTCAAGAGCTCAGGATGGCTGGGCTTGTTCTCGGAGTGCATCTGGTCGAGCGGCATCACCAGCCCGCGCCCGAACAGGCGGGCGAAATTCCGGTTGGCGAACGAGCGCGGGAAAAACCCGTTGGGATCGGGTTTCAGGGCGACTTCCACGAGCTGCGCCCGCCGGCTGTGAACGGCCGGCTCGGGAGGCGTTTCACGGTCGTTGTCGGCTTTCTGTTTCTCTTCGGCCGATTTCTTCTCGGCGTCGCTTTTCTGCGCCAGCGCCGGTTCGCTGATTTCGGCGCTGGTCAGAAACAGCAGCCGCGCCTCCTTCTCCTGGCCCGCCGTGGTGCGAAACTTGAGCTGGCCGTCTTCGCGCTCGGCCAGAAACTGCTTCTTCGTGAGATAGGTTCGGTTGAAAAACGACGCCATGCCGAAGTAATGGTCCTGCGTCCAGTCGGCGACGAGCGGATGATCGTGGCACTTGGCGCAGTTGATGCTCACGCCGAAGAACAGCCGGCTCGTGTCGTTGGTCATGTCGTCGACATTGGCCGCCCGCGACTTGAGGAACGTGACGGCCGCTTTCTCGGCAGCGTCTGTCTCGCGGGGAAGCATGATCGACCGGAACAGCTCCGGCCAGCGGCGATTTTCGGCCAGCGCCTTCAGCAGCCAGTCGCGCCATTCGCCGTTTCCTTTGCCCGCCATCAGGAAGACGTCGAATTCGTTCCGCTGTTGATACGAAAAATCAGGGCTGGCGAGCAGCCGGTCGACGAGTTGCTGTTTCCTTTCGGGCGCCGTCGATTGCAGGTAGCTGCGGACCTCTGCCGAAGACGGAATCCGTCCGGCCAGATCGAGCGTCACGCGGCGGACAAAGTTGGCATCGTCGGCGGGCGGCGCGGGGGTCACGCCGGCAGCGGCCAGCCCCGCGTCAATATAGTAGTCGACCACCTGTTCGATGGGCCGATCGGGGGCGAGCAGCTCGTCAGCGGAAAGCCTTGCATCCCACAGGCCAAGCCACGCGGCCGCCAGTGAACAGGCTAACCAACAGCGCGCAAACCGCATGCAGTCCTCCAGGGCGGGATACAACGCGGGGAACCGAACGCAGGGACGGTACTTACGGGAGGGATCAAGGCGTGGACGAACTCATCAACTCTTACGCATACTTTAGGCGTTTCCCCAGCCGGCGGCAAGTGCTTGCGTTGAGTACCCCGGTCGCTTTTTCGGCGGCCGGGGCACTGCAATCGGAGCATCGGCACACGACTGTTGTCTGAGTCCACGCGGCTGAATCCCACGTGCAACTCGTTGAGCACTATTTTGCCCGCGGTGGTCGAACGGTCCCGCCCCCATTGAGGGCCAGATTGCCGCCGTCCATGGGGATCAGCGCGCCGGTGATCCACCGCGAGGCGTCGGACGCGAGAAACACGGCCAGGCCGCGGATATCGTCCGGTTCTCCCAGCCGGCCGGCAGGAATGCCGCGAAGGTAGGTCGCGCGCAAGTTGGGATCGGCGGTCATCCGGGCTTCGAGCCCCGGGTTGACGACCTGGGCCGGCAAGATTGCGTTGACGCGCACTCCCTGCCCGCTCCACTCGGTGCTCAATTCGCGGGTCATCTGCGCAACGGCCCCCATTGCCATGCTGTAGGCGATGTGTCCGCGGCCGAGGGCCGTGAGGCTGGCCAGTGAACCGATGTTGATGATGCTGCCGCGCCCCGCGGCCAGCATGCGGCGCCCCGCTTCCTGACAGGCGCAGAACCGGCTGACGACCAGGTTCTTCAGCACCAGCTCGACTTTCTCGAGCGGGATCGATTCCGGCTTGTCGAGATATCCGTCTCCCGCGACGTTCCCCAGCACGTCGATGCGTCCGAATTCCGCATCGACGCGCGCAAACAGCTGCCGGATGGCCTCGGGCAGCGAGCAGTCGCAGCCATCGGCCAGCGCCCGCCGGCCCAGCGCCGCGATCTCAGCCGCCGTACGCCGCGCCCCGTCTTCATTTCTGTCGACGAGCACCAGATCAGCGCCGGCATCGGCAAGCGCCAGGGCCATCGCGCGCCCCATCCCCTGTGCCGCCCCCGTCACCACCGCCACCCGGCCGGTCAGATCGAATAATTCAGCGATAGACATCGAAAGTCTCCTGGGGAATGACGCGGTCTACTTTATCAGATTGTTCGCGGCCGCCAACCGCCGTGGTGCGCGAGTGAAGATGTTTGGCAGCGCGAATTGGCCCGGCCTGAAAGGCCGCAACAATTCAGGGAATTTGGGCGAAAATCGTCGCAGCCCTGTCAGGGCGAAACAAAGCGGTTCAAATCCTAAAGCCGTGCGAATTGACAATCGGATATCGCCGCATCCGTGATATTGTTTCGCCCTTACAGGGCTGGTGATTGACTGTTGATTCGCGTTCCCAGGGCGATGCCCTGGGCTGTCATGTTGCCGCCTTTCAGGCGGACGCAGCGCCGACTCCGGCAAAGACTCCAACTCCACTCCCCGTAAATCTCGCGCGGGAGTAAAATTGATTGAGGGGCCGATTGCAAGAAGGCTCAGCGGTTGCCGCCGTGATCCAGTCGCCGCGCCCACCGGGGCGACGGGCAAGGCAGGCATGCAGCGTGAAAGGATTCTTCATGGACCGATCGTTGACAGAGCATGGATTTCTGCCGCAGCTCGACCCGTTGCACTCATTTCCACACGACAGTCCCCTGGCCGTGCTCGACGAGATCGGCCACGACCTCCCCAGCCTCTTGCTCGAACAGGGATTTCGGGAGCGTGCACGGCAGCTCGTCATTCCGCCCTGGGCCGAACCGGCCGATCCCGCGGCGGCAATTCCCCAACTGCGATTGTATTACGTGCGGCTGGGATTTCTGGCCTCGGGATATATCAATCAGGTCGGTCAGCCGCCGGTCGGTATTCTCCCACGGAATCTGGCCGTCCCGTTGTGCGACGCCTGCCGTCGACTGTCGCGCCCGCCGATTCTCAGTTACGACGGCTATGCCCTCTACAACTGGAAGCGATTCGACGCGACCAGGCCGATCGAGCTGGGCAACATCGATACGATTCAGAACTTCATCCACCTCTACGACGAGCACTGGTTCATCCTGGTGCACGTCGAGATCGAGCAGATTGCGGCACAACTGCTGGCGGGAGTCGAGCTGGCGGCGCGGGGCATTTCGACACGAGACGGCGCGGCGGTCAATCAGGCGTTGCGGGAAATCGGCGAGAGCGTGTGGCGGCAGGTGAACGTGTTGCGCCGCATCCCGGAGAAAATGGATCCGGCGCTGTACTACAAGACGTTCCGGCCCTACATCCGGTTTTTTGAAAATGTCGTGTACGAAGGAGTCGACGCGACACCCATGAATTTCCGCGGAGAGACCGGGGCCCAGAGCAGCATCATGCCGACCCTGGTGGCCTTGATGAAGATTCCGCATCAGCCGTCGCTGCTCACCAATCACCTGGTCGACATGCAGACCTTCATGCCCGAGGAACATCGGAGGCTGATCGCCGAAGTGCGCGGCCTGAACGATCTGCGGCCGCTGGCCGACAAGGAATTGTACAACGACGTCCTCGAAGCGATGGCCACGTTTCGGGAGGTGCACTACGGCTGGGCCGAAGAGTACATCAATAAACGGGTCGCCGATCCACGAGGGACCGGCGGCACGCCCTACATGCAATGGCTGGCCCAGTTGATCTCCGAAACCCGGGCCCACAAGATCCCATGAAAACCATCATCGAGCCGTTCCGCATCAAGGTCGTCGAGCCATTGCAGATGCGCACGCGGGACGAGCGCGAGGCGATCGTGCGGCAGGCCGGCTTCAATATGTTTCTGATTCCGGCCGCCGACGTGTTGATCGACCTGCTCACCGACAGCGGCACCGGCGCCATGAGCAGCCTGCAATGGGCGGGCGTAATGCAGGCCGACGAAAGCTATGCCGGCTCGCCGAGTTTTTTCCACTTCGAGAGGATCCTGCGCGAAGTCACCGGCTTTCGACACATTCTGCCGACGCATCAGGGACGGGCCAGCGAGCGGATCCTGTTCGAGCTTGTCGGCGGCGCGGGGAAGGTCGTCCCCAGCAACGCCCATTTCGACACGACGCGGGCCAACATCGAACACTCGGGGGCCGAGGCGGTCGATCTGCCTATTGCAGAGGCCCGCCAAGCGCGCAATCGACATCGCTTCAAGGGGAATATGGACGTAGCGGCGCTCGAGGCACTCGTCGAGCGTGTCGGTCCGGAAAACGTGCCGGTCGTGATGTGCACCGTGACCAGCAACACATTCGGCGGCCAGCCCGCGAGCCTGGAAAACCTGCGGGCGATCCGCGGCGTCTGCGACCGGTTTCGGGTGCCGCTGTTTCTGGACGCCTGCCGGTTTGCCGAAAATGCCTGGTTCATCAAGCAGTACGAAAACGGCCAGCACGACCGACCCGTCCGCGCGATCGTTCGGGAAATGTTCGACCTGACCGACGGCGCCACGATCAGCGCCAAGAAAGACGGGTTGGTGAATACGGGAGGCGTACTGCTCGTGCGCGACGAAG
The DNA here is from genome assembly GCA_016200145.1 of Planctomycetia bacterium. Lineage (GTDB taxonomy): Bacteria > Planctomycetota > Planctomycetia > Planctomycetales > Planctomycetaceae > JACQFH01. The sequence continues at coordinate 3,854 of JACQFH010000176.1, read as the reverse complement.
CTCTGTTCCAGCGAGCCAGCAACCTGCTCATTCTGACGGAAGGCTACGTCACCTATGGAGGGCTTGCCGGGCGCGACCTCGAAGCCATGGCCCAGGGATTTCAGGAAGTGCTGGATGAGGAATATCTCCGATATCGCATCCGCAGCGCCGAATACGTAGGCGAAAAACTGCTGTCGGCGGGCATCCAGATCATCGAGCCGCCCGGCGGGCATGCGATCTACATCGACGCGGCCGCGTTCTGCCCGCACATCCCGCCGGCGCAATTTCCCGGACAGGCGCTGGTCGTGGGGCTGTACCGGCACGCCGGGATTCGGGGCGTCGAGATTGGCTCGGTGATGTTTGGCGGCGCGGGGCGCGAGCTGCCTTCGATGGAGCTTGTCCGCCTGGCGTTCCCCCGGCGCGTTTACACGCAGTCGCACATGGATTACGTGATCGAGGCGGTGATCGAAGTCTTCGAGCGCCGCCACGACCTGCGCGGCCTGCGAATCGTCACCGAGCCGCCAGCCCTGCGGCATTTCACGGCAAAGTTTGAGGAGGTGTGAGCGTCGCAACGTCGCAGTTGTAGGTCAGGCTGTGCCTGACGCAATCGGCTCGCGTCGAAACAAATCTGGTTACCGGCCAATAAGTTGAACCCGCTACAAAGCGACGTCGGCAATCGCTGTACCGACGGATGAATCAGGTAACGCCGTGCGCATTGGCTTTGAGTGCGGTTACTTTGCGGAGCGCGCATTGCGTCAGGCACAGCCTGACCTACAAAAGGCACTGCCTCCCCTGCGGCCTTCACACGTGCAGCATCTCCGCCGGCAGCCGGGGGACTTTGCGGGGATCGAACGTGCGCGGCGTACTTGCCGATTCGGGCCACGAATCGTCTTTCTCGGGGAGCGTCTCCAACTGCGATTCGTAGTACGACTGCACGCCGTCGGTCAGGATTCGCTCGGCGCCGGCCAGGAATTTTTCCGCGTTGAACCACGGTTCGCGGAAGTTTTCGAGCAGCTCGTCGAGCGTGGCCTGCGAATGGTGCTCTTCTTCCAGATTGTGATATGTGAGGTAGCCGAGGTTCACGGGACGGGCGAGCGTCGCGTTCAATTTCCGCATGCCGGCGATCCACGGCTTCCACAGGCTGTTGGCCGCCCAGTTCTCGATGCCGAACGAAGCCCCCAGAGCGGTGCTCTGATCGGTGCTGGCATACGACTGGAACGTCGCATCAACGAAAGCCCTGGTCCCTTCATGGCCGATCCAGATCTTCGCCAGATCTTTGAATTGCAGCCCCAGGCCATCGGCCATCGACCGCAGCCAGGTGAAATGGACCGTGTCGAGGCTCCACTGGCCGGTGAGCTCTCCCTCGAAGCCGTTTTCGTAGGGAATGCCCTTTTCGTTAAGGAGCACTTTCAGCCGTTCGAAGTACGCCTCGAACGTCGGCGCATTGGCCACGAGCTGTGCCTGGGCAACGTCGAACTGCGCGGCGAACACCGAAAATTGCTGGAGCTCGTGCCGGGCCTGGGCAAACGTCACCCCCTGCTCGAACCGCGCCAGGTACCGATTGCCGGCTACGATCGGGTGGCACATGACGCGGGCCGCGGCGTCGACGATCAGTTGCGCGAATTCGGCCGCGGCAGCCAGCGTCATCTCGCCCTTGTCCACCAGGTCGTGCACCTGATTGAGGACGGAATTCGCCTGCGTCGTGAACAGCGCCAGATGCGCGGGGACTTCGTCGTGTTCGGGCAGGATGCCGGCGGCGGTCAGCAGATGGCGAGAAACCGGAAATGTCGCAAGAAAAGGCGCAGCGCTCATGAATACCTCCCCAGCCAGGAATTCGGCGATCGGAGCTTATGGTGACGGCGGCCCGCGCGCGACGTACTCCTTCAATTCTAGGTCGGGAATCCCCCCCGGCAAGACGGTATTTTGCCCGCGGTTAGTCGAGGGATCTGCCTCCCCGGTCTTGCTTCACGCGCCGCCCATCGTAGAATTCCTGCAGGCGAGCCGTGACGGAAGTCCTTCCAGGGAAAGGGAGCCGACCATGCCTGACGAGTGTTTGCCCCTCAAGGCGATTCATCACGTCGAACTGCTCGTGGGAAACGCCAAGCAGGCGGCCTATTTCTACCGGCACGCGTTCGGCTTCTCGCAACTGGCCTATGCCGGGCCGGAAACGGGCATCCGTGAGCAGGCCTCGTATGTGCTCTACCAGGGAAGCATCCGCCTCGTCGTCAGCACGCCGCTGACGCCACAGGACCCGATGGCCGACCACCTGCGCCGGCATGGCGACGGCGTGCTCGACATCGCCTTTCTCGTCGACGACGTCGACGCCTGTTTCGCCGAGGCGGTGCGGCGCGGGGCCAACGTGGCGCTGGCCCCCTACGACCGCGTCGACAAGTTCGGGCGCATCCGGCGGGCGAAGATCCGGGCCTATGGCGACACGCTGCACTCGCTGATCTCGACTGTCGACTACAACGGGCCGTTTCTGCCGGGATACCAGGTCCGCCGCCGGCCGTCACCCGGCGCGGGGCTGGAACGCATCGATCACATCGTCGGCAACGTCGAGGACGGGCGGATGAACGACTGGGGCACCTACTACAACAAGGTGCTCGGGTTCCACCAGTTCATGTCGTTCGACGACAAAGACATTTCGACCGATTTCTCGGCACTCCGCAGCCAGGTGATGGCGGCGCCCAACGACATGATTAAATTTCCGATCAACGAGCCGGCGCCCGGAAAACGGAAAAGCCAGATTCAGGAATACCTCGACTCAAACGGCGGTGCGGGAGTCCAGCACGTCGCAGTGGCGACGCGCGACATCATCCACACCGTCTCAGTGCTCAGGGACAACGGCGTCGAATTCCTGATGGTGCCTGGTTCCTATTACGAAAAGCTGTGGGAGCGCGTCGGCGACGTGCACGAAGATCACCAGGCAATTCGCGACCTGGGCATCCTGGTCGATCGCGATGAAAAGGGATACCTGCTGCAGATCTTCACCAAGCCGCTCGAAGACCGCCCTACGCTGTTTTTCGAGATTATCCAGCGCCAGGGATCCGACGCGTTCGGCAAAGGCAACTTCAAGGCCCTGTTCGAGGCGATCGAACGCGAACAGGCCGCGCGAGGGAATTTGTAAGGAATGCGTTATCTCTGCTCCACGGAGCGTAAGACATGCCATCCTACCACCGCCTGGGCGAATTGCCCCGCAAGCGGCATACGGTTTTCCGTCAGCCCGACGGCGGCCTGTATCATGAGCATCTCATGGGGAGCCGCGGTTTTTCCGGCCCCGCATCGCTGCTGTATCATCGCCGCGCGCCCACAACGATCCTGAAATCGAAGCTCGCGCGAAAGCTCGAATGGCCGCACGATCCGGATGCGATCCTGCGGATGCGGCATTTCCAGACGCACCGGCTGCCGGCGCACGAGAGTCCCACGCTCGACCGCACGCCGCTGCTGTTCAACGGCGACGTGGCCCTGTCGTTCGTGCAGCCCACCGCCAGCGATGAATTCCTGTATCGCAATGCCGAGGGAGACGAGCTGACGTACGTTGCCGAAGGAAGCGGCGTCGTCGAATCGCAGATGGGGGATCTTCCCTACAGCGCGGGGGATTACGTCGTTGTGCCACGCGGGATCATGCACCGCTGGCGCCTGGGCGACGGCGCGCATCGGCTGCTGATCATCGAAAGCGCGGGGCCGATTCGTCCTCCGACCAGATACTGCAACGAGCTGGGGCAGTTCCTGGAACACAGCCCCTATTGCGAGCGCGATCTCCGCCGGCCGCAGGAGCTGACGGTGCATGGCGAAGCGGGGGAGTACCGCGCCGTCGTCAAGCAATACGACGCGCTGACCGAAGTCACGCTCGACCACCATCCGTTCGACGTCGT
>JACQFH010000175.1 GCA_016200145.1 Planctomycetia bacterium | reverse complement strand
GGGCCTGGAGCTGCAGGTGATTTTCAACAAGGGGGCCGTGATGGTGCTTCCGTCGGGCGTCAACAAGGCGACCGGTTTACTGACGGCGCTGGAAGAACTGAGGATTCCCCCCTACCAGGTCGTCGCCGTCGGCGATGCCGAAAACGATCATGCCCTGCTCGACGCCGTAGGCCTGGGGGTCGCGGTGGCGAATTCGGTTCCCATGCTGCAGGCCCATGCCCAATGGGTGACGCGAGGCGACCACGGGCGCGGCGTCATCGAGCTGATCACGCGACTGCTGGAAACCGACCTCGCCGATTTGCCCCGCCGCGCGCCCGGCGCCGCGTCTGTCACAGCGAGAGCCTGATTTTCCGTTCCGGCGAAGATGGAGGATCGAAGATGGAGGATGGCGACGGACTGACGATCCTCTCGCCGCGCCCGTTCTCCATCCTCCATCCTCGATCTTCCATCCTCCTGTCCACGGCACTCACGGCGCCGCCGCGCGCGCAGATTCCACCGCCGGCACTACTGCCAACCGCAGACCGTCTCCGCGGTGCGCGTCGTGCCAGAGCCGCAGGCCGCCGAAGTAGGCGTTGTGATTGCCCCCTTTGCGGCAGCCTTCTGGCAACTTGCCGAGGCGCTTCGCGTTGCCCCCGCCGAACACGACGTAATCGGCCAGGAACGCCGCCTTGAACGCCAGCGCGGCCTCGATGGCCACTTCCCGCCAGACCTTCTTGCCGTGTGCTTTGAGTCCGTCGCGGCCCAGATAATGGCTGAAGTCCTCTTTCCGTTCGGTTCGCAGGTGGCCAAGCGCCAGGGGAATTATCTGGCCTTCGAAGATGAAGGCGCTCCCCAGCCCGGTCCCCAGACCGAGGTACAGCATCCGTCCCCCCTCGTAGCTGCCCAGAGCCTGCATGCAGGCGTCGTTCATGATCTTCAGAGGGCACTCGAATGCGCCGCCCCAGTCGAAATCCACCCATCCGGGACCGAGATTGAAGGCCTCGGCATTGGGATGGCCGTTACGCACTTCGCCAGGATAACCCAGCGACACGCGATCGAAATGCCAGTTCCGCGTGTGCGCTGCGACGCGGTCCAGCAGGCGGCGCGGGGTCAGACGTTTGCCCGAGACGAATTTCTCGCTGTCCCCTTCGCCGGACTTCCAGATCTTCACCTTCGTTCCACCGATGTCGATCACCAGAATATTCACGACGGCGCCCCCGATTCTGAGCATGAAGAGGGGATGAAGAAGCGGCTCGCCCGATTCTTGAGCAACCAGCGTGCCGGTTACCGTTTTCCGAACGTTCAATCTGACCGTCGGGCAATCAGATCGAATGTTTCAAGATTGACGAACGCCGCGCGCGCATCTGGCACGGTTTTTGTTGCAAATCCGGGCAGGCAACCGGAGCACACGCATTCCCAAGGCGTCGATCATGATTCGCAAACTCAAATCGGGCGGTTTCCGACTCTATTCCCGAAAGCTCAATCCGAAAACGGGACGCCGCCGAAATCTCGGCACGTTCGCGACGCGCGCTCAGGCCGAGAAGCACGAGCGGGCTGTGCAGTTCTTCAAACACGGCGGATGAAACGACCAAACGATAAGCCGGATACACGAGGAACGCCGCCATGGCTAAATACAGTTCCAAAGCGCAGGTCGAAGTCAGGAAAGCCATCCACAAGACGAAACGGGGTCAGCAGCGGAGCGGCAAGGGAGGCAAGGCCAGGAGCCGAAAGCAGGCGATAGCCATCGGCCTTTCCAAAGCCCGCAAAAAGGGCGCAAAGGTCCCGCGGAAGAAGAAGAGTTAGAGCAATATGTCCTGGTTCAGGGAAGCGGCAACGAAATGGTCGGTCGACAAGGGGCAGCGGCTGGGGGCTGCACTGGCCTTTTACAGCGTGCTGTCGATCGCGCCGCTGCTGGTGATCATGATGGCTGCCGCCGGCGCCATTTTTGGCGACAAGGCGGCCAGCGGCGAAATCGAGTCTCAGATTGAAGGACTGATCGGCCGGGAGGGCGCCCTCGCGATTCAAGACCTGATCGTCCATGCCCAGCGGCCCAAGGAAGGCATCGTCGCCACTGTGCTGGGCACGCTGACACTGCTGCTGGGAGCATCGGGCGTATTCGGCGAAATGCAGGATTCGTTGAATCTGATCTGGCGGTGTCGCGCCAGGCCGGGTCGTAGCCTGCAGGCCTACCTCAGTGATCGGCTTCTATCGTTTGTGATGGTGCTGGGGACGGCGTTTCTGCTGATCGTATCGCTCGTCATCAGCGCGCTCCTGGCGGCCGCTGAGAAAATCCTTGGCGCAATGTTCTCCGGATTCGAGGTGTTCTCGCCTGCGCTCGGAATGGGAACATCATTTCTAGTCCTGACCTTGCTCTTCGCTCTGATCTTCAAATTCGTTCCCGACGTTTGGATTTCCTGGCGCGAAGTGTGGGGCGGGGCGGCGGTGACTTCGCTCTTATTCGCGCTGGGCAAGCACCTGTTCGGGCTGTATCTGGGTCGCAGCGGTGTCGCATCGGCCTACGGCGCGGCGGGATCGCTCGTGGTGCTGATCATCTGGACCTACTATTCCGCGCAGATCCTCTACTTCGGGGCCGAGCTGACCTGGGTCACAGCCCGCCGCCGCGGCACGCGTACCGTTCCGGCCCGAAATGCGGAGCTCATCCCTCCAACCATCAGTCCCATGAGTCCTGCGGTCTAACAGCCCGCTGGAAGCAGGATTCTCACCACAAGCTTTGAAAGGAACTTGATCATGGCAGCCAGCCCCACCATCGACAAAGGTCTCGAGTCCCCGAAGAAGGGTGAAACCTTCCGCTGCACGGCCTGCGGCATGGAGCTCAAGATCACGAAGGACTGTCACTGCAAAGAAGGGGAGCACGTCCACTTTCACTGCTGCGGCAAGGAAATGACCAAGTCCTGAGCGGATCGCGAAGTTTCTGCACGGACTCAAGGATGTTTACAACGCCGAAAAGCAACTCGTGAAGGCGTTCCCCAAGATGGCCAAAGTGGTGCAGGGCCTGCTGGTCTCGGTCGCGCGCGGGCCGCATTACTCTCGCCGGGGCTGCACGCTGGGTGGGAATAACTTGCCCGCCGTCCTGCCGTCGCCGCGCGGCTTTCCAGATTCCAGCGATACCAGGTCGTCGTAAAGTTGACGCCCGGTCGAGGTCAGGATGATGCGGCGCTCGTGGTCTACCTCGATCAGCCCGAGCGTAAAGAGTTTGTTGAGGGAGAGTGCGTCAAAGTTGCCGCCCGGCCCAGTCGTTCCGAGCGTTACGAGCGTTTCCTGCTCGCGGTGTGAGAGTTGTCGCAGCACGGATCAGCCTTCTGACTGTTGCCGGTGGCGCAGTCTAACGGTGGGGCAGGCGCGTCGGGGCCCTGTCGTTTTTTTGCTGGCGGCCGACGGCCATCAGCTCCTGATAAACGGCCCGACCCGTTTCAGTGAGCATCAGCCGCCGGTCTTCAGTGCGGACTTCGATCAGGCCCATCGCGAACAGGCTGGCCATTGCCATCTGATCAAAATTTCCGCCTGCCCCGCGCGAACCCAGTTCCACGATCGCCACGCGCTGGCTCTCGGTGAGCGAGACCTTGGTGCCTCCTGCCACGACCGCACCTGCCCTCATGAACGAAAATCCGGAACGATTCCGTTCAGCACAACGCCGCGCCTCTTGCGCAGGTCTCCAGAATAGCGAGACGCGAACGCACCGTCTGTCGGGTAAAATCGTACAATCCATGCGACCCGGCGTTACGAATTCGTAAGCGAAGCTCGAGGGCCAGACTGCCGCTCTCCCTGGCCGCCGCGCGATCAGCATTTCGTCAGCCCGCCTCCAAAACGGGCAGTTTTCAGCAGCAGTTGGCAGTTATCACACCAAAGGCATACCGGTTGCTGTTGGGCTTTGGTGTTTCGTGTGGACCAAACACCAAAAACTAAACACCAAACACTAAAAAGTTTAGTTGCCCTACCGGAGCTGCCCCCGTGCTCCTCGTCGATTATCGCATCCTGCGAATGAGGGCCTGGAGTGCGATCGGCCAGAATCCGCCGCAGAAACAGGAGCCGGATCGACCCTCCCGCCGGGAATCCCGCCCGCCGCCGGAAAAGCCTCGCCCGGTTCATGAGCCCGAGCCGCCGCGTCCGAATCCGGCGCGACAGGAACCGCCGGTGACAGACCCTCCCGAATCCGTCCCCCCGCCGATTCACAGCAAGGAGACGGCGGGTTAGGGAGGTTTGGTGTTTCGTGTTTCGTCGACAAAACACTAAACACCAAACACTGGTTCCAAACCGACCAGGCTGAGCGGAGCCTGACCAGACAGGGCAGGCTGATAGGCAAGCAGGAGGAGGCGCATCATGGTCGCCGAATTAAGCTATCGCGTGATCGGCATTGGGTCCAACGGGACTCGCGAAGTGTGCGCCACCAATGTCGGCATCGAGACCGCCGAAGCGATCAGGCACGCCCTACTGGAATCGAGGCGCTACGTGAGTGTCCTCATCGAGCAGCAATCTCAGGAGCCGCCCGGCAGCCACGCGGCGTCGTGAAGCTACTTCACATTCTCCAGCGCCCAGTGCATGGCTTCGCGGCTGAGCTCGGCGGAGCTCTTCAGCGAAAGCTTGTCTTTGATTCGCTGGCGGTACGTGTCGACCGTCTTGATGCTCACGTCCAGTTTCGAGGCGATTTCCGCCGGCGTGGCGCCGTTGCCGATCATCGTGAACACCTCCAGCTCGCGGTCCGAGAGCTGACCGATCGGGCTCTCATCAGCGGGCGCCCGTCCCGACATCGCCTGGTTGAGAATTCGCGATGAAAGAGTTTCGCTCAAGAAAGTCTTCCCGCTCAGCAGCGCGTGCAGCGCGGCGACGATGCTGCGCCCCGCCTCCTGCTTGTTGATGTAGCCTGCGGCGCCGGCCCGCACGGCCCGTTCGGCGAACAGGCCTTCGTCGTACATCGACGCCACCAGGATGCGAACCGGGTGTTTTCCCGCCTTGATCCGCCGGATCAGATCGAGCCCGCTGCCGTTTCGCAGAGCGAGATCCACGATGGCGACGTCGGGCGAAGCCTGCTCGATCAGGGCCAGGCCGGCGGCAACGTCGTCGGCTTCGCCGCAGACTTCGAACTGCGGGTCGCGGGCAATCAGCGTCGCCAGCCCCGCCCGCACGATGGGGTGGTCGTCGATAATCGCGATCTTAGCTTTCCGGGTTTTGGGCAGAGTCGTTCTGACGGTCATGATTCTTGTTCCAGGGAATGACGCAGGTGACGCGGGTACCCCCCTCGGCCATCTTCTGCACAGTGAGCTTGCAGCCGATCAGTCCCGCGCGATAGTTCATGATTCTCAATCCCATGCCGGTCGTTGGCGGTACGTTGGCAATTCCCGTGCCGTCGTCGCGCACTTCGAGCGTCAACCGCTGACCGTCGACGTGCAGCTCGATGTGAATGTTCTGCGCACGGGCGTGTTTCACCGCGTTGGTAACCGCCTCCTGGGCGATCAGGAAAAGCTGCGTGGCGGTTTGATTGTCATCGATCAGCACGGGCGTTTCGCAGTGAAACGTGCATTTGACGTCCGACATCTTGCCGGTGCGTTCGACCAGCGATTCGAGGGCGGCCATCAACCCCTGCGAATCGACTTCCACGGGAACCAGGCCCCTCGAAATCCGCCGGACCTGGCCCAGGGCGCGTTCGAGCTCGGCGGTGATGAGGGCGGCGTTCTTGGCGTCTGCGGGGGACTTGGTCTGCCGTTCTTCGGCCAGGCTCCGAGCCAGATAACTCAGGCCTGAAAGCACCTGGCCCGTACTGTCGTGCAGATCCTGGCCGATGCGGCGCTGTTCGTAGGCCGCAATCTCGGCGACTTCCCGCTCCAATTGTTGGGCCTGTTCGCGCTCGGTCAGGTCTTCGATCGAAATCAGGATCGAGGCCGACTCGCGCTCGCCCGCGGCCGGAGCGATTCGCCGGGCATTGACCAGCATCGACTTGCGGCCGATGTTGGCAAACTCGGCTTCGACGCGAAAATCGCGCACCAGCTTGTCGGTGGCAATGACCTCTTCGAGCAGGGTCCGCAGCCGAGGCGTGTTCCAGTGGCCGCCTCCCAGCGCGTAAATTTGCATGGTTTCGGTTGCTTCAGGCGACGTGTGGAACAGGTCATAGAACGCGCGGTTGGCGAACCGCACCCGCAGCGTTTCATCGAGCACCAGCAGCGGGCCCCGCAGCGATTCGATGATCTTGTCGGCGAAGTCGCGCGCCAGCACGAGCTGGTGTTCCTTGCGCTTCAGCGCGTCGATGTCGTACAGGCTGATGATCACGCCGTCGATCTTGTTGTCCGCCGTGCGATACGGCCGGATCTGCATCGTCAGCCAGCGCCCCTCGTCGTCGGTCACTTCGCGCTCAACAGGGGTCAGGTTGTCGAGCACGCCGTTCACGAAGGGCACCAGGTCGGGAACGCTGACCCGGGGCTTGAAATCGCTGAGCCGGCGGCCCACGTCGCCGGGACGCAGGTGGAACAGCTTTTGGGCGCTGGGGCTGAAGCGGCGCAGGCGCAGATCGTGGCTGAGCATCAGGATCGGGATGTTCACGCTGTCGACCAGGTTGATCAGGTCGTCGTTGAGCTGGGTTGCCGTGCGAATGCGGTTTTGCAGCTCGTCATTGACGGTGGCCAGCTCTTCGTTGGTGGCCTGCAACTCTTCCTTGGCCGTTTCCAGCTCTTCGTTGGTGCTTTGCAGCTCTTCATTGCTGGAGACGATTTCTTCGTTGGCCGCCTTGAGCTCTTCATTGCCCGCCTCTTTGGCCTCGATCACCGATTGCAGGTAGGCTTTCGTCGCGGACAGCTCGTGGGTGAGGCGGTCGACTTCGACGGCGGTCTCGCGGGCGTCTGTCTCGGGACGGCCCCGCCGCGCCGATTTTTGCGGCACCACGGCCGGCGCCGCCGATTCAGGCCGCGGATCGCCTTCCTCGAACAGCACGATGTAACAGCGGCTGGTTGACGACGGAAGCGTGAGCGGGATGACGTCCAGGCTGATGCGCGCCAGACGGCCGTTGGTCTTGACGCGAACCCCCGTGCGGCGCTCGGGCAGCCCCGTCGATTTGGCGCTCTCCAGCGCCGCGCTCAATTCGGGCAATAAACCCTCGCGCGCCATCTGCAACAGGTCGCAGCTCGGCGAACCCGGCGCGGGTTCCAGGAAAGCCCCCGTGTGCCCGCGAAACTGAATAATCTGCAGCCTCTCGTCGACCACGACTCCCGGGGGGGCGTATTTCGCCAGCACGACCCGGTCCGCCTCGCGCTGGATCTCGCCCGCCGGAAATGCGGTCGCCCCCCGCTCTTCCGGCGCCGCCAGCCCCGACGAAAGGTTCGAGTGCAGCGAATAATCAAACGTCAGCCGGCTGGCCACGCGGGTCCGCCGGTAGAACCGGTGCTTCTTGTCGAACGCATCGAACAGATTGCTGAACGGGCCGATCGATTCGGCAGTGCCCAGGATCAGGAATCCTCCCGGGTGCAGGGCGTAATGAAATATGGGGATCACGCGACTCTGCAGCTCGGTCCACAGGTAGATCAGCACGTTGCGGCAACTGACCAGGTCGAGCTGCGAGAAGGGTGGATCGCGTGTCAGGTCCTGCCGGGCGAAAATGCACAGATCGCGCACGTTCTTGGCGATCTGGTAGCCGGCATCGGTCTTGACGAAGTATTTCCGCAAACGCTCCGCCGAGATGTCGGCCGTGGCGCTTTCCTGGTAGACGCCCGCACGGGCCTTGCTGATCGCCGGCTCGCTGACGTCGGTCGCGAAAATCTTGATGGGAGGCGCAACGGCCTTGTCGTCCAGACATTCGAGCAATGCGATGGCCAGCGAGTAGACCTCTTCGCCCGTCGCACATCCTGTCACCCAGATCCTCACGGGAGCGTCAGCCGCACGACCATCGATCAGCCGGGGAAAGACCGATTTCTGGAGGGCCTCGAACGTTTCCGGATCGCGAAAGAAGGAGGTGACCTGGATCAGGATTTCGTGGTACAGCGCTTCCAGCTCCCCCGGCTCGGTGCGCAGGCAATCCAGGTACGATTCCAGCGTGTCGAGGCGCCTCAGGACCATGCGGCGCTCGATCCGGCGCCGCAGCGTGGGCTCTTTGTACTGCGCGAAATGGATGCCCGACGCGCCGGTCAGCAGTTGCAGGATCGAGGTAAAGGCGTCCTCGTGCCCGACCTGCACCGGCGATCTGGGCTCCGGCGCGTCGGCCGGATGCGGGAATCGGCGGTGGCGCGAGAGGCGGACCAGCTCGTCTGCGATTTTCGCGGGGGGCAGCACGAAATCGACGCAGTCGCCGGCGACGGCGCTTTCGGGCATGCCCCGGTGCGCCGCCGTGCCGTCCTGCGCAAATGTGATGCCCCCCGCCTCTTTGATCGCCTTCAATCCCAGTGTGCCATCGGTGCCGGTCCCCGAGAGAATCACCCCGACCGAGCCGGCCTGCGCGTCTTCGGCCAGCGCTTGCAGAAACCGGTCGATGATCCGCGGGGGCATGCGCGATTCGGCGCTGGGGATAACCTGCAGCTTGCCCTGCGCCATGCCCAGATCGACTCCGGGCGGGATGACATAAATCGTATTCGGTTTGACGACGGCGTCGTGGTGTGCCTCGAAGACCGGCATCTTCGTCGACTTTGCCAGAATCGCGCTTAAGGCGCTTGTGTGCCGCGGAGCCAGGTGCTGTACGAATACGAACGCAATGCCCGTGTCGTCAGGAAGAGACTTCAACAGCGCCGTCACGGCCTCCAGCCCGCCGGCCGAGGCGCCGATTCCGGCGATCGGAAACTGCGCGGCCGCCGGCCCGGATGCCTCGGTTCTCACGCGCCCCGGGATGCCGGGCTGCGCTTTATTCGGCGCCTTCTTGGGCTTCTTCACGAAGATCCCTTTGGCATCACTTCATCGGATCGCCCGCAACATCCACCATGTTCCCCTCTCCCCTGGCGGGAGAGGGGTTAGGGGTGAGGGGG
>JACQFH010000158.1 GCA_016200145.1 Planctomycetia bacterium | reverse complement strand
GCCAGCGCGTCGGCGTGACCAACCTGCCGCGCGGGATTCCCGTCGGCACAGAAAAATTCCTGACGCTGGGCCCGGCCGCCGAGTTCGCTCCCCGCGGGCAATCGGGCCAGATGATCTCGAACCTGCTTCCGAAACTGGCGGGCGTCGCTGATGAGTTGTGCTTCCTGCACGGGATGCAGGTCGACAACCCCGCGCACGACCTGGCCACGCTGCAATTCAACACGGGAATGATCAACGACCTGCGCCCTTCGATGGGGGCTTGGGTGAGCTACGGACTGGGGACCGAAAACGCGAACCTGCCCAGCTACATCAGCATTTTTCCCGGCAGCGACGTCCGCGAGCGCGGGTCGGCGTTTCTGCCCGCCGCTCACCAGGGAACGGTGATCGGCAACATCCCCAAAGATACCAAAGAGTCGGCGATCCGCTTCTTGAACGACCCGCAGACGGCCCCCGCGCAGCAGCGCCGGCAGATCGACCTCGTGCAGGCGATGAACCGCCGGCTGCTCCAGCGCGTCGCCGAAGACCGCACGATGGAAGGGGTCATCGACTCGTTCGAGCTGGCGTTCCGCATGCAGGCCGAGACTCCAAGGCTGGTCGACCTGTCGGGTGAAACGGCGGACACGCTCAAGCTCTACGGCATCGGCGAGCCGACGACCGACAAGAACGCCCGTGCGTGCCTCCTCGCGCGGCGCCTGTGCGAGGCGGGCGTGCGGTTCGTGCAGGTGACGATCGGCGGATGGGATCATCACGGCAATATCCGCGGCGAGCTGCCCAAGACGGCCGCGCAGGCTGACCAACCGGTCGCGGGGCTGATTGCCGATCTCAAAGCGCGTGGCCTGCTCGACGAAACGCTGGTGGTTTGGTCGGGCGAATTCGGGCGCACCCCCTGGAGCCAGGACTTGTCGGGGACCGCGCCGATCGAAACGCACGGTCGCGAGCATCAGCCCGAGAGTTTCACCTCGTTCCTGGCGGGAGGCGGCGTAAAGCGCGGTTTCAGCCACGGCCAGACCGACGAATTCGGCTACCAGGTTGTGGAAGGGCGCGTCCACATTCACGATCTGCATGCCACGATCCTGCACCTGTTGGGCCTCGACCACGAGCGCTTGACGTTCCGCCATGCCGGACGCGACTACCGCCTGACTGACGTGCACGGCACCGTCGTCCGCGAGATCCTGGCGTAGCCTGACCTACTGTGCCGCTCCGGCATCAAACCGCCAGAGCTTGGTTCGCGTGCGGATGAACAGGCCGCCGTCGGCAATCGCGGGAGTGGCGATGATCGCCTCACTCAGGTCGTTGCTGGCGAGCTTGCGGTACTCGAGAGAGTCGTCGAGCACCACGACCGTGCCATTTTCGCCTGCCAGGTAGATCTTGCCGTCCCCGGCGACCGGCGACGCGAAATACCCGCCGCTGCCGACGCGTTTCGCGGCCTGCACAGGCTGCCCCTGCTTTGTTTCGAAGACGGTCGTGATGCCCCCGTCCTTGATCAGCAGCATCCGTCCGTCGGAGATGAACGGCGAGACGATGTGATCGGTGTGCTTCGTGGGATGCTTCCAGAGCACGTGCGTCTTCGTGACATCCCCCTCACCGCCTCCTTTGACCGCCAGAATGAATTGCTCGGCCGCGCTGTCTCCCAATTCGGTAAAGGGCACGCCGGCGAAATTGTCTGGATGCAGAAACGCCAGGTCGAGCTCGCGCCCTTCCAGAAACCCGTCTTTGTTCAAATCGCCGCGGCCGAACGTCCGTTCGAAGAACGCGCTGGGAATCGGGACCTCTCCCACGAACGCCTGGATTTCGGCCTTGTCGACTTTGCCGTCGTGATTTCCAGTTTCTGCCTGATCGACCGAAGCGAGCCACTGGTTGGCGATGCCGCCGCTCTGAACCGAGATGTAGATCACGCCGTCGACGCACACGGGAGTCGTTTTGATGTTTCGGAGCAACGTTTTGGCGAACCAGCGGCGGCGCCCGGATGCGGGGTCGTAGCCGATCAGCATCCCCGTTCCCGCGACGACGATGTCCTCGCGGCCATTGGCCGTGCAGACAACCGGATGCGAATAATTCACCGCCATGTCGAGGCGGTCGTCTTTCCAGCGCAGTTTGCCGGTTGCCTTGTCGAACGCGTAAAGCGCCGGGTTGAGATCGTCGTCCTGGCAGAACAGCAACAGGTCACGGTGCAGCACGGGCGACATTCCCGCGCCCCACTTGAATACGAAAAAGGGTTCGGGCAATTTCTGCCGCCACACGTCCTTGCCGGTGCGAGCGTCGAGCGCCTGCATTCCCAGCGTGGTGAAATAGAAGAAGACGCGCTCGGCGTCGGCTGCCGGCGTGGCGCTGGCATGGCTGTTTGTTCTGTGAACTTCCGGCAGGCGCCCCGTCTCCCACTGGCGCGACCATAGTTTCTTCCCCGTGGCCGCATCGAACGCGAACAGGCTGACCTGTTCGGGCCCGGTCATCCCGCTCACGAAAATCCGCCCGGCGGCGACGACAGCCCCACCCACGCCGTCCCCCACCTCGGCCGACCAGCGCACGTTTTCAGTGGGCGAAAAACTCACGGGGAGCGGCTTGTCTCCTGCCGAGATTCCGCTCGATTGCGGTCCGCGGAAGTGCGGCCAATCGTCGGCCCGAGCCGGCGCCATTGCCGACGCCTGGGCGATGATGAGCCACGTCAGACAGCCCAAGATCGCGACACGCTGGGATCGATGCACTTTACTTCTCCTCAACCTTCAAGATCATTCGTGCAGACATCGTCACTTACGGATCGACTTGCGCCAACTCAACACGGCCGCATTACACGCTTTCAGTTCCGCACGATACTCCGGCTCAGTCCCCTGAAACATGATCGTGATCGCACGTTTTCCATCGATTGCCAGATAGACGAATCCGTGCGTCTTCTGTCCCCGAAGCCATTTCGGCGCGTCCATCTGCCGCACTCCGGCCCACGAGACGCGAGCGAATTTGAGCCCGCCAATTTCGCCGGTTTCCGGGTCCGACTTTTGCCATTCGTCGTATTTATCGGCGATTGGAACGAGTGCATCGTTCAGACTGTCATGGGCCGATAACGGGATTTCACTGTCGGGAACCTCCGTCTGCATGATGAGCAGCGTGGATGCCCGTTCCTGGTCCTGCGCCTTACCGAACCACCCCCAGGTCCCTGGACCGGTTCGAAACGTTTTGAAGCCTTTGGGCGGATGCAGTGAATACGTGCCGACCACAACCTCGTCCGCCAGGCCTGCGACCGCCAACTCGTCGTTTGACCAGGGGAGGCAGTAGGCCGGTGGCTTGTCGGATCGGCGCGCTGCCGCAATCCGGGCGGCAATCACTGGTGCCGCACTCACCAGCCACTCTGTCTGTACGCGGACGACAGTGAACGGCAGCGGTGCGCCTGGTGCTGTTATTTGTGCGCGGTCGTCATTCACATAGGTCTCGTCAAGCACCAGCGACTTGGTGAGCGAAATCCAAACCCTGTCGCCCGGTTTTAGGTGTTTGAGCTTCAAATTGGCCAGATTCCGGGCAAATGGGGGCGGCTTGGCATCAGCTCCGTACAAGCAGGCGGAATCCGGATGTGGTAAAATCGCGCGTTCAATTGCATCCGCATCGCCATCGGCCATGGCCACCAAGAATCGTCGCAATGCGGCTTCCGCCGTCGTCGCCGATTCAATCGCTTTGGCTGGCTGGTCGGCCTCTGTCGGCGGATCGGCAATCGCCGTCGCGGCAAGCAGGGCAAACAACGCTACGGACAATATTCGGAATGAGATCTGCATGATCTTGCGGCCGGGGCAATCGGAGATACCATCCGCGATTCAGTTTACCAGATCCTGCGTGTCGGCCAACTCATGCTGATCTTCGTGCCCTCGCGCCATTCGGTTTTCTCTGTCGTTGATCAGGGGCTCGACGTAACATGGATCGTGAAATGACTCCGACCGGACAAATAACCGACGTCGCGGCGATCGACGTGCACGGCCATTACGGCCGATACGTGCGCTCGGCGGACAACGGCTTGTGCGATCGGCTGTCGTCGGCCGATGCCGCCGAGGTGGTGCGGCGGGCGCGGGCCATCAACATCGAGCTGACGATCGTATCACCGCTCTTGGCCCTGCTGCCGCGGTTTAAGGGTGATGCGGTCGCCGGGAATATCGAAGCGGCGAGTGTCGTCGCGCAGACTCCGGGCCTCAAGCAATACGTCGTGATCGATCCGCGGAGTGCTGCGACGTACAAGCAGGCTGACGACATGCTCCGGCAGCCTCAATGCGCCGGAATCAAGATTCATCCCGAGGAGCACGGCTATCCGATCCGCGAACACGCGCGCTCGATCTTCGAGTTTGCTGCCCGGCACAAGGCCATCGTGCTGACGCACAGCAGTGAGCAGAACAGCCTGGCCGCCGATTTCGTTCCGTGGGCCGACGAGTTTCCCGAAGTGCGCCTGATCCTGGCGCACATCGGGTGCGGCTGGGACGGCGACCTGTCGCACCAAGTGCGGGCCATACAGGCCAGCCGGCACGGCAACGTTTACGCCGATACATCGAGCGCCCGCTCGATCGTCCCCGGCCTCATCGAGTGGGCCGTGCGCGAGGTGGGTGACGACCGGGTGCTGTTCGGCACCGATACTCCCCTGTACCACGCGGCGATGCAGCGCGCCCGCATCGACGAGGCCGATCTCAGCGACGAATCGAAGCGCAAGATCCTGCGCGGCAACGCCGTGACGCTGTTTGGCCTGAAGTAGGTCTGCCTTTCCAGGCTGATGGCAATGCGGCATCGCGCGAAACGCAATATCACCGGCACTGCACCCAGCGCGGCGCGTCACTCTCGAGGTCTTCCCTCTCTTTTGATGCCAATTCACCCGCGACGCAGAGCGTCGGGACAAGCATTCCCACGCAGAGCGTGGGAACGAGAAGCGCAGCGCCACCGGCGAACTTACGTTCGCCGCTCACCGGACCCGGACGCGGGCCCAATGGATACTGAGGCGGCCCGGAACACCGGCGTAGAACACGCATAGCACGCGCCCGTCTTCCAGGTCGACGAGCGACGGGTGGCCGAAGCTCCATTTGAGCATGTCGTCCCAGTACTCGTTGAAATCGACTTTCGTCCCCTGCTGGGTGAGGGCCGCCCGTTCGGCGTGAACGTGAATGATCAGTTTTTCGTCGTCAGGCCACGTCTGGCCTCGATCGCGCGACGACCAGAGCGTCATCGTTCCCGGATGATGACGGTCGACGACAAACGCCAGCAAGCGCCCGTCGTCGAGCCACAGGGGCGCCCCGATCTGGCCGCGGATCGTCGTCTCGCGGATGCGCGGAAACGGGTGCCCTTTGTCGTGCAACGAGCCGTGCTTAAGGTGGACGTGGAGATCTTTCTGCTGCGCGAGATCGTGCGTCCAGAATAGCGCCGTATACTCACCCGGATTCGTTCCCGCACAGATCCGCTGATCCCAATAGAACAAGGCGTGGTCCGGGTGCTGCGCCACCAGGTGCAGATCGGGAAACGTCTCGCCGCCGTCTCGCGAAATCGTCAGCCACGCCGCGTGGCGAGACGGGCCGGGTTCGTCGAATTCCTTGTAACTCTCGAAACCAAAGACGATCGTTCCATCGCTCCAGCGCAGCAGGGGGCCGGTCGCGGCACACCCCGTGAGCCCCGGCGTGGAAATTATTTTCCACGGGCTCCACGTAGTCCCCCCATCGCCCGACGTCGCCATCACGAGCCGGCAGTGCAGGAGGCCCTGAGTCTCGGGGTCGAACAGCGGCCGGTCCGGGTCGCTGCGGTCGAACCAGGTCCCGGCTAGCAGCAGCCGGCCGCCCGGCAGCTCAACAATGGCTCCCGGCGAGAGCGAACCCGGCGTCCCCTCCAGCGACGTGGCGAACCGATACGGAATCGGCGCCCACGTGCGACCGCCGTCGGTTGAGCGGTCGAGCCGCAGTGTCGCGTCAACCGAGTGCTTGGCCGTCCCCGACTGGTGCCCGGCGATCAGCGTTCCGGATTTTAATCGGGCCACACTGGTAAACGCGTTGACGCGCGCTTCCGGCGGCTGCTGTGCGGCGTCGAAAATCAATCCGCGGTCTTCAAGCTGCATTGGCGGTTTCCGGGCGAGGCGACGGGCGGGCGGGCAATCCGAACACGATCAGAATCGTGGCGGCGAGCAGGAGACTCGTCGCCGTGTAAAATGTGGCAATCCGGCCATAGTGATCCGAGATCGTACCAAATAAATACGATGCAAAGCCCACGAGCGCCCCGAGCAGGCTGAGATAGGCGACGTTCGACCGCACTTCGGATTTGGCCGACGCCGACACGACGTAATTGGGAAAGTACGCTCCGAACAGTTCACCCGCGCCGAGCAATCCGGCGGTGACGAGATACCAGTTGCCGCTGGTATTGAGTGCCCACACCATTCCGAACACCAGAATGCCCGTTGTCGTCAGCAGCGTGGCCTTAGGATGTGTTTTCGCCAGCAGCCACCCCAACAGCGCCCCGGCGATCGCTTTGAATCCAAACCGCAGAAAATTCTGAATGCCCACGGTATCCGAGGTGGCGCCTCCCAGAACTTCCTTCGTGTGCAGCGACACCGTATCGAAAATCGCATTCCCCCCCGAGTACACCAGCAGGTAGGCGACGGCAGCCAGGATCAGCGGCCGATACGTAAAGAACTGCCGCAGGCCTGCTGTGATTTCGTGCATCCGCGACGGCGCGACAACGTCATCGGGTGCAATCGGCACGACGAACAGCGCCCCCAGGAACACAGAGAGCATCATCACCGGAACCGATCCTGCGAAGAGCGCGAAATAGCTGACGGGGAATTCAAGGCCGAACGAGTAGCCGGTGAGGGGGTCTTTCGAGAACAGCATCTGCTGAATGATTGAACCGGCGCAGGCCAGGAGCGGCCCGACTCCAAACGTGAGGGCCAGCGTCGCGCCGCGCCGTCGCGTCGCGACCCCGCGCCGCACGACTTCCCACAAAGTAGTCACGAGAACGCCATTGGCCGCGCCAAAGATCGCGCCAAAGGCAATCACAACGGCGGTCACGACGGACGCCGGACACGGCCACCACAGGACTGCGGCGACTGCTGACGTCGCGATCACTTTGGCCGTCAGCGCCACGAAGATCAGCGGTTTCAGCAGCCGGGGGTGCGGCAGGAACCAGGCGACCAGCACAGGGAACGCCGTCATCCACTGGTACACCGCGTGGGGCAGATTAGCGACTGTGTCGGTGTTGTCCAGCGCTTTGAGCAGGTTGGCTTGTGTCACCCCCACGTACGACACCGGCGCTGTCAGGTAAATACAGCACCACAGCGCAGCGAAGCAGATGACGTTTCGCGTCTGCCGGGCGCCCGCGAGCGGGCAGTCTTCGCCGGGATCGGCGGAGTCGGGGCCTGATGACGGTTGGGTTGACATGGCTTGCCGATTACTATCTCGCCTCTGGCGCCCAGCGCGGCGTTTGTACACGCAGGAAGTTGGCGAACCGCTCAAACGCGGCGTCGGTCGCGCCCGCGTACGGCGGCAAAAGTCGCAGCGGAAATCGATTGTCGCAGACCTTCCACAGCACCTTGTCGTAGGCCCCGTCGATGTGTTCCCCCGGGCCGACGGCGACGACCAACTCGTCGAAGATCCGCGCGATCTCGGCATACTGCAACAAGAGCGCGGGGAGATCGCGGCGCTGGCCCGCCCCGAAAAACTCGCGGCATGCTGTGTGGTTCGTCGCCAGCGAGGCCAAAAGGCCGCACTCTCCCAACTGGCTGGCGTACACGAAGCCGATTTCGCCCGGAAAATGCTGAAGTTGCGGTGCCCGCCGCATCAGCTCTTCCAGGCGCAGCATCGAGTCGCCGGTGTTCTTGGTTGCCACCAGGTTTGGATGCGCTTCCGCCAGTTCGCCGTACAGAGCGGGAGTCACCAGCCGTTTGGCCCGCAGCAGGTTGTAATGCAGGAACCGGCAGTCTCCGAACCGGCCGCACGTTTCTTTGAAGAACGAGCGCACCTCATCGTCGGCGAGCGCGCCCCAGCTCGGCAGGGAAATCTGAAAGTCCCGCACCCCCTGTTGCCTGCACCATTCGATCCGCTCGATGATCGTCGGCAGCGACAGGCTGACGAGCCCCACCATGGTTTCGGCTCCTGCCTCGCGCATGACGCGGTGAAACACCGTGACGATCCGCTCGAACTGGCGATTATTGACGGCGTATCCCTCGCCGGCTGTGCCGAACACGTACAGGTGCGGCGTGAGCTGCAGTATCCGCTGCACTTCGTCGACGAACAGGTGCTCGATGAACTCGCCGTGCTCGTCCCACGGCACAACGCAGGTGCACAGGATTCCGGCCGGGTATCGTTTGATGATTGTGCTCCGCCCGAAAATCAGGATCACAGATGGGGAACCGTGGAATTCGTGTTAGTATGATGACGCCGCACACAGCGGGCAACTCGCCGCGCCGTGTCTGGCAGAAGTCAGGTTCAGGAGGTCACATGAATCGACGCGTTTTTTCTCAAATCGTCGCATTGGGCGCCGGGACACTGGGCGCTTGGGGGGAGAGCGCCGGAGCAGCTTCCACGGCTTCGCACGCTGGCGGAGCGCCCGACCAGGCCAGTCCCCCCCCTCCACCGGACGAGCGCCCTCCACAGCCGGCGAGCGTGGCCGACTTTCAGCGGCTGGCTCAGGCCCGGTTGCCGCGCGCCACGTACGAATACATCACGGCCGGCTCGACCGACGAAAACACGTTGCGTGAGAACGTCGCCGCGTTTGGGCGGCTGCGCATGCTGCCGCCGCTGCTCGCCGGAGTCGACCCGGTCGACACGTCGACGACGGTTCTCAAGCAGCGCATCGCCCTGCCGATTCTCCTGGCGCCGGTCGCGGGGCTGGGCCTGTATCATGAACAAGGGGCCGCGGCTGCGGCGCGCGCGGCGACCGCAGCCGGGACGATCATGGGAGTCAGCAGCAGCGCCTTAAGCAGCGTCGAAGAAATCGCCGCCGCGGCAGCCGGCCCCAAGTGGTTTCAGTTGTACGTGCCGAAAGACCGGGTCGTCGCCCGGCGGCTGGTCGAACGGGTCGAGCGCGCGGGCTACAAGGCCATCGTTCTCACCGTCGATCTCGGTGAGCGGAAGGATGTCGATCTCCGCAATCGTTTCCGGCTGCCGCACGCCGTGCTGCTCAAACACCTGCAGGACGTGGGGTTCCCCGTCACCGACAGGATGAGCGACGACGAGCTGATGGCGTTCAACGACCAGGCCTGGGACCTGTCGCTGTCGTGGAAGTTCTTCGACTGGCTGCGCCCAATCACCAAGCTGCCGCTGCTCCTTAAAGGCGTGCTCCGCGCCGATGACGCACGGCATGCCGTTTCGATCGGCCTGGACGGGATCGTCGTCTCGAACCATGGCGGCCGGCGGCTGGACGGCGTACCGGCGTCCATCGAACAGTTGCCCCAGGTCGTCGACGCGGTCGGAGGCAAGGCCGACGTGCTGCTCGACAGCGGCGTCCGCCGCGGCGCCGACGTGCTCAAGGCCATCGCCCTGGGGGCGAAAGCCGTCCTTATCGGCCGGCCCCTGGCCTGGTCGCTGGCCGCCGACGGCGAAGCAGGGGTGAAGAAAGTCCTGGACCTGCTGCGGGAAGAACTGGTTTCAGCCATGCAGGCCTGTGGCTGCGCCAACGTCGCCAGCATCAAACGCGACCTGCTGTTGCCGTGATCGACCTGTTTGTATCGCGTGTGCGTAAGATTCTCGGTAACCTGACGGTCTCTCTGGCATCGAACGAGGAGCATGACGAGAACGTCTCAGACCGTTGCAGGCTTGCTGATTACGGCCTTGATCGCCGGTATCGTCATTTGCGCACAGGCCGCGGAGCCGGCGAAGAAGGCGCAGCCGACGTCCGGCAAGGCGACGGGCGGGAAGCGCACGGCCAAGTCCGCGACTGTCGAGAAATCAGACGAAGGTGAAAAATCGACCGGTCCGGTCGAGCCGGTCAATCCGGGCGTGTTCCTGTTGCGTGATCCGCTGGTCCAGGCCGAATTGAAACTGACGGCCGCACAAAAGGCCGCCGCGGCGGAGCTGGCCGTGGAGTTCAACGAGTCGATCTGGCGGTTCCGCGACGCGTCGATCGAATCGGATGTGGCCCGCAAAGAAGCGCGAATCGTCAACGCACAGATCGAGCCGCGCCTCGCTGAGCTGCTAAACGCCGGCCAACGCGCGCGCCTGGCCGGCATCGCCCTGCAGGTGCAGGGGACCGAGGCCCTGTCGTATTCGTCGACGGTCGAGCAACTGGCCCTCACTCGCGAGCAGCAGGAAAAAATCGCCAGGCTGACGGCCGCCGCCCACGCCGCGATCAAGAAGCTCAATGAACAATCCGTGGGAAGCAAAGACCTGGCCGAACTCAATTCCAAAAGTGCGAAGCTGCAGACCGGTTTACAGCGCGACCTCGTCGCCGTTCTTTCGAAAACGCAACGGGGGCGCTGGACAGACCTTCGCGGCGCGCCCGTCGATCTGGCGAGACTGCAGCCGCTCACGGCGCAGGCCCCCGAGCTGCGCGGCGTCGACGCCTGGATCAATTCCGAGCCAACGACGTTCAAAGAGTTGCGGGGAAAAGTCGTCGTACTGCATTTCTGGACGTTTGGCTGAATTAACTGCGTCCGAAATTACCCTTGGTACAAGGGTTGGCACGAGAAATTCAGCCCGCAGGAATTGACGATCATCGGCCTGCACACACCCGAATCCGAGGGGGAGAAGGTCGTCGACAGCATCCGCAAGAAGGCCCGCGAAAGCGGCCTCGATTTCCCCATCGCCGTCGACAGCGGCAAGCAGAACTGGGACGCCTGGAGTAATTCGATCTGGCCCGCCGTGTATCTCGTCGACAAGCGCGGGTTCGTTCGTTACTGGTGGTACGGCGAACTCAACTGGCAGGGAACCGAAGGCGAAGCCTACATGCGCGGCAAGATCCGCGAACTGATCGCGGAGAAGTGACCGCGATTGTTCGCCGCTCATCCATCCGCTATCATATTGAAGTGCGTTGATGGATTGGATTCAGGGCGTATTGCCGCGACTTTTTCGTGTGGACTGAAGTCCACCCTACGCAAATCGACTGCCACTCCGGGCGGTGATACGAGCCGGGAACCGTATGCGATACCGGTACATGATCTGGGCGATTGTCGCCGGGGTTGCGAGTCAGCTCGCACTGCTCGCCTCCAGTGCAGTTTCGGCCGAGCCGCCTGCGCCTCTGTTCGACATCGTCTTTCCTGCCGGTGCCCGGGCCGGTGAATCGACGATCGTGACGGTTGCCGGGCGTCATCTCGAATCGCTGCGCGAGCTGCATAGCAACGCCGCCGGATTTCGCTCCGAATCGATCGAGCCCGGCAAGTTTCGCCTGACTTTTCCAGCCGAGACGACTCCGGGAGTGTACGACTTGTGGGCGGTGAGCGAGCGTGGTGTCAGTTCGCCGCGCACGTTCTTCGTCGGCAATCGTGAGGAACATCTGGAAGCCGAGCCCAATGACCTGCTGCAATCGCCTGGCGCCGTCCCGCTCGACGTGACGGTCAACGGCCGGATTGAAAAGGGGGGCGACCTCGATCATTTCCGGTTCGAGGCGCGGCGGGGCCAGCGAATCGTCATCGAATGCCAGGCCCATCGCATTGATTCGCGCCTGCGGGCCGTGCTCGAACTTTTCGACTCAAATGGCAAACGACTGGCGGTCAACCGCGGCTACTTCGGCATCGATCCGCTCATCGATTTTCGTGTGCCGGCCGACGGTGCGTACGTCGTCAAGGTTCAGGACTTGATCTCCTCTGGGAGTGCTGAGCATTACTACCGGCTCGACATCGACACCGGATCGCGCGTGGCGTTTGCCGTGCCGAGCGTTGTCCAGCGCGGCAAGTCGAGTCGTGTCAGATTGTATGGCTGGAACCTGGCAGGCGCTGGCCAAACTCAGTCCCCGTCCACGCGACCCGATGCAATCCCGTTGGATCATGTAGACGTTGATGTTACGGAGGCGCTGGCGCGGGTTTCATGGCCGTTGCCTGTGCGCTTGCAGCCCGCACAAGCCGTGTTTGTTGGATTTGGCTATCACCTGCCCGCCAGTCACGCATCGGTGGCGCTGGGTGTCACCGATGTCCCAGTGGTGCTGGATCGTTCCGACAACCACACTCCGGCGTCGGCGCAGTTGATTTCGCATCCGTGCGAAGTAAGCGGGCAACTCGTGGCTGGCGACGAGTGCCACTGGTTTGCGATTCAGGCTAAGCGCGGTGAAGTGCTCTATCTCGAAGCGCTGGGGCAGCGGATCAACTCCCCGGTTGACTTGCAATTGAGCGTGCTGGACGCCGCTGGTGAGCG
>JACQFH010000157.1 GCA_016200145.1 Planctomycetia bacterium | reverse complement strand
GCTTTTACGCCGTTGGCGTATTCATAGACGACTGAGAAATGATCATAGACGTTGCCTGACTCTTCTCCGGTGCGGGCCTGGCGACCGCCGACGCCGGTGCATTTCACCGGCGGGACGTCGCACGTGGGATCGAACAGCTTTTCGCAGTCGGTTTCCAAGTCGAACATCGGCACCACGGCCCGCACCGGCGGAACCGTCTCCACCGGAGGGACGAGCCAGGCCATGAAGAAGATCGGGACCGGCTCGACGATTCAGTCCAATAACACGATCCATTCCAACAACACGATCAAGCTGCCGACGAATACCGGAAAAATCGGCACCGGAAACAATAAGCTCGGCGTCGTGGGCAATAACAACATCCATGCCCACGATCTGCACCAGAACATTGCCAATACCTCCGATCGCCTGAAGAACGGGCATCTTGACCATATCGTCTCCACGAAGACCGCGCACGACCTCGATCTGAAGAAGCAGTTCGACATGCACAAGCAAGGCGACGTGGCGCGGCGGCTCAACCTGACTCACGACTTCGCCAAGAACGGCGGCATGGGCAAGCACCTGCAGGGGCCGCTCAGCGCGAATTTCCACAAGAATGTGTTCAGCCACTGCTACTGCGGCCCGGGCTTCTATAACAACTTCTGCCTGTTCCCCCACTGGTGCCCGTGGGTCAACTGGTGCTGGAACTACAATTGCCTGCCGTGGTTTGATCCCCGTCCGTTCTGCTGCCGTCCGTGCTTCTACCTGCCCTGCCAGCCGTGGATCGTCTGGAATTACCCGGTGTGGTGCGGTCTGCCGGTCTGCTACTGCGGGACGTGGGTTGATGTGCCTGTCGTCTCGGTTCCTGTGGGATACGATTTGCAGTTGCTCGCAGTGCGGTTTGTGGACGCCGGTCACCCGGAACAGGGTTACGGTCCCCGGTATCGCGTGTGGTTCCGCAACAACAGCTCGGTCGCCATGGTTCAGCCGTTCGACGTGCTGGCCTATGCCTCGAATAGCGAACTGCCGGCCGCCGGAATGCCTTCGGCTGGCGTCCGCGTGACGGGCATGAACCCCGGCCAGGTTCAGTCGGTCGACCTCCGCTTGCCTGCGGAAGCGAATGCGATGGCTGCTGATCTCAACGGGCAGAAGAGTCCGTTCAAGTTCCTGCACGTGATCGTCGACAGCCAGCGTGAAGTGGCCGAGACGGACGAAGCCAACAACGGCGCCGTGCTCGATCGGTTGCAGGTTCTGCCTGTCGACCCGGCGATCTTCTCGGCCTCGCTGAGTGCGTCGTCGAATGGCGCCACGATCAACATTGCCGGTGAAGGGTTCGGTCCTGAAGCGGGACGGATTCTCATCAACCTGCGTGGAACCGAAATGCCGGCCGAGATTCAGGGCTGGTATGACCTGGGCGTTCAGATTCGCGTCCCCAACCTGAGTGCGAACGACGCCCTCAAGGCCGACGTGACTGTGGTTCGCGGCGATCGTGCCGCGTCGAACCCGGCGACCGTCAAGCTGCCCGTCGCGGCCGATGCCGCCCCGCAGCCTGTGCAGTAACGCGAGTGAGTCCTTCGAAGAGTGAAGAGAGAAGAGTGAGGAGCGACGAGTTTTCGGAGTAGGAAAGAACGGAGTCCACGAGGGGCGAGACCCGGCGAGCGATCGCCAGGAATCGCCCCTCGATTGTTTCTTTGCTGTCAGCCTGCGATACGCGCTCCGACCACCGCTATTCGCGGCGGTGCCCCGGGTCGCGGTTAAACAATGCGAAGCGTCAAATCCGAAATCCGAATTCCCACCTCCGAAATCCGTGTTAAGGGCCTCGCTTGTCATTCGCCGATGACGCCACGATGATTGGGTCATGGGGTCATTCTGGTATTACACGCTGGCCGTGCTGTTCGTGATCATCAACATCGCGGCGCTGTGCACCAACCTGATCACGCTGCCGGGCAACTGGATCATCGTCGTGGCAGCCGTCCTGTTCGCCTGGCTCGTGAAACATCCGTCCCATCCCTCGTCAACGGGATTGAACTGGTGGGTGGTCGGTCTGACTTTCGGCTTGGCCGTGCTTGGCGAAATCATCGAATTCGCCGCCGGCGCAGCCGGGGCCGCCAAATCCGGCGGTAGCCGGCGCGGCATGCTCCTGTCGATGGCCGGCGCCATGCTGGGAAGTATCACCGGAACGATGCTGGGAACGTTCATCCCGATTCCCCTCGTCGGAAATCTCATCGGCGCAGTCGCCGGCGGCGCCGCGGGCGCTTTCGGCGGGGCCTATGCCGGCGAATACTGGAAAGGAAAGAGCGAGAAAGATCGCCTGACGGTCAGCTCGGCCGCCATGGTGGGGCGCGTTTTCGGGACCGTCGGCAAGCTCGGAATCGGCGCCATCATGGTCGTCGTCACCGCCGTCGACGTGTTTTACAATTGAATCCGTAGGGCAGGTTTCCAACCTGCCAGCGCTGTGGCTGTGATTGAAATGAACGATTGCCAGCACCTCGCACAGCGCGCGTCGAGGACCGATCTGTCGGCCTGCTGTCCGTCAATTCGGGCGAAGGCACAACGCCGTCAGGCTGGAAAGCCTGACCTACGTGGGGCAGGTCTCTGACCTGCCAGTCTTGGCGTCAACGAAATGGCAAACGACGTGACTGATAGAAAAAAATATGAACCGTGGATAACGCGGATCAACGCAGACAAGAATAAACGAGAGGGCATGGCCCATCCGCGGCCATCCGCGTCATCCGCGGTTGCTTCCTTTGTTCATTTCGGCAGAATCAATCCATTCATTTCGCTTTCCGTGCTTCTGGCGATCGCTCTCATCGCCGCCGG
Organism: Planctomycetia bacterium; assembly: GCA_016200145.1. Lineage (GTDB taxonomy): Bacteria > Planctomycetota > Planctomycetia > Planctomycetales > Planctomycetaceae > JACQFH01. The sequence goes on along the minus strand of JACQFH010000157.1, from coordinate 2,899 downwards.
CACAGGCTCCGCCACTGCGGCCCAGCCCGCCAAGGCCGCCGCGGCAAAACAGGATGTCGTCACCAGCGACTGGCCCGAGCTGGATCCCAAAGCTCCGCGCCTGCCATTCGCCGAGGCCGCTTTCCGCGATGCGGACGGCGAGCCGCGCAGCCTCAGCCAGAGCCAGCTCGCGCGCTGGCTGGCGCCCGTCCCCGGGCAGAACCATCGCTTCTTCGAAACCAATCGCGGGCGCGGCGTCGTGGCGGGCTACGAGGGCCTCGTCCGCCTGCGCGCTCCCTGGCCCGACGACGCCGTACTGTCGCTCGTGCCGTTCGATCACCACGGCATGGCGATCTATTTCTGGACCGGAAAGCAGGGGGTCTCGCTGCATTACTTCATGCACCCCCGCCCCAACTGGGCGGCCTACCGGATCACCCGCAAAGATTCAGAGCTGCTGCCGGCGACGTTCGCCCTCGTGGCGACCGATAACGACGTCTATCAGCGAAGCCTCGCCGGCGCGATCGAGATTCGTCATCAGCACGGCGCGCTCGTCATCAACCGCGGCGATTTGAGACTGCTCACGGCGCCGCTCGAAGCCCGGCCGGCCGAAGTCTATTTCGACAAGCGCGCCTGGCTGCGAACGATCACAATGTATCGTGCCGATCCCTTCCCCGAACCCAAATTGGTGAGCCGTGAGCGTGAGCTCACGGGTGTATTGCCAGCCAAAGACTCCACCCCCGCCTCCCTCGACTGGCCCATCCAGCCCGTTACTGGCAGCACCTTCAAACGGCTCCCCGACGGCAGCATCGAAGTCGCCTCCGACAAAGCCGCCGCGACCTCCTGGAGCGCAGTCAAAATCCCGCGCCCGGGACTCTATGAAATCGTGTTTCGGCTGGGCGAAGCCAGCGCCGGCACCGGAATTTATCTCGGCGACGACGCCGGCAAGCCGCTCTACGTGCTCGCCGTGATGCGCGATCAGCGCACACGAATGCCCACCGTGCAGTTTCAGCGCCCCGAGGCCAGCTCGTTCGAAATGGGGGCCGACCTCAACCAGTTGCAGGCGCCCTTCATCGGCACGGGGCAGTGGCTGCGGCTGGTCGCCGGCAGCGGCACGATCAAATGCTGGACGAGCGGCGACGGAATCAACTGGAGCCGCGTCCTCGACCCGCTCCGCGGCGTGCGCGGCGCCTGGTCGCACGTGGGATTGATCAGCTTCAAGTGGAATGATCCGCGGCGGATCGTCCTCGAGCGGTTGCGCGTCACCGAATTCCAGGAGCTCGCGGCCTTTTCCGATCGCCAACTGGAAACTCGCGTACCCGACACCGTCATTAACGGCGACGCGAACCCGCCGGCCTGGCAGTCGCGCGTCACGGCCAGCCTGCCTGCCGGGATCGACCTGGCCCCCTGGCGGGCGGCCTGCGCGATGCGCACGCTGTCTTCCGTCCCGGCCTCGCCGCTGGGGAATTTCCTGCTGAACGGCATCCTTGAAGAAAACGCCGCGCGGCCTGTCTCGGCGCTCGAACGGCTGGCGGTGCTCAACCAGGCGGCCGAGGTGTACGACGCCTGGGACTATCAGGAATGTTTTCGATTGAGCGGGTTCTACGAGCAGCTCGGGCGTCGCCTGATGCGGGAAGGGGACCGCGAGCCGTGGACTAAGGCGACCAGCGCGCTTCTGGACGCCCCGATCTGCACGAGCGCGCTGTTCCAGGTCATTCCCGATTCGATCGCCGGCGCCGAGCTCTTGTTTCGCATCACGACGGAAGAGTGGACGGAAGTCCGCAAGTTGTGCCGGCGATTGGGGCTCTACAACCGGGCGGCGTATCCCGAGCAGGGCTGGCCCGATCAACGTCCGCGGACGAAGCTGCTCGTCGAGTGGGCCCGCGCGAATGCCGAACGGGCGCTCGGCGAAAAACTTCCCGACGGACAGAATTCCACAACAGTCCCATTTCAGTGGCAGCACCCGCTGGTCGCGAACTCCAGCAAAGAGGGATTCAACACGCTCGCCGAGCTCGACGCGACTCTGGCCGAACAGTCGTATCGCGACGCCTGCCAGATCATCACTTCGGCCCGGCCCGACCTCGCGCTGGGCCTGTTCCCCGAAGGACACGATCCCAGGCTGCTGTTGTCGCTGCCTCAGGCGGTGGAAGTCGCCATGCGCGATCATCCGCAGCTCAAAGAGACGATGATCGAGCAGTTCGCCGCGGTCGGCAAGCTGCGCCTGCAGCATGCCTCGGGCGACGGCAATCCGACGCGGATCCAGGCGCTGGCCGTCCAGTTTTCGGGTACGCCCGCCGCGGCGACGGCCCGCCAGTGGCTCGGCGACCGGGCCCTGGTCTTCGGCGACTTTGCCGGTGCCGCCGCCGAATACGAACAGGCCCTGCGCAGCGCCGCGCCCGACCAGCAGCCGTCGCTTGCGGCGCGCCTGCGCCTGGCCTCAGCAATGCTGGGGCGCGATGTAGGAGAGCCGCCGAAAGAAACCGTCGTCCTCGAAACCGTGAAGATGGCGCCCGATGCCTTCGAAAAACTCGTCGCCGAAATGAAGCAGCAGGCGCTGGCCCGCGGGTTCGCGCCGCTGAGCGCCGTCGAGCTGTCGCCGCGCACCGGCGTGAAACCGGTCCGCTACGAGGTGCAGCATCGCGGTTCGCCGCGCGGCGACGTGGGCGAGAACACCGGCAATCCGAATTCCGGCGAGATCGACTGGGTCGCACGGCAGTCCGCGTACACGCTCGTCAAAGACGTGCTCTATCTCTCGAACCGGTTTCAGACGACGGCGTACAACGTCAAATCAAAGCAGCAGGTGTGGACGCAGCCGGTCGGCAAGGAGCAGGGGCCGTCGAACGGCTGGGCGCTCACCGCCATGCGGCCTGCCGTTTCCGGCGAGCGCTTGTATCTCCGCCGGCTGGCCAAGGCGAATCCGGAG
>JACQFH010000018.1 GCA_016200145.1 Planctomycetia bacterium | reverse complement strand
GCGCATTTTCGGTGAGCCAGTCAAACGTGGATGCCGTGATTGCATATATTGCGAATCAGGAAGAACATCATCGCCGGATGACGTTTCAAGAGGAATTTCGCGCGCTGTTGCGACGCCATGAAATTGAATTTGACGAGCGCTACGTGTGGGATTGATCCAGGAATTTCGCCCCGTTGGGGCTTTTGTCTCGATTTCAAACCATACCCAGGGCTGGCGCCCTGGGCTATAGAATTGCGCCTCGTTGAGGCTGAAAGACCCAGGGCAAACGCCTTGGCCAATTGATTCTTACCCTGCTGTGGCCGGTCGTAATCGATTCCCTACTCGGCGCGGTGGGGCACCAGGCGCAGGTGGTCGCCTTCGATGCGGTAGGCGAGGCCGGCGGGGCGCAGGAGGCCCGTGAGGATGTCGCCTACGGTCGTGTTCTCGAGGCGCAGGGCCACCGGCTCGGCCAGGTGCGCGGCGGCGGCGCCCAGTTCTTCGCGGTCGTACGCGATCTGCGTGCCGGCCATTTCGGCCACACCCGTCAGCACGTCGGCCAGCGACTTCGAGCGGGGCTGGTCGAAGCGGGCGATCGGCTGCTTGAGCGACACGTTCAGATCGATTTTGCGCACGGCGGCGACCACCGGCTCGGGGGCAAACTCGGGATCGATCGGCCGAGCACGCTCCGCCACGTCGGCGGCTTCGGGCGTCTCGTCATCGACTTCGGCCGGTTCGCCCGCCAGAAGCGAGGGCCGATCCCCCGGCTCGCCCGGTTCAGAATCGTCGAGCGGGTAACCGTCGGCCATGGCCGCCATGCGGCGCATGATCCGCGGATCGACTTTGCCGCTGATCGAAATCACGCGCCCGTCGGCCATCAGGGCATCCATCGAATCGGCGGGCCCGGTTCCGAATCCGTCGGGCCCGTTGACGTACGGCTCGCGCGCGAGTCCCCGCACGGTCGCCGGTCCCCCCGCGCCCCACGACCCGAGCTGGTCGCGCACGCCCAGCACCAGCAGCGTGTTCGACGCGCCGTCGCGGATGTCTTCGAGGCGCGTGCGGCGGTCGTAACCGAAGACGCCGGCCCGTGCGCTGCGCCGGTCGAGCCGGGCCGCGTTGGCGCCCACTCCGGCGACGCCGACGAAATGGGTTGCCGGGTAACCGTCGTCGCCGATGAGCGCGGGGATCGCCGGGTTTTGAAACTCCGGCAACCGGCGGCGCACAAAGGCGTCATTCCGGGGAGAATTCCAGGGATCATTCCAGACCGGGTCGGGCGCAGAACCGGCATCGTTGCGGTGGGCCAGTTGCGCGATCCAGCTCAGCCGATTCTCAGGGACGATTTGCTCATTGATCGCCGTGCCTGGGGGAAATCCGCGTTCGGCTTCGGCAATCTCCAGGAGCTGCTCGCCGATTTTCGAGAGGCGGCCTTCGAGCTCGCTTTGTGCCGGGGGCTTTTGCTGCTGAACGCCTGCCTCGGGCAGCGCCGGGCCGCCAGCTCCTTCCGGGGGGCGTTCTGGGCCGGCGATCGGCGGAATCTGGGGCGCCACGGCGATCTGCGGGTTGCCGCCCGTCGATTTGAAATAGACCGCCGCGCCGCAGGCGAGTCCTGCGATCACAATCACGCCGACGACAATGACAAGTGGCCGACGGCGCCGGGCTGGCTTGTTTCCCGGCTCGGGCGAAGCTCTGGCTGCCGAAGTTGTCGGCGGAACCGCGGCCGTGGCTTGCTGTTTCCCGGCGGCCGGCGCTGCGGTCGCGTCGCGCCCCGGCTGCTGCAGTGCGTTCGGAGTTCGCGGCGTCACGGCTGCCGGCGTTTCAGGCGGGCGCTCGCTGCGCTCGGCCCCCATACCGTCGCGCGTCTCGATAATCCGCAGCGTCTGGCCGCATTCGGGGCAGTCGACATGCCGTCCCACGTACAGCTTTTCGCGAACCCTCAGCGGCGACCGGCAGTGAGGACAGGCGAAGTGAAACGGTTCCATGACGCGGGGCCGCGGTAGGGCCGAAAATTATTTTGACGCCGGCTCGAGCGGGAACGGGGTCAGTTTCTTGCGTTCGGCCATGGGAATACTGGTGACGGTCGCCGTCTTGGCCTGTTCGTCCACGACCAGGATCAGATTCTTGGGGCCGAGAATCTTCTGGAGCACGACCGTCGCCGGCGCGTCCTCCAGGGCGAACGTCTGATACTCGTTCTGCGTGATGCCGACTTCCTTCATCCCCGGCCCGTCGAGCTTGATCGTCACGCCGATCTCGTCGCTGATGAATTCCATCGCCTTGTACATGAATTCGCGCCGGAAATCGACGGTGATCTTTTTCTTGAGCCGGTCGGCGACTTTGTCGGGCAGGTTCGATTTGGCCGCGGCGACGGCCGGCGCGGCGGGCGCCGACCCGAACCCGGGCAGCGTCGTCTGGTTCCAGGTCAGCAGCGTCCCCAGCGCGAGGTTAGGACCGGCCCGTTCGGGGAGTTCGACCTTCATCGAGACCAGGCGATGCCCCGTGTCGAAGCGCGTCAATTCCTGGACCATCTTCGTCATGATCGGATACCGCCCCACGATCTTTTTCTCCCCCAGCTTTTTGGGATGCGTCAACTGAGCGATCTCGAAAACTTCGGAAGGGACCTTCGCGAGCTTCTTCTTGAGATCGGCCTGCAGATTCGCCGGTTTGCGCGAGAGCTTGTTGCGGACCAGCACCTGCGACTTGAAGTTGTTCCCGCCTTCCGCGTCGCCGAGTTGCACGCTCCAGCAGACCGAATCGACGTCGTCGCCGAAGAAGTCGACGATCGCTTCCAGAAACTTCTGGGCATTGTCAGGCACCAGCGTTTTGGACCCCAGCCGCACGCTGTCCAGATCGCAGACGAGCGTGAAATGCCGTTTGCGGTCGGTCATCGACAGCAGGGCCTGAACGCCGTCGGCCGTCGTGGAGGGCGTATCGACCGATTCGGCCAGCGATTCGGCATTCTCCTTCGGATTCGGAGTACCGGCGAACGTGCGGTTGCCGTTGCCGATGATCCAGGCCCGCTCGTCTCCCTTGTAGTGCGGCTTGGGAGTATCGACCAGTTCGCCGCCGAATTTCGTGATCAGGTCGGAGCGCTTGAGATCAGCCCGACTGCGGACGCAAACCGCCACGTCGAACGCTTCGCGGCTGGCGGGAATCAGGGCGAACGTCGCCTCTTCGATTTCGGACGGAGCCAGCAGGCATTGTTCCTGGATGGTCTTTTCCATCCAGACGCCCAGCGGCCCCAGGCACGCCCGGAATTCTTCGCCGGCGCTGCCGGCCTGCCACAGTTCGGCCGGCCGCAGGTGGATGATGATCCGCGCTCCGTTGGGGACGAGGTTCAACGTGATCTGCTCGCCCGGCTTCTCGTCGGCGCCGGCACCGTCGCCTGGGTGCCCCGCTCCAGCCACGGAATCTTCGTCTTCGGCAGCCTGCGCTTTCGTCGCGCGCGAGCCTCCCTTCTTCGCGATTTTGTTCGACGGCTTCGAGAAGCTGTACGCTCCCAATCCCAGGGCCAGCGCAAGGGCGGCGGCCACTCCGCCGAAAATCATTCGTTGGCGCTTCGACTTTTTGCGCATCTGCCGCACGCGCAGCAGGTTGTCTTCGTCGGAATCGCTGCTCGATTCGACGAGCACTTCCGAAAGCGACGCGATGTCCGATGCGGAGGGCAGCGGCGGAAGAGCGGGGGACGCCGCGGCCGACAGCGTCGCCGCCTGGGCTGGCGCGCGGGCCGCCGGCGCCTCGGGAACAAACCGCACCGAGATGCCCATCAGCGTCTTGTCGGAATCGGCGTCGATATTCTCGTCGGCCCCCTCGGACTCGAACTGCATGTTGCCCGCGGCGGAAGGGGACGGCGCCTCGGCGAAATGGATCGCCGTGACGTCGGCCTGGGGCGAGGCCGGGGCCTGCATGATAAACCCGTGCCGGCACTTGCTGCAGCGGCCTTTGCGCCCCAGCAGCGAACTGTCGGGGAGTTTGAGCTTGCGGCCGCAGTTTGGGCAGGCGATTTCAATGGCTGGCATACGTCGGTCGCACCTCGCGCGGGCTTCTCGGGTCGGCCCCCTCCGGGGAGCCGGAAGGCTGGCGAATTCTCGCGATTTTCGCTTCCCTTATGTTACGCCGCCGGCCGCCGGATGCAAAGTCTTCTTTGGGCCGCATCGGACTACCATTCGGCCCAAAACCGCGTATCATGAAGTGAATCTCGCGCGCATTCCGCCGGGCCCCTTTTCCGTTCTCCAATAATCCGTACGACCTGCACTGGAGTACTACGATGTCGGCTGCCGCAACCGCCAAGGCTTCGACGCCCAAGGGAGCTCTCGGAGGACTGACCAAGGCCCGCCAGGAATTCGAAGTCAACAAGCTGTTTCGCGCGCTGATCAAGCTGAACGGCTCAGACTTGCACCTGAAGGTCGGGCGGCCGGCGACGATCCGCATCCGCGGCACGCTGCGCGAGCTCGACATGCCTGCCATCAGCGAAGAAGAGATGAAGCGGCTGATCATGCCGATGATGGACGAGCGGCAGCTCGAAATCTTCTACTCCGAAGGGGGGGCCGACTTCGCCCACGTCGTCGAATACGAAAACGACAAGGGAGTCAAGGAGCCCTGGCGGTTCCGCGTGAACCTGCTGATCCAGATGGGCAATCCCGGCATGGTGTCGCGTAAAGTCGAACGATCGATTCCCAACTTCGAGGGGCTGCACCTGCCCCCGGTGATCGAAAAGCTATGCCACTTCGACCAGGGCATGGTGCTGCTGGCGGGGGTCACCGGGTCGGGCAAGAGCACGACGATCGCCTCGATGCTTGATCACATCAATCACCTGGAACGGGTCCACATTCTGACGATCGAAGACCCGATCGAATTCGTATACACCGAAGACAAAGCCCTCATCAACCAGCGCGAGGTGGGCGTCGACGTGAGCGACTTCAAGATCGCCATGAAACATGCCGTGCGCCAGGACCCCGACATCATGCTCGTGGGCGAAATGCGAGACATGGAGACCTTCGAGACGGCAATGCACGCCGCCGAAACGGGGCACCTTGTGTTCGGAACGATTCACGCCTCGAGCGCGCCTTCGACGATCGGCCGTATTCTGGATCTTTTCCCCCGCGAAATGCACACCGCGCTGCGCAGCAGCATGGGGTTCAACCTGAAGGCGATCATCGCCCAGAAGCTGCTCCCCACCATCGTCGATTCACCCAAACGCGTGCCGATCGTCGAGGTCATGATCATGAACGGCACGATCCGCAAGCTGATCCTGGAAGAAAAAGACGAAAAGCTGTTCGACGCCATCCGCATCGGGAAAGAAGAAGGGATGCAGATGTTCAACGACAGCCTGTACGGCTTCGTCATGAAAGAATACGTGGCCCGCTCGACGGCGTTCGAAGTCTCGCCCAACGTCGAACAGCTCAAGATGATGCTCAAGGGCATCGACGTCAAGGGCCCCGGGATTCTGTAAGCGGCGCAATTGTGCAGCGCCGGCGCTCAGCGTGCGAACGAGAAGGCGCGAAGAGGCAAGCCCGATTCAGGCGCGGCGCGCACTGAATGTTCTTACGACACTCGTCGCGCGCACAGACTCTCGTCGTGCCTGCCTCTTCGCGCCTCGATCGCGCCTACGGCGCAACGGTTTCGCTCGGCGCATCATCAGGGCGCTTCAGCGCCGCAGTCAGCAGCACGCTGAACCCCATGATTGCGGCGCCGATCCAGTAGGGGAGCGTGCCGTCGATTTCGTGGACTTTCAGCCCCAGCCAGGGCCCCAGGATTCGCGCCAGGGCGGAAATGCTCTGGCCCAGGCCCAGCATTCCCCCCTGCTGCGTCGCCGGCGTGTGCCGCGACAGCAGCGATTGCAGCGAAGGCGTCACCGCCGAAAACCCGACCACAGCCACCGGCAGCACGCAGTACAGCATCGTCGTGGACCGGGCGTTGCCCGACAGGCCGATCAGCGCCAGGCCCACCGTCATCAGCACCGTCCCGGCAATCGCCATCACCCGTTCGCCGAGCTTCGGGACCAGCCGCCGCACGAGCAGCCCCTGGCTGAGCGACAGGATGAGCCCGATGTACGCGAAGACGTAATAGTTGTTGCGGTCTGGCAGTCCCAGGTGCCTGGTGAGCAGCGACAGCGTGCTTTCGAATTGTGCGAACGCGAACGTCGTCAGAAAGATCGTGAGCAGCACCAGGCCGATCGCCGGGTGCCCGGTCGCCTGCCGCAGGCTCGCGAGGCTCAGCCACTGCCGCGCTTCGGGTTTGGAATCTGCGCTCAGCGATTCAGGCAGCAGGAAAATGGCCGACAGCAGGGCCAGCGTCGACAAGACCCCGGCGACGTAACCCGGCGCCGCACTCGGGGCCGAATGCGCCTCGGGGGCAGAATCGGCAACCAGGTCGGCGCCTGCTTCGACGGCAACGATTTCGGATGTCGAAATCGCCCCGCCGGGCACGAACGGGGCGCCCAGCAGCGGGCCGAATGTAAATCCGATCCCGAACGCCGCGCCGATCAGGGCCATCCCTTTCGCCCGTTCCTGCGGTCCCGTGACGTCGGCAATGTAGGCCTGGGCCGTCGGGATCGTCGCGCCGGCGATGCCCGCACCGATCCGGCAGATGAACAGCCACGGCACCACGCCGAGGCCCAGCATTTGGCCGCCGGCGCCCAGCGACGTCGCATAGCCGAACAACGAATAGAAGACTGCGGAGCCCGCCAGTCCCAGAATCAGCACGGGGCGTCGGCCGATCCGGTCGGAAATTCGCCCCCAGAACGGAGCAAACAGAAACTGCATCGCCGAGAACGATGCCATCAGGAGGCCCAGCGTACCGCCGCTCACGTCGAAGTGTTTCGCGTATCGGGGCAGCAGGGGCAACACGATGCCGAAGCCGAGGAGGTCGATGAACACCGTGATGAAAATAATCAGCAGCGGCGCGCGGGACGTGCGGTTCAACGGGCGAGACCTTGGTGAGTCAGTTTTGCGGATTCAATTCAGAACAGCGCAGAGTAAGGCCCGTGTCCGGAATCCGCAACCCAATCCGTCTCTCTGTGGTCTTTGTGACTCCGTGGTTCAAATTCTTTTCCAACGAGACAGGACAGAACTACAGAGTCACAGAGGCCACAGAGTAAGAATTCGTCTGATCAAACGATCATGGACAGATGAAATGAGCCACGGATGAAACCTAGCTGCATCAGGATCATCTGCGGAAATCTAAGAAATCTGTGGATCATATTTTCGTAAAGCCAATTGCGCGTCGCTCGCGTATTTCGTGGTTCTGCACTCTTCATCCGTACGTGGGATAGGCTTCCAGCCTGTCGTGGTGTCGCGAGGTTTCAGAGGCTGGAAGCCTATGCCACGGTGTTTTTCAACAGGCGGCTCAATGCCGCACATACCACCAGGCGAGCCAGGCGAGGAGAGGGAAGGCGACGAAGATCAAGAGAAACGTCGTCGCGACCGAGCGCTTTTCGTTGGGCCAGCGTCCCATTTTGCCGATGCCTGCACTTTTCCAAATCGGTGAAGACAAGGAGAGGGGGACAGGGGGAGACAAGGAGCATTAGCACCGGTGACGGAAGATCGAGTATCGAACCTCGTGAAACGTCCGGCTCGGGTCCGCCATCCTCGATCTTCGATCCTCCATCCTCGGCCGTTCTCCTCGTCTCCCCCTCTCCTTGTCTCCTTGTCTTGCACAACTCGCAGAGTAGATCTGCTCCCTAAAGAGCGGCTCAACCGATAACGTCCGGGTCCGTCTCCGGCGCCGCGGGGTCGTTGGGGTCGAACCAGGCTTCTTTGAAGACGATGCGCTTCTTGTGCTTCATCGCCAGGTTTGCCGTGATGGCCATGATCGCGTCGGCCATGGCGTGCTTGCCCGGGCAGCGCAGGCCGTGTTCTTCGATTGGCGTGTCCTGCCGAATGTTGTTGCGGATGCACCAGGCAAAGTGCTCCATCTCTTCGGTGTAGCCGCGGCTCACTTTTTCGTCGCTCGCATTGGCCGCGGCGGCCGTCGCCGGGGCCGAGCTGGGGCTGGCCTGCAGCACGGCTCCACCTCCACCTGCCGCTGCCTGAACGAGCCGGAGCCGCTGACCGGGACCGCCACTCCCCGAGTCGCCGCCGGCTTCTTTATAGAGCATCATCGACTGCTCTTTCTCTGTGACGAGAGTCCCGCGGCTGCCGTAGATCGTCTCGCCGTACGGCTCCATGCGATTCGTGTTGATCGATGAATAGGTGACGATGACGATGTCGTTCTTGTCTTCGTCGTAGTGCTTGCCGGGAAATTCCAGAGTCACGTAGACGTGATCGTCGATCTCGCGCGGGTCGTTCTGCTTGTCTTTCGACCCGACCCCCTTGACATGATAGAAGTTCTTCCCGCCGTAGCCCTGCACGGCCAGCGGATGGACTTTGCCCAGAAAGATGCTGCACGCATCCATCTGGTGGCTCCCCAGCTCGGCCATCAGGCCGCCGCCGGTTTTGTTGAAAAGACGCCAGTTGACGAGCTGGTTGAGGTCGTCGAATCCGTACTGGCTGACTTTGGTATCGAGATCTTTCTTATCTTCGCCCGCAATCGATTTCACCCAACTGTCGGAGTTCGGAAAGCTGTTGTTGCGGTGCCACGAGGCACGGATGAACTTGATGTCCCCCAGCACGCCCTGCTTGACCAGGTCGTTGGCGTTGTCGTAGAGCACGCTGTAGTGCCGCTGATGCCCAACCGCCAGCAGTTTGCCGGTTTCTTTGGCGACGCGGATCATCTCTTTGCACTCGGTGATGTTGTGCGCCATCAGTTTTTCGCACAGGACGTGTTTACCCTTCTTGAGGGCGTCGATTGTGACCGAAGCGTGCACATTCAGGGGCACAGCGATCACCACGGCTTCGATCTCGGGGTCTTTCAGCAGCTCGTGATGGTCGGCGTACTGCTTGATGTTCGTGGCCGTCTTGTGGCCGAGCTTTTTGATCAGGCCGACGCGATCGTCATTGCCGTCGCCGGTGAGGGCCCGCCGGCGGTTCGACGGGCGCAAGTCCGCGAGGCCCACGATTTCCATGTACTCGGGGGGATGCTGCGTGAGCAGCACAGAGCCCTCATCGCCCGTACCGATGAAGCCGACTTTCACCGGTTTGCCGGTGAGCTTTTGATAGCCGAAGTAGAACGCGCCGAGTGCCGGAGTGACGGCGGCCGTTTTGAGAAACGCGCGCCGGCTGACGCCCACGGCATCCTGAAAATTCTGCTTGCCGATTTCCCGTTCTTCAGGGGTGAAATTCATGGACGTGTCCTCCGCAATGCAATTTCGGATGTGGGATCTTGATCGCGCCTGAGGCGGATGCCTCGTGCATTTCTGAATTATTTAAGCAATCGTCACGAGACGTTCGTCATTCATTCTGGTCAGTCAGTTTTCCTGCGAAGAATGAACCGGCGAATCAGCGCATCGACCCCGATCCAACGGCCTGTCGGAATCGCCGTCAGTCCCAGGCAGGCAAATACCTCGATCAGGTTCTTGTTCACAAACAGCGCGTGCTCGGGTCCGGGCGCCTCGGGCACTCCGGGCCAGGGGGGCATTGGCAGATAGAACATCAAGAGCAGCCCCGCCGCGCTCAGAGCCGACAACCGCGACAGAAACCCGGCCATCAGCATGACCCCCAGAATGATCAGCGACCACATCGTCATCTGGTTGATCTGGCGAATCTTGCTGTCGGGCTCGGGGACCGGACCCCGCGAAAAGTCCTCGGCCTTGAGGAGCTTATACGCCGCCGTGTGATACTCGGCCGTCAGAGCGTCCACGGGACCGACCAGCGAAAGCTTCTTCTCGAAGATCTCTCGCCATTGCTTCTCGAGATGTTCCTGATGGAACGTCTGTCGTGCCTGTTTCAGGTTCTGCTCGTAACGTTCCAGCAGGTGCCTGTAGACGTCCACTTTGCCCGGTCGATGATAGTCGACCGTCCCTTCGTGTGATTCGTGAACAACGCCGATGCGATCCGGGTCTTCTTTGAGGAGCACCTGCAGTCGCTCCTTGAGGCTGAGCTTGCCCGATCGGGCGTAAAGCTGTTTCACCGCCGCCTGGTATTTTGCGACGAGCGGATCAACCGCCACGGCAGCTGCTCCGGCGGCGTCGCCTTCGGTGCCCGGCTCGGCGGCAGGCTGGCCCGCGGGTTCGGCAGCAGGCTCAGCTTTCGCGTCACCTTCTGCTGCTTCAGCTTCCGCCTTGACTTTGGCGAGCGCCAGCAGCGCGTCGCGTTCGGCCGGAAGGAAGTGCGTATTCGTTTCCAGCCTTTTAGCCTTTTCGTTTTCGTTGTAACGGACCCAAGTCCCCTTGGGGAGCTTCAGTGCCTTCAACTTCGCGTTGTCGACGCCGGGGGGAAGCTGCTCGAGCTTATCGGAGTTGAACTGCTTGGGGCCATCGAGCAGGTCGTCCAGTTTGCCCTCGATCGGTTTTCCTTCGGCGTCGGTGGCGCCTGAATATCGCTCCAGAAAAGTCTTGCGCCAGTCGTCCCAGCGGGCGGCGACCTTGTCGTAATCGAGCTTGTCCAAGCCATTAGGATCGTCGATCATCCCGCGGAACTTGTCGCGAAACGGTCCCCGCGCGTTGGCCAGGTACCCTTCGGCCGACCAGGGTTTGGCCGTTTTCTGGGTGTCCAGCTTCCAGATTCCCTCATAGAGGAATTGCCAGCCGATCGCCACGCGCAGCAGTACGAGCAGGAAGCAGCCGAGAAAACCAATCTGTCGAACGTTCTTGGGCACAATCGACTCCGCGCGGCGCGCGATGGAAAACTGATCTGCCGGGCGGGCTGGACCCACCGGGCCGGGCGATGCTCGCGGGCACAGCCCACCCTACTGCGGGACGAATGCAACGTCGGAATCCGGTATTCCGCACGCGACCGGTTCCAGCCGGTTGCCACCCGCCGGAGTGGGAACGAGCAGCGCCGCCACCTCTTCATGATTATGGCAATACTCCCGGGCCTTTTCGACCCCGAGTACGAAAAAAGCGGTCGACAGGGCCTCGGCCAGGGCTGCATCCGGGGCCAGCACGGTCGCCGACAGCATCGCATCGACAGGCCATCCCGATCGCGGATCGACAATGTGCCCATACCTCTTCCCCTGATAACGGAAGAATTGCACTGCCGAGCCGCTGGTCGACACGCCCCTGTCCTTCAGCAGCACCGTGGCCAACTGTCGATTGGGAAACAGCGGGTGCCGGATCGCCACCGGCCAGCCGTCGCAACTGGCGTGCGCGCCGCGAGCCAGGATACTGCTGTAGCCGCCGTGCATCAGCCAGTCGGCGCCGGCCGGGTTGAGCACGTCGGCGGCCCGATCGAGTGCGTATCCCTTCCCCATGGCGTTCAAGTTGAGCGTGACACCGGCACGGTCATAACGGATTGTGCCTGCTTCCTCATCGAAGATCACATGCCGACAGCCGATGACGGCGCGGGCTGCCGCGATTTCGACTTCGGTCGGCAACCTTTTGTCTCTCTTACATTGCCGCCACAGTGCCACGAGCGACCCGGCCGTGGGATCGAACGCCCCCTCGGTCTCGACGGAAACGGCTACAGCCCGCTGCAACAGGACGAACAATTGCTTCTCGACCTGCACGGGCCCGTCGGCGGCCCGCGCATTGAGCTGCGACAGCTCGGTGTGCGCGCGGTAGACCGACATCTGATCTTCGAGCTGCGCGACCAGCTCGAGCGCGTTCGAGGCCGCTTCCAGCCGCGACGCCGGCCCGGGATTGAGCACCACCTCGAAATCCGACGCCATCGCCGGCGTGCCCAGGCGAACCGTATCCCCCAGCGCTACGAGCGGCTGCTCGGCAACCTCCGCCCCTTGCCCCGCCTCAAAAATCGGCTTCCCGCTTAAGAATTCACGCCGTGTGGTCATGCCCTGATGATAACACGAGCGTGACCGGGAAAGGCACACCTTGCTCGCAGGTTTCCGGCAGTCACTTGCCTGCCGATCCTTCGTCCAGCGGCAACTCGTAGCATGCCGCCTCGCGGTCGTTGCGCACCAGCAGCAGCGAACCGGCGACGACGGGGTAGTTCCAGGTACGGTGTTCGAGCGCCGGAAATCGGGCCAGCTCGCGATGGGCATCGGGCGAGGCTTCGACCAGTGCGATTCCCCCGGAATCCGCCTGGATCAATAGGAGGTCGTCGACGAGGACCAACTGTCCATAGCCATAGCGACCGCTTTTCCAGCGGCGTGTGCCGGTGCGCAGATCGAGGCAGGTCAGAATTCGCTCATCCAGGCCGTACACGAAGCCGTCATGAATGACACAGCTCGAAAATTTGGCCTTCAGCTCTTTGTTGGCCCACTGCGACTCCACGTGGAATCCGTCAGCGTCGTGCTTGATTCCCAGGACCGCGCTGCCTTTGTTGTATCCGGAGGAGATGAACACGCGGTCGAGGCCTGCTGAACTGTCCGTGGGCAGAGGGATCGGCTGACAGACGTTGTTCATCTCCGGCGGCGTCAGCCACGGGAAATTCCAAAGCAGGCGCCCGGTGTGAATGTCGTGGGCGAACAGGCCGTCGGCATTGAAGTTCAGGATCTGCCGCGCGCCGGCCAGCTCAGTCGACACGGGCGAACTGTACCCGGCAGGCGAATCGCCGCAGCCCCACAGGAATTTCCCCGTCGCTTCCTCATACGCGACCAGAGATCGGCCCTTGCCTCCCGGACAGACGACCACCATTCCGTCGAGCACCAGCGGAGAACTGGCCATCCCGAACGGTCTGTTTTTCACCTTGGCGTCAGCCAGGATGTTCCGGGACCAGATCGGCCGGCCATTCGATCCGTCGAGGCAATTCAGAATTCCGGTTGCCCCCAGTGCGAAAACACGGCCGCCCTGGATCGTGGGCGTGGCGCGCGGGCCGTCGCCCCCGGTCACTTCGTGAAATCGCGCCGTGTCGCGGTGCACCCATCGTGCACGGCCCGTGCGCAGCTCGTAGCACGCGACGACTTCCTCTTCGCCCCACTGTTCCTGGGTGACGCAGAAATCGCCCCGCACGGCGAATGACGACCAGCCCATCCCGATCGGATGCCACCACAGCAGCTTTGGCGGCGTGCGACTCCAGTCGCGCGACAGACGAACTCCGCGAACAATGCCCGACCTGTCGGATCCCCGAAATTGAGGAGAATCCAGTTCCGTCGTCGCGCTCAGATCGATCGCCGAACCTGGGGTGCCGCCGTCGACCTCGGCGAGATGACTTGGAAGTTTGGATTCTCGATTGACGGGCGCCAGCGACCGCCACGTCAGAATCGGCCGTCCGTCTCCGTGATAGCCGTCAACATAGGTTGCCAGACTGAATCCGACGATCAGAACCACGCAACTTGCGAGCACCTTCACCCTGGTGATGGGTGAGATTCGGGAAAATGCCATCAACCAGATGAAAAAAACGGCCTCGATCGCAGCAATGATGTAAACGAGGTCGACCGATGGTCTGCCTGAAAAGGTGACGCCGCCAAATTGAACCGCGCCCACGACGGCGCCGCCGGCTGCGAGGGTCAGAACGGCCGGCCACCGGCGGACCGATGGCCTGGCGAATGCACCGGAACGGTCCGATTGCGGCGCTGCGTTCATCTGCGGCCCGCCAGGCGCATGTTGTGAAGACAGGGAATCCACTGACTTCAATTATACGTTCGGTGCACCGGGCGAGATACAATTAGCCGGAATGAAGCTGCTGCCCTTTGAATCCTACACGATCGACACGACCTGCCTTGCGGGCGAACTGGTCGCACGGCTGCAGTCGCACACCGAACGGCCGCGTTTTATCCAACCGGCGCGTCCGCTTTCCGAATTCGTCGGGTGGGTTTCCGACAACGAATTTCGGATCAAGCCAGTCATTCGGTCGGGGTCTTCATTTGTGCCCGAGCTCTTCGGCCGAATTGTGCCCGGTCCGGATGGCACGCGAGTGCAAGTCGACATGGTGCCGAGCCTGGCGGCGCTCACGGTCGTCGCCGCGCTCGCAGGGACCATCGGAATGATGGTATTCTACAGCGGCCCGCGCGTCTTTTATGCGATCGCTGGCGAGATTCTGCTGGCCTGGCTGTTCAGCATCGCAGGATTCTGGCTGGAAGCCGGACGATCTCGCGCCAAACTGGTCGAAATCCTTTGTCGCTCGCGAGACGAACGGACCGCCTGAAGGCGGTACTACGAACGGGGGCTATCCCGCGTCTTTCAGTGAACGCGGGGTGGCGTCGAAGCGCTGGGCGAGGCGGTCGACGATCAGCGTGCCGATGTTCAGCGACGCCGTGGCGGCGGGCGAGGGCGCGTTGCACACGTTGACGACGCGATCGGTTTCCTGGAACAGAAAATCGTCCACCAGCATGCCGTCGGGGAGCAGCGCCTGCGCGCGGATTCCCGCCGGCGCGGGAGACAGATCGGCCGCCTGGATTTCGGGAACGAGCCGCTGCAGGGCCCGCACGAACGCGCTCTTGCTCATCGACCGCCACAGCTCGCCCATCCCCATCTTCCAGTGCCGGCGGGCCATCTTCCGAAACCCGCGGAACGACAGCGTCTCCCACAGGTCGCGGAGGTTGACGTCGCGCAGGCGGTACCCCTCGCGCGCGAACGCCAGCACGGCGTTCGGTCCGCATTCCACGCCGCCGTGAATCATCCGCGTGAAGTGAACGCCCAGAAATGGAAACTGCGGGTCGGGGGTCGGGTAGATCAGATTGCGGCAGAGTCGCGCCGCCCCGGGACGCAGCTCGTAGTATTCGCCGCGGAAGGGAACGATCTGTGCCTCGCACGGCTGCCCCGACAGGGCCGTCACCCGATCGGAGTGGAGTCCCGCGCAATTCACCAGGTAATCGGCCGGCACGTCGCCGAGCGTGCTGTGCACGACCACGCCGCCCGCGCTGGTCGTAATGCGTTCGACCCGCGCGCCGGTCATGATCCGGCCCCCGGCGCTCGTGATGTGCTCGGCGAGCCGCTGGCACACCTGCTTGTAGTCGACAATACCCGCTTCGGGGACATGCAGCGCGCGAATTCCGGCCGCATGCGGTTCGAGCTCGGCCAGGCGCTCTTTGGAAATGATCTCGCAGGCCACGCCGTTGGCCAGGCCCCGTTCGTGAATCTTTTCGAGGCTGGCGAGGTCGCGCTCGTCGATCGCCACGATCACTTTGCCGCACAGTTCGAAGGGGATGCCTTCGGCCGCGCAGAACTCCTGCATGGCCAGCTTCCCCTGGCGGCAGTTGATCGCTTTGAGCGAACCGGGCTTGTAATAGATGCCCGAATGCAGCACGCCGGAGTTGCGGCCCGTCTGATGCTCAGCCAGGCCCGCCTCTTTCTCGAGGATCGTCACCTGGTGGTCGGGATAGCGGCGGACGAGGCGGTAGGCCGTCGCCAGGCCGACGATCCCCCCGCCGATAATCGCCACATGGGTTTTGGACATTTCAGATCGTCCCTGATAGCGAATTCTTCATCTTCTCCGGCAGTGTATTGACAATCCGTCGGGAGGGGAACAGCGCTTATTTATCGCGTGCGGTTCATCGTTTAACCCGGAGCCGGGCACCGCCGCGAATAGAAGGAATCCGACGGCGTGTTTCCACATCGAGCGCTACACTCCGTCGCCGCTGGCTCCGGGTTAAACGAACTCGCACCCGATGATACCCACCTCAAGTGCCAGAGACGGAGTGCCTTTGGCCGTCATTCCGGGCTGAGAATGTCGTCCCCCGAATCGACGGCAATATCAACGCTGATGAAGATGCGGGCTGCGTTGATGGCGTCCCGCGCCCGTTTCGCTTCATCATAAGAGGCTGACAAAAAACCGGCACGAGACGCTGGGAAACGTGGGCATTTCAACGTACGGGCAGAGGTTTTTTGTCAGCCTCTAAGTCATCGAGCCCAGAACAGTGGCCCGGCTTCCGTCACTTCCCGGCGATCAGGCGCTGGTAGGCGCGACGGCCCGATTCGGTGAGGACCAGGCGACGGTTGGCATCCACCTCGACCAGGCCCAGTTCAAACAGCTTGCCCATCGCGCGTTGATCGAAGTTGCCGCCCGCCCCGCGCGAGCCAAGCTCGCAAAGTGCCTCGCACTGACTTTCTGTCAGCGCAACGTGACCGTCCGGCATTGCGCCCTGTCTATGAATCCCGCGGGCCCGAAACGATCCACAAGCAGTTTCACGAAGAGGGAGGGATGCCGTCAAGTCGGCCAGCGCGGATTGCCCGAGAAGAAAATCGGCGTGGCCCATCCGACGCACGAGTGGGGCAGGTACTGGCATCAAGAATGGGCCACGCCGGATTCCAGCCTATCAGCCCCTGACAAGCGCGGGCAAGAAGATTCCGCAAGACTCGGAATTTTCTCGTGAAATCGACGTGTCCGTGCCGCCCAGCGGGCCGCCCGCTCACCGCCCGCTGGCCGCGCCCGGTTGCGCGGCGGCCTGGATCGGCACATTCTGGATGCCCTGCGGCGTCAGCGAACTGGCGCCGTAGGCGATCGCGTCGCCGGGGCGAGCGACATACTGCGGCAGCTTGACTGAAGAGAAGAACTGCAGGTTCGGCTTCTGATACTGGTTCAGGGCGTCCTGCACCGTCTGCCCCTCCTTCAGGTGCAGCATCATCGGAGCGCCGTTGACGGATACCGATTCCCAGACGACCTTGCCGTTCTCGATGAATTTCAGCTTGCAGATCTGCTCGGTTATTTTGGCCGTTTCGTTCCCGCCGAGGCCGAACTTCCGGTAGGTGATGTCCTGCGATTTTCCGGTCTCTGTCGTGGCCTGCAGGACGAGCTTGGCGCCGTTGGCCACTGTCATCTCCAGCGACTGTAACTGGCCCGCGAGCGCCTGCTGCACCTGCTGCTGTTCCGCCGGAGTTCCCTGGATCCTGACGTCGAGCGCCACGCTGGCGCCGGGTTGCACGGCCAGCAGTTGCTTCGGATCGAGCGAGTCGGCCGTTTTGCGCGCGTCGTCATGGGGCAGTTTGGCGCGAAAAAGTCCGCGTTCCTTGCGGTCGGCGCTGGTCAGTGCGAACCAGAAATATCCTCCCAGCTCGCCATAACCCCGCGCGAATCCGCGGCCCGCTTCGTGCTGGTACTGCCACAAAACGATCCGCCTGTCGAGATCGACCAGCCGCTCTCCGCCGAGCAGCACGTATCCCTTGCTGACCCAGTCGATCGTCGGGCTGTGAATGGCCTGCGGCAGATAGACGTCACGGTAGAGTTTTCCCTCTTCGAGTTCCCAGACGAGGAACCTCTGGCCCGAAACGGCGGCCAACTGCCGCCCGTCGGGACGGAACGACAGCGAAGAGACCATGCCCGGCTCGCCGGGCAGCTTGCCCAGCGTCTTGCCAGAGAGCGCATCGAAGACGTACACGCCGTTATTGAAGGACGCCGCGAGGTATTTGCCCCCCGCGCTCAGGGCCGCGGCGCCGCCGTTGCCGATCTCCATCTTGTAGACGGCTTTGGCCTTCGACACCTGCCACATCGTGAGCTTGGTCGGGAACGAGAGCGTGAGGACGTGGTCGTCGTCTACGAATTTCGCCAGGCTGGCCTGCGACTTGAAGAAATCGCCGGGCTCGACGGGGCTCCAACTGCTGACCTGATTGAGCGACTCGCCTTCGAATTTCCAGACGCTGACGCCGGGGTCCCCCCGACCCGAGAACATGTTGTCGGTGCGGGCCACGATCAACTTTCCCGAAGGGGACACGTCGACCGGCTTCATCACCGACGGAAACTCCACCGGTTCCTGGGCTTTTCCGGCCACGAGATCGACGCGCTGAATCCTGTTGACCACGGGTTTGCCCGGAGCGGCGTCGTGAATCACGGCCAGCGCCTGGCCCCGGGCGCGATCCAGCAACAAGCCGTCGACCGATTCGAAGAAATTGAGCTGGGCGCCGGTTTTCGACTTGACCGTCGAGGACAGAATGATCGGCTTCGACGCGAGGTCGCCGTTCGCGGCGGGCGCTTCGTCGGGGGCGATCGACAATTTGTCGGCCTGGCCGGGCGCGACCGTTTCGACCTGCGACCAGTCGGCTTCGGAAATCTCGCCGGCGTCGCCGTCTTTGGCGCTGGATGCCGACTTCTTCTGTTTGGAACCGGATTCGAACGGGTTCTCTTCCTTCTCTTTGAACGGGTTATCCTCGGCCTCTTTGGCCAGGTCTTTGGCGACCTTCTGGTCTTCTTTGCTGAGTTTGTCGAGCGCCAGCGTGACCGTTTTGTCTTCGTCGGTTTCGAGAGTGACTTCCCCGTCCTTCAGCTCGACGAATTTCGCTTTCACTTTGAACTTCCCGGACTTGTCGGCCCAGGTGCGAAACTTGCCGCCGGACTTCTTGCTGTCGCCCCCTTTGCCTTTCTCGGGCTTGGCAATCGGCGTGATCTTGTCGGGAGGCAGCGTGGGCGTCATCTCGATGCCGTTCTTGTTGATCTTGACCTTGATCCAGCCATTGCGGCCGATTTCCACGACTTCCCCTTCGGTCGTGCCGCCAAAGTCCACCTGAACTTTGTCTCCCGGCGCAAGGCGCGCCTTCTTGGGTTTGTCGGCGCCCAGCAGAAGAGCAGTACTGAATGCGACGGCCAGCAGAACGCTCGCAGCGATTTTCATGGCGCATGATCCCGCAGCAGGAGAGGAATTGAATGCAACAGAAAACGGGACCCGTCTTCGAGAGAAAACCGGGAATTGCAGTGCCCTTCAACCTACCCTGACCCCGCGCCCATTTTCAAGGCAACCTGCCAGAGACGACCTTCCAGGCATGCATCCGAGGGATTGCCACGCAATCCGTGGGCGCATTCCGTAGGATCGGAAAGTGGCCGCGAATGGACGCGGATGTGCAACGGCACCTTTCTTCCGCTGATTCGCGCTCATCTGCGTTCAACTGATGTTCGACAGCGCGATCTCGAAAGTGTTCTGGGGAGATTCGTTGCGCTGGCCGCGGGTCGGCGAATAGTCGCAGACCTTCACGCGGCGGCCGTCGGGCTGGAATTCGAGCAGCCTCAGCCAGCCGTCGCCTCCGTTGGGCCGCATCTGAAAATTCACGAGAAGCTGGTGCACGTCGCGGCCCTCAGGAGTTTTCGCCGCGGCACGTCCCAGTCCGTCGCCGAGAACATGGCCGTTCAGTGTCAGCACGAAATTCCCGGATTGACTGACAAGCTCGCTCCACAGTTCCTCTCCGTCCATGCCGTCGCCGGTCGCCTGTGCGACTGAATACGAGCGCGGGCTCCAATGCTGCCGGGGGCCGAATTTCTTCCAGTCGTACCGGGTGTCGTCGTGATACAGATAAGCGTGCGTCATCAGGATGGCTTCGTGATCGGCGTGGCGTGCCACGACGTCTTGGGCCCACCGCACGACGTCGCGGCGCGGGCAGAATTCCAGGGCCAGCACGAGAAACTTCCGCCCCGCCGCCGAAAAGCAGTGGAACGAGTTTTCCATGCAGTCTGGTTCTTGATCATAGACCCCGCCGAACGTCGGCAACTTTCGAAATCTGTCGACGGGGAAGAACTCGTTCAGGAGCGTGGTCCGATCGCAGCAGTGGCCTCGCTCGCTGTAGTCGTGGTTGCCGGGGACGAAGAAATACGGTACGCGCCCGTCAAGCAGTTCCATGGCGGCGACGGCGCGCTTCCATTCCAGCGGCGTGTTGCAATTGGTGATGTCCCCCAGGTGCATCACGCAGGCGATGTTCCGATTGGTCGCGTTGGCCGCCAGCCAGCCCGTCTGCGCCAGAAACGTCTCCGGATACTTCTCACTGTAATGCTGCGTATCCGGCAGCACGGCGACGGTGAACGAACCGGCCGTCGGCTTCGGTGGTTCGCCATCGACCAGAACGGCGTCGAGGTAGGGATCGAACGGGTTGCGGCGCCGCTTGTCGCGCGCCCAGGAATCCGAAAACAACAGCGCCGACGGCGAAATGGCGACAGCCGCACCGAACTTGAGCAGATTGCGACGGGATAGCCCGACCATCACAACAGCTTCCGAAATGCACGAACGGCAGAAAGGAAAGGCATTGCATTATGAGCAAACGCCTCTCAGATTTCAACGATTGGGCTCAATCGTGCCCCGGCCGCTTTTCAGGCGGCCGGGGCACGCCGGCCACATTCTTAGACAATTCAGAGCGAAATTCGGGTCACTGATCGGAGCCAGACGCGGAGTGCGTGCGATCGGTAGAATCAGGTGTCGCTTCGAATCACGGGTTGAGGTGCGGTTCCAGTGCGAGGAATTCTTATTTGCTGTCTGGCCGTGTCGATCTCCGGTTGCGGATGCGGCACAGCGACCATTGAAATGGCTGTCGGCGCGTCGCCCGCCCGGGACTCGGGCGCCGCGCCGCCGCCTCCCGCCACCGCCGAATCTGCCCCTGCTCCACATGTCCTCGCGCGCGAGTTGCCGGGTCTGCACAACGTGTATCAGGTGGCCGAAGGGATTCTCTCCGGCAGCGAACCGGAGGGGGACGAGGGGCTGGCGAGTCTCGCGCGCCTGGGAATCAAAACCGTCGTCAGCGTCGACGGCGCGATCCCCCGGCTCGACGCCGCGCACCAGCACGGGCTGCGCTACGTCCATCTGCCGATCGGCTATGACGGTATTTCAGAGCAGGCGGGCCGGGCGCTGGCACGCGTCGCGCGGGAAGCGCCCGGGCCGATCTATATCCACTGTCACCACGGAAAACATCGCGGGTCTGCCGCCGCCGCCGTGACCTGTGTCGCGGCCGGCAAGATGTCGTCTCGCGACGCGCTGAAGATTCTGGAGATGGCGGGGACAGGCACCGAGTACGCGGGCCTGTGGCGCGACGTCGAGAAATATTCCGCTCCCGCGACTGACGCCGTGCTTCCCGAACTTGTCGAGAGCGCCGAAGTCGACTTGCTGACGGCGGCCATGGCGCAGGTCGATCGCCGGTTCGATGAACTCAAACTATGCCGCGACGCAGGCTGGCGGACGCCCCCCGGCCAGCCCGACGTCGCGCCGGCTCAGTCGGCCCTGCTGGTGCGCGAAGGCCTGCACGAGGCCCTGCGCACAACGCCCGGCGACCGGTACGACGACGCGTTCCGCGAGATGATGTCGGCCGCCGAGGCGCTCGCGGCCCAGGTCGAAACGGCCCTGCGCGAATCGAACCCCAAGGCCGCCTCAGCCGGCATGAAGGCCCTCGAAACGTCGTGCAAACAGTGTCATGTGAAGTTTCGGAATTGACAGGGGGAATGCGGAATTCGGAATTCGGAGTGCGGAATGGACGCCGTCGCCGAATTACAGCGCATCACGCTATTCCGCACTCCGCATTTCCCACTCCCCCCAAAATCGAGTATCTGGTACAAATCCCGGCCCCCGCACTCGCGGGTCATTCCCTCCGGAGAGTCATGCCATGGACCGGCTCGGTACAGTGCTGTTGACGCTCGTTGCCCTCGGTCAGGTCGCCCGGGCCCAGGAGCCCGGCGAAACAGTCGTCGTCGTCCGTGAGACCAGCATGAAGCGCGAAAAGGAAGTCGTTCAGACGCTCGCGCCCGGCCGATTCGCACGCGTCGAAGACGTCGATTCCACGTGGCTCTGGGTCTCGGCCGAGAACGCCGGGTGGATTGCCCGGCACGA
The DNA here is from genome assembly GCA_016200145.1 of Planctomycetia bacterium. Classification (GTDB taxonomy): domain Bacteria; phylum Planctomycetota; class Planctomycetia; order Planctomycetales; family Planctomycetaceae; genus JACQFH01. Next base: position 338 of record JACQFH010000018.1, on the reverse strand, counting down.
CGTGGCGACGCCGAAGGAAGCCATCGAGATTTTCACCGCGCGAATCGACGAAGGCGCCGACGACGCGCTCACGTACACCGCGCTCGGCAACGCAAAGCTGGCCGACAAACAGATTGACGAGGCGATCACCGACTTCAATGAAGCCCTGCGCCGCGATCCGAAACTGATCGTCGCGCTGACCAGCCGGGCTCATGCGCTGGCCGAGCAGCGGCACTTCGAGAAAGCGCTGGCCGACCTCAATCAGGCCGCGCAGCTCGATCCCCAGTCGGTCGACGTCCTGTTCCTGCGGGGGACGCTGCTGGCCGAGCGCGGCCAGTTCGAGAAGGCGGCCGCCGACC
>JACQFH010000156.1 GCA_016200145.1 Planctomycetia bacterium | reverse complement strand
GTCTGGGTGCTGTACGGAATCATCGTCAGGACTGCCCGCAGCACGCACCTGCTGGCCATCCATCTGGAGGACGACGACGTCCGGCAGCTCACGCTCGTCCCGTTCTCGCGCCAGGACTGCCAGGCGTTTCACGACAACTCCCGGTTGAAGGTCAAAGACGTCGGCTGGAGCGAGGCGGAATTCGGCAAAGCGCTGCCGAAGAGGATCCGCGAGCTGAACTGCAAGTCCAATGATGTGCTGCTGTTGTACGTGACCGGGATCGGGTTTTCGTACGAGCAGAAAGCCTACATCGCCTGCCGCGAAGCCGATCGGCCCCGCGACGGCGACGGCGCACCCGCGGAAGGCTGCCTCGAAGTTGCCGCGCTGCTCAAAGACGTCAGCCGGGCGGCCGGAACTGGCGTGAAAAAGGTAGTGCTTCTCGACCTCGGTCGGCTGGGGACCGAACCGCGGATGGGCCTGCTCGTCAACGAGTTCCCGGTCTTGCTCGAACGCGACGTCAAGGCAGCGGCGGCAACCGACCTGTGGGTGCTCAATTCGACGGCCCTGTTGCAGACTTCGCGCATCTTGTATGCCCGCCAGCGTTCGCTGTTCGGGCAGGCGGTTGAAGAAGGGCTCGCAGGCAACGCCGACGTCGGAGCGCACGGCAAACCGGGCGACCGCACGGTCCGGCTGTACGAGTTGTATGAATACGTACTGCAGGCCTGCGCCCGGCAGGCGCCCGGCGACGGCGCGCTGTCGATCCCCGGGCAGACTCCGCTGCTCATGCGCGGTGGCATGGGAGTTGTCGGGAGCGCGACGCTCAATAAGCGCGACGGTGAAGACGCCAACGATCCCGTTCTCGTGAACGTCGCCGGCATGACTGGTCGCGACGAGAAAGGTACCGGATCGGAGCAGCACGCGAATCCCGCGGCCGAAGCGATCCGGCGGGAGGTTGCCTCCCAGGCGCAGCAGGCGGTGTCTGGAGCCGTCTCGACGCCGCCAGTGGTCGACCAGGCCCGGTCGGTAGGCTCCGACATCTCCTCCGCCGCCAAACAGGTCGCCGACGCAAAGGGCGAGCCCGGCGGCAAGAGCGCGCCGAAGTCTGCAACTCCCGCCAACGGGCCCGATAAGAACCCGCCGGCGCCGGGCGCTGCTCCCACGACACCAGGCGACGCGGGCGCAGCACCTGGAACGGGTGACAGCGCGCCCGCAGCGGCGCCCGTCGCCCAGATCGAGATTCCCGAGAAGGCCCCAGCGGTGCTTCGCGCCCTGGTGAACGCCTGGAGCTGGCGCGACAGGATCCAGGCGGCGGGCCCGTCGCGTACGCCGATTGATTTCGCGCCCCACTTGTGGCGTGAGCTCAATGCCCGGCTGCTGACCTACGAACGTCGTTACCTCGTGCACCGTGAAACGACTTCCGACCTGCGCGAGCTCGAAGAAATCGCCAGAATCCTCCAGGAACTGTACGCCGCGATCCACGAGCGTCGTCCGGCGGCCAGGACGTTCGACGACGCGCTCGTGGCGGTCTGGAATCAGCAGGTTGCAGGGAGCGAACGAGGCCCCGCCCGTCCGACCGGTTCCTCGGCCGTGTCTGCGCTGCAGAAGAACTTCGGCTTGTGGTGCTGGCACTCGGCGGATTTCGTGCGCTGGTTCGACCAGGCCAGCCTGACCGATCCCGCCCGCGAGGGGGACGCCGGTCCTCCGATCAAGACATTTCTCGATGATCTGAGGCAGCTTGGTCGCGAGGTCGCGCAATTCGTCCAGTCGTCGTCGAAACGCGCTGAGCAAGACACGGCCTATCAGCCGCTGATCAAACGCGGCGTTGCGATCCAGGACCAGTTCGAGGGGATTTTGAAGGCCGTCGAAGGAGACCGCGAGCGCGCCCTTGCGGCCGAAACGCCGCCGGCCGTCGCGCAGTCGCTGGCCGACGACCTGCTGGCCACTCCGCTGCTTGCCGCCGACGGCCGGCTGGCCCTGTGTCTTTTGCTGCGGCCGCTCGGGGAATTGCCTCCCGAACAAGCGCCGTCTGTGGAAACGGCGCCCGCGCGCTGGGACGCCACGCAGATCAAGCAGATCAAATGGTGGGAAGGAACCGACGCCCAGTGGCGCGCCGAGGCGATGCGCGGCGAGCTGAACGAGGCGCTGGCGCATCTTTCGGGGAGTGTGCTGCCCCCCGGGCCTGCCGCGCCAGGCAAAACGGCCGGCCTGAGCGCAGAGCTCGATGATCATCTCGCGGCGCCGCGCAAGCTGGGCCAGGAACTGGTGACATATTATTCCGGACTGCCCAGGCAGATCGTCGAGGCCGATCGCGCTCCCTACGATGCCTGGCGGTTGGCGCTGCTCGCCGACGGTCTCGATCTCGCCGATCGCCGCAATCAGGAAGCCCGAAGCGCCGGTTTCCACTGGGAACTGCGAGTGCTGCGGAATGCGGGGAGAATCGAGCTGGCCGGCGGACCGGCGTTCGACCTGTTCGAGCAGGACTATGTGCCTCTTAAGATTTCCGCCCGCGACTGGCCCGTCGACCTCGCGGCAGTCGCCGTGAATCTGGATTTCGACGCCAGCCGTGTCGAAGTGCAGACACCCGACGGCAATCGGTTCGATCGCCCGGGCAAAGTGATCGTGCCGCTGAGCGCAGGCAAAGGATCGGGCGAGCTGGCCCTGGGAGTCCGGTGGAAAGGCCCGAAGTCTCCGCCGAAAGACGCGCGGCAGACGAGAATTTCGGCGTCGCTGGGATCGAACGAAGAGTTCGCGTCTTCCGACGATAAGGTCGCGCTCAATTGCGAATGGCAGGGCGCGCGTCCGGTCGAGCTGGCGATTCGCCGTCACGGTCCGCGAGGCAGGGTCATGCCGGCGCAGCTCGAAGCGGCCGGAGGGACCGCGGCCCTCAAGATCATTCCCGGGCGCGGCACGGGCATCGATCTGTCGCTGGCCAACCGCACGCGCGGCGAACTTTCGGTGACGGTCCAGTTGCTGGCTGTGCCGGTCGTTCCGGCCGCGCCAGGCGGCCGCGCCGCCGAGGCGCTCACGCCGGCCGAGCTCAAATCGCTGTTGTTCGATTCGGCCGGCGCCGCGCATGCGGACCTGGTTCTGGCGGCCGCCACGGCCGATGGAAAGCCGTCCGTCGCGCTGAAGCCAGGCGCGCCGCTGGCGTCGCTGGCGTTCCAGAAGCCCAAGCCGCCGGCTGCTGAGGGCGCCGCCCCGGCAAACGGAAAGCCGCCGGTTCCCGAAAGCGACCCCCACAATCTGAACCCGCCGGCGAAGTGGGATCGTCGCCACGTGGCCTGCGTCATTACCACCGACCAGCCCGCCTGGACGTGGGTGTACCTCTTGAACCTCGATCTCGTGCCGCCGCGCGACTTTCTCGAGCCGCGCGTGGAATACAATCTGGAAACACAAAATGTCGACGTGACGCTGGCCGTGCGCGAGTCGTCTCGCGACCTGGTCAACGATCTGCCCAGAGAACCGTTGACGGTCAAGTTGAAAGCCGATCGCCAGCCGGGCGAGGCAGACAGCACGGGGCTGTTGCAGGGGCCCGAGGTCAAGCTGCTCTGGCGGCGGCTCGCCGACCGCCGCGAGCGCCAGTTCGAAATCGACGTGGCCGGGTTTCCCCGCGCCTTCCGCTACAAGATTGTCTGCGCCGAAGGCCGCGAAGGAGACCCATTGGATGTGGCCCATCCGGCCATCCGCATTCGCTCGGTCCGCTCGAGACCAGTCAAGGCCGAGAAGCCGCTCACGTACGTCGTCGATCCGCTCGCGCTGGGCGATACGCTTCCCGCCGACGCGCCTTCGCCGGCCGATGGAGCGGCGCCCGCCGGGCCCGCGGAAGTGCGCCTCGTGCCCGGCGCGTGGGCCGCATTTCCCGCCGCCACGCGCGAAGTGGAAATCGTCGTCGCCGTCGATCTGCCGCTGGATTCGCGTCCCGCCTGGCAATCGGGCGTTCCCGGTCCGCGGATCGACGTGCGCCTCGAAGACGCGGCACGGTCCAAAGTCGCGCCGAGCACTCAGATCTCCGACGAGCATCCCGAATTCCGCTTTGCTCTGCGCGAAGACGGCTCGCTGGCTGTCGTCGGATCGCTCATGGAGCGCCGCTACCTCGTTCCCGTGGGCGCCGCGCCCGGGGCGGCTTTGTTTCTGGTGGCCGAACTGCACGACGACCGCACCGGCGGCGACAGCGAATCGCCGAACGACGATCGCGTCCCCGTCGTCGTCGGGCCCCGCCCGCTCGACCTTCGCTTGACAACCGGCGACCGCACCGATCAAAAGTCCGCCGTGACGGCCGGCTCGCCAATGCGGCTGGTCGTTACGCTGGAGACCGATGAATCCAGCGGAAAACCCCGGCCGAACGCGGGCATCGGCCAGAAACCCGTCGTGATTTCGATCCGCGGCGCAGACGATAAGCTGCAGACGATCAAAGACGAAGAGTTGACTGTTCTGGAACGCGACCATGCTCACTGGATCGCCCGGTGGACCCCTCCTCCCCAGTTCGCCGAACAGAATTGCACGCTCGTCGCCACGGTGTTCGACGGCCTCGACGAGCGCGCCCAGGGAAGGCTGCAGATGTTTGTGAAATCTCCTGAGGGCAGGCCCGCCCCCGCGCCGGGCAAGGCCCCGACGAAGGGCACGATTCGCATCAGCCGGTTCAAGGGATCGACTGAGCTGACATCTCCCAAGATCGAGGAACTTTCGGGACGCCCGCCGAAGCCCGTTAAAATCGACGGTCAGGATTTCTGGGAATGGGCGAACCTCGACCTCGATCAGGGCTACACGGTCACGGTCGACTATATCCACGACGGAAAAATCGAAGTCCTGACCAGCGAGCCCAACGTCAAACCGTCGGATCCGAAAACCGCCCGCGCCGTGCCGCTGAAGAAGAAGAAATAGTCTCTCGTGCCGTTCGTCGTTGTGGGAAGGCGCGAGACCATCTCGCAGCAGGACTCAGACGGCCAGGGATGAAACTCAGCCCGGCCTTCGGCCGGAACCAAAACGGATGAGGAACCACGAAAGACGCGAAAAACACGAAAAAACGAAGCACAAACTTTGGACACCCCGGACCGAGTCACTTCAGGGACCGCGTCCCAGGGATTTGAAATTAGGAAGCCAGGAAAGCAGGAAGCCAGGAAACGACTGAAAACAGCGTGATCGCGACGAGAAAAACTCCTGCTCTCCTGCCTTCCTGCATCCCTAAACTCAAGTCCTGGGTACCTTAGCAGCGCATTGACGTGCTCCTGGGAGGACAGGAAGCGCTCGCGAGAAATTGTGCTGCTCTGGATATTCTTCGCGCCGCGCGCAGATTCAGAACGTTTGTATTACGGATGAAACACGGATTTACGAATCGTCTTCCGTGGTTCCTTATCGTTCCGCACCGCAGCCGGCTGAAAGCTGACGATGGAAGCCTGGCAATTCGTGTTGATTAGCGCTGATTAGTGTTCGAGTCCGTCGTCTCTCATTGCAAAGACTCTGAACACTAATCGCCACTAATCTCCGCTAATCTGTGAAGTCTGCGGACCTTGCCTTCACCAAATCCAAGTCGATTCTTTCCAAAGGCAGGAAAGGAAAGGGAACCTCGGATGGTCGCGGATGTGCTGGTGCACCCCGTGTCCGTTAATCCGCGTTTATCCGCGTCATCCGCGGATCCTTATCGTTCCTGCTTACGGAATGAACCCACGGATGGCGTGGCAATCCCACGGATCGTGAAGTCGCGACCACTTGGAATATCCACAGATTGCGCAGATTTCCACAGATTGAAGCGGGCTCTGGATCAGGATCATCTGCGGAAATCTGAGAAATCTGTGGATCGCATTTCCGTAATGCCAATTGCGCGTCGCTCGCGTATTTCGTGGTTCTCCACTCTTCATCCGTGGGATTGCCACGCCATCCGTGGGCACTCTGAATTCCACTGGTAGTGCAGAATCAGCTCACCACCGGCACGAGGCCAGTGGCCGGGCTGGGATTCATCCGTGGCTCGACAGAATGTCGCGGACGGGCTCGCCGAAGCTGAGCTGGATCGGCCGGCCCAGGTTGTCGTGCATGTGCTGCCGGCCGTCGATCCCCAGGCAGTGGAAGATCGTCGCCGACAGATCGTCGGGCGTCACGGGCAACGTATCGGCGTAGCCGCCGTCGCGCGTGCTCGTGCCGTAGGCCAGTCCTGGCGTGACGCCGCCCCCGGCGAGGCCGATCGACTGGCAGAATCCCCAGTGGTCGCGCCCACCCTGTGAATTGATCTTCGGCGTCCGTCCGAATTCGCCGTACCAGGTCACCAGCGTTTCGTCGAGCAGGCCGCGCGAAATCATGTCGTCCAGAAACGCCGAAACGCCCTGATCGAAGGCGGGCAACAGGTGCTTCCCCATGCGGCGGTGCTGGTCGGCGTGCGTGTCCCAGCTCTGGTCGTCGGAATTGTTCGGCCAATTCCAGTACACGGTCACGAACGGCACGCCCGCTTCCACCAGCCGCCGGGCCAGCAGCAGCGACTGCGCGAAATTATGCTTCCCGTATTTCTCGCGAAGCGCGGCCGGTTCCCGCGACAGATCGAAGGCCGCCTGCGTCTTCGGCGACGACAGCAGGCTCGCCGCCCGCTCGTACGAGCTGTCGACCGCGCGTCCGTTCTGTTCCATAGCGAGGTGCGACAGATGCCCGTCGATCGCCTCGCGCAGGCTCACGCGGCGCTCGAGCCGGCCGGCCGACAGCCCCGCGGCCAGCTTGAGCGACGGCACCTGAAAGTCTTTTTGCGTCAGGTCCCCCAGCACCCGGAACGGCACGTGCTTCTCGCCGAGGATCCCCGGTTCCTGCCCCGGCACAGCGAGCGCGTCGCCGTCGTTGATGATCGCCGGCAATTGGACGTTGGCCGGGAGATGGTCGGGGTGCGTGAGGAACCGCGCGGCGTTGCAGCCGATGTTCGGCATGTCATTTCTGGTCGGATGCCGCAGCGTGCCGGGCGACCAGTGCAGGTGCCCGGTGAGCATGTGATAGGCGCTGGTGCCGTGATTGATTCCCGTGTGCGTCAGGCTGCGGACGATCGTGTACTTGTGCGCCCGCTGAGCCATGAGCGGCAGGTGCTCGCAGATCTGGAAACCGGGGACGCTGGTGTCGATCGGCGTGAACGCGCCGCGCGTGCCGGCCGGTGCTTCGGGCTTGAGGTCCCACGTCTCCTGCTGACCGGGCCCGCCCCACAGAAACATCTGAATGCAGGCTTTGGCCGTTGCGTTTCGCGCGGGGGCCTGGTTGTCGGCCGCACGCGCCTGGGCTGCGTAGAACTCGGGCAAAGTCAGTCCCGCGGCGGTAAGAGAACCGAGGCGCAACCATTCGCGGCGGGTCACGCCATCGCAAAGTTTCAGCCCGCTATGTTCGAATTGAAGCATGAGCGAATCGCACAGTTTGGAGACAATCCCGTCTCATTCGCATCGACATCCGCTGATGCCAGAGTATACGCCCGCGGCGCCCACCGCGGCAACGTCACACCGTAGGGCAGGTTTCCAACCTGCCAGTCTTCCCCAGGCCTCAGCCAATCGTCGCTCCCTCCGTTCGTAAGGGGGGGGCGAGGGGAGTGTCGTTGTCTGTGAGGTGGACAGGAATATTGGGGACAGGAATATCGCACAGGGCTTCGCTGACACCAAACTGCCATTCGTGGCGGGAATCATTTCGTCGCGCTGATTGACGGGTTTCAAGTTTACTCACGTATTCCCTGGAAAGCCGGCCAGCTTGAACCCCTGAAACTACTCGACAGTATTCCGTTCCGTGTCGGTATCCTAAAGCCCCAGCAGTGACGCGGCCCCGTCACTGTGGCGCGGCGGGCCGGCAATGCGGCAGGACAGCATTCCCCATGTCTCAGCTCATCGATTTCTACCGCGGTCAGGGGCGCGATTCCGAGAATCGGCGGATCGGCGACATCTGGGAGTGGACCGATGCCGATCTGGAAGACGTCCACGACTACATCCAGTGGCTGTTCCCGCTCCCCGAGCCGAGCCGGTTCAATCCCCATGCGCCGCTGCTGACGAAAGACGACATCGCCGCGTTTCGGTCCGACGAACTCCGGCGCGCCGCGATGCGAAAATCGTTCGACCGGATCCTCACGTTTCTCGGCCTGACGCTGGCTGCCGGCGAAGTCGCCGAGAGCACCAATTTCTCGCAGCGCAGCCCGGAGGTGTGGGACTTCCCGAACCACAACTGGCTCAGGGTCACCCGGATCCTGCGAAGCCTGACGCTCGCCGGGCTGGAACCCGAAGCCCAGGCGCTGTTCGCCTGGCTGGATCAATCCTATCGCCGCCGGCGGTTTCCG
>JACQFH010000154.1 GCA_016200145.1 Planctomycetia bacterium | reverse complement strand
GACGGTCTGCCCTGCCTCTCCCATGAGGACGGCCGTCGTGATGGACGTGGTCCCGCGTCGCAGATTGTCCAAGATCAGGTAGGTCCACTCGCGGATCTGCCAGTTCCAGCCGTTGCCCAAATTAACAGGAGTCGTCAGGCGGCTGGAGAAGCTGCGGGTGTGTCCCCAGGGGATGCCGAACCCGTTGCTCTGGAAATCGGCGGCTGACAGCGACAGCTCGCCGGTGGCGTAGCGAACGGGCGCCTGGCTGGCGGCGAGGCATTTTGCGCAAACTGGCGGCGTCGGGCATGCTCCATTGGGATTGAAGATGCGGATTTCGAGCGTGAAGTCATAAGCCGGCGTCGAACAGCAATTGCCGGTCAGGTTGACTATAAATAGACCGCAATAGGCGTCGGTCGGTGTGGAGGAGAGCAGAATGCTGTACGTGCCCTGGCCGCAGGCACCGGTCTCGAAGCGCAGAAAGGCATCTCCGGCGACGCCGAGAAAGTACGTCAAAGTGGCAGGCCCTGCCGTGCCCACCCACTGTTCCCCGTGTCCGCCCCCGGCCGGTGAATACGCGAGCATGCCGGCCTGGTTATCCCAGTCGGCACAGTAGTACGGCGTACCCGGAGAATCGGTGATCGGTCCGTAGCTACGGAAAGTAATCTCTGCCTTCAGTGTAATGCCGGCATTGCCGCTGGATGAGCTGGAGGACATGGCGAGGATCCTGTTTCAATCAGAATTGCTGATTCGAATTTCTGGATTGATGAAATGCGTCGGAAGCTCGAGTTCAGGATTAGAAACTGCGAATGGTGCTATTCAAAACTGATGAAGGGTGACGCCGTTTCTGCAATTGACGCAGGCATATCATCGATATGATCCCTGAACGCGATTGCTGGTGGCTTCGCGTTGATGCGACGAGACGTGAGCAATGCCGTCGTCGAGACGCCGGGAACCTCGCTGAGTCGAACAATCTGGCCCCCATAGACTTCGACGACCTCGCGCCCGACGATTTCCGTCGTCGTGCCACCCTTCGCCAGAATATCGGGACGGATATTTTCGAGCAGAGCGTGTGGTGACGGGTCGTCGAAGATCAGAACATGGGCGACGCAGGCAAGAGATGCCAGCATTTTTGCCCTGTCATGTTCAGTAATGATGGGGCGGTCGTGGCCTTTCAAGCTACGGACTGTGGCGTCGGAGTTGACGGCGACGAACAACACGTCGCCAAGCGCAGCGGCCTGCTCCAGGCAGGAAACATGCCCGACATGAAGCAGGTCGAAGCACCCGTTCGTGAAGACGATCTTCATTCCCTGTGCGCGGTAGGTCGCGGCAAGCGCGACGGCTTCGGAGAGCGATATGAGCTTGCAAACGGAATTCGGAATTCTCGTCCGGATTGCGCCGCCCTCACGCGGGTCCTCTCCGCGACGGAGAGTTAGTTTTTGAAGGGCTCGGGCGAGTTCCGCACGAGAAATCGCGGCGACACCAAACCGCTCCACCTGGAGTCCGGCCGCGACGTTCGCGATCCGAACACTGTCCGTCAGTGGCATTCCCGAGCCAAGACAGACGCCGAGGGTCGCCAAAACCATGTCTCCGGCCCCCGTGATGTCGTAGACGTCGCGCGCCTCGCACGGAAACAAATCGATCGCTCCGTCGTTCTGAACGAGCGACATCCCGTCTCGATCCAACGTCGTCACGACGGCACGAACATGATTTGTGCGGCAGAGATTCTGGCCAACCACCAGCGCGTCTTGGGGAGAGGCGATCGACCGCCCCGAGGCAAGTTCCGCTTCCTGACGATTGGGTTTTAAGAGTCGGACGCCAGCGTAGCGTGAGTAATCGGCGATGCGCGCGGGGTCGACGATAACTGGGATCTGGAAGTTGCTGACAGCGTCGATGAGACGCCGGAGGAGCGTGGGCGCACAAACCCCTTTGGCATAATCCGAGATCAAGACCGCGGAGAACGCAGTGCGGAGATCGGAAGGGCCAACAGCGAGACAGGCCTGCCGGGGGTCAGGGGCATATCGGAGCAACCGATCCAATTCGCCCGTCAGTAATTCTTCGAGGGCGTTGTCTAGCGGATCACGGGACTCGTAGTCGACGCGCACGATCTGGTGGGAATGACGATTCGCGGCTCGCCCGATGACACGCTCCTTCGTCGTTGTGGGACGACTCGGATCGACGAGAACAAGGTCGCAATTGACCTTCTCATCGCGGAGCAGCGACAGGAGGGTGCGCCCCTCGGAATCGTCGCCGACCACGCCCGCCACGGTGACCTCTGCTTCGAGTCCGCGAAGCAGCATGGCGACGCTCGCTGCCCCGCCGAGCCGAACCTCTTTACTGTCGACTCGCAGCACGACAACAGGCGCTTCGGGACTAACCCGTTCGGCATTCCCGAATGTGTAGCGGTCGAGTATCAGGTCCCCGATAACGAGAATATGGGGGCGGCCGATTTGATCGAGGATATCGTGCACTGCGGTATCGGTTTTCATGGTGCGGGCCTCTTTTCAAACAGCAAACGTGTCCCGCCAGTTCGGGAATCGAGCCGCCGTTCAAACTCCGGGTGCTCGGCCGTGAACGTATCGCACGCCTCACGCGTTAACTGGCTATCGCCGTAGTGCTCGACCAGCAGGCGGTTGTGGCGCGGCGCGGCTTCGCGGAGAGTGCGCAGTGCTTCGCCGAACGTCGTGGTACCGTTCAGCGACAAAGTCAGTGGTTCGTCGGAATCAGAATCGACGCGGGGCGGCGGTGTCGGCTTTCCAACGGGGACTGGGGGAGCGAGTGGCGTGCGATGCGCGCCGACCGCGGGATTGGTGAGCCAGAATGTGCCTAGCTCACCATCGCGGAGGATTTTCAAGTCCCAACTCGAAAATCGTTCCACGATCAATTTCTCGAACTGTTCCTTCCCGTGGTATTCCCCGACGATCAGGCCGATCCTGTCGAGGGACGGCGACTTGCCCAGGATCGAGAATTCGCTCTTCTCGCAATCGAGTTTCAAGATGTCGATATGAGCGAGGCCGTGCTCCTGCATCAGCTCTTCGAGCGTGAGCGTCCGTAGCGGGCGGAAGTCGGCCCATTTGTCTTCCACAAGTAGAAGCTGGTCGGTCCTGGAATCGTGGGCTGTCTCGGTGGGAGTGCCGTTTTGAGGTCCGGGTCGATGCGCGGCGGCCTTGGCCTGCCCATTGTTCTGGGCCTGACAGCCCGCAGCGATTCGCTTTTCAAGCTCCCCGCGAGAAATCAGCTCGCTTCCGCCCGTCGTTCCGCAGTTGGGATAGATGGCATTCAGCAGGGCAACGTCGGTTTCGTAGGTCACCGCGGCCTGAATGACTGTGGCGAAATCCCCAACGTTCTTCTGGAGAACCGGGATGTTCTCAGGGCAGCATTCGATCGCAAAGATGCGTGCCAGAGGATTACGCTGGTGCAGGCGTTTGGCAAAACACCCGATGTGCGCTCCGACGTCGACGACGACCGGCCGGGGCATGGGAATCTCGTCGATGTGGTACGAATCCCGCTCGGCAATGTCCTGAACGACGACGAGATCCTGCTCACCGTTATTTGCCCGGATCCAGTAGTCACGAGCAAAAATCAGCTCCCCTTCGGTTTTGACCTGCCGCAGGTGCGAACGGACGGCAACGCGCAGTGCGTCTTCCAGATCGCGATAGGTCTGAGACCGATAATGCCGGGCGAAATACGTCTCGCCAGTCGCACGGTCCCCGCGAATGAGCTCGGCGTGATCGTGCGGCACCAGGTGCAGGACATTTTCGGAGAGTGAGAAGTAGTGAATCGGGTGGTGGCGGGTCCAAACAGCCAGCGTGGGGGTCGACGTCGCCCCGGCAATATGGAGTGGACCGCTGTCGACGCCCACGAGCAGGCTCGAGAGTTCGATGAGCGCGGCGATCGATTCGGCGTCGCCAGTGCCCGTGCCGTGCCAGAGCTCATGCCGCTGGTCGGGACAGTGAATGCGGACGCCGTCGGCAATCGCATTCCGATAGTCCCAATCGAGAATGACGGGGACGTAACCGTCTTCGATGATGTCTTCGCACAACCGGGCGATGACCGGACTGGGAATGTTCTTGTATTCGGTCGATGTGTTCCCCTCGTAGTGGATCAGGACAACGGGGAACCGGCTTTCGGATTTTGGATTCTGGAGATCGGATTTGCCGGCGCAGATTTTTTCGAGGTAAGCGCGAGCGAGAGCGCGAGTTTCGTCGCGTACTTGCTGCGTGTAGGTGCAGAGTTCCGGATCAGGGGCGATGCCGAATTCCTCGCGGAGGCAGCGCTCGGCCTTCGTGCTGGGGGAGTCGGCATACGCCGTCTGGCATTCGTGCCATTCCACGTTGAACCGCTGCTGGTATTCGCAGCAGGGGGGCGACTCCTTTTCCAGGATGTAGACCTTCCGGCACATGCCGTGGAAAACGGAGTGTTTTCCCACGAGCGCCGCCACATCGACGCGCCAGTTCGGGCGGTATTTCTGGAGGTGTTTCAGGATAATGGAGAGCTGGGACGCGTCGCCCAGGCCGTGGCGGAAGGTGATGAGGACGTTCATGGTGCTATCGGGAGCCGAGTTGGGAGAAACGGGGGAATGCGGAGTACGGACTGTAGGATTCGGGACGGCAACTGAGGCGTCGGCCTTTGACTCAGAATTCCGAACGCCGAATTCCGAGTTGGTTCCGTGTCCATTCGCGTGGAACGTCAGGGCACCGCCACGGTAGTAAAGTTCGATTCGCTCGATGACTTGCTCGGGAGTGATCAGATCCATGCAGCGCGGGATGCGCAGGTCGGATTTGACCTGCACGTGATCGACGCACACGTCGTGGCGGTCTTTCATGTCGCCGTCGCCGACGAGCTGGCAGCGTGATTTCCAGCAACCCCCGTCGGCACAGCAGGGGAGTGCGCCCACCGTGCTGAGGAACTGATGGTGGGGATAGGCTTCCCAATGCGGCGGTTCGCGCCCGCCGGAGATGACCACACAAGGCCGATTTCGAGGCCGTCCCGGTTTGGTTTCGACTGCGGCCGCCAGGTGCATGGCGAACGTCACCGGGCAGACGACGCCGTCGGCATGATAGATGAGCCGGATGAACCCCCGGGTGTCGGTCTTGCCGACCAGGTTGATGACCCCTTCCAGGGGAGGATGCCAGTGCCCGGCCTCGCCGCACTGGACGAACTGGATTTTCCCCCGGAAATGATCGACGACCTTCTGGTATGACGCCGGGTTCCACCACTTGGCGGTGAAATCGTACTTGCCGCCGGCCATGACGATCCAAAACGGGCCGTCGATGCCCAGCTCGGCTCCCGGGGGCGGGGAGTTCTTCTCCTCCGCCGACAGGTGAATGTCGCCGGCAAAGCGCGTGACGGGGATCTTGACGCCGAGCTGCTGCTCCAGGTATTGCGGAAAGCCGTGGATGAAATGAAAAGGTCGCTGATTGCTTTCCTGGATCAGCGGATAGTGCATCTCGATGTATTCGACACCCGGCTGCCCTTCGCTGAGACGCGTGATATACGGGTTATGAAGCCAGATGGCGTCGGCCGACGTCCGCACGTCGGTTTCGAATTTTCCGCGATTTGCCAGGTGCAAGTCCCGCACGGCGGCGGTCATCATGACCGTGTCGCCGGGGCTTTGAAACAACCGCAGGATAAGGCGGCGCGGGGAAGACATAGTTGGCATTGAGAATTCGGAATGCGGATTTCGGGTGTGGAGTCGCAACAGCCGATGAATGAGGGACGACGTATCAGCTACGATCTGACCGCGCGAGAGATGTGAAGCTCTGAATTCGCGATCCACACGGCTCCGGGCGCGCCCGCAGCGATCTTCACCGCGGCGCCGGGTACGTGGGTCCAGTCAAAACCGTTCCAAAGGTGAATGGTCGAATCGACTGACGGGTGAACGGATCGGCAGAGGCACCAGACGGAACCATCTGCGCCAACGGCAATTTCGCGAGCCAGACCCGGCATCGGTTTCCATCCATCATCCTGCCGGCGGGAAATGCTCCCGGCCGCGTTCACAATCCACGGCTCGCCGTCCGGTCCGACCGCGATCTTGACTGCGGCGCCTTCCACATGGACCCAGTCGTGCCCATTCCAGCGGTGAATCGTTGAATCGATGGACGGGCTGATCGACGTGCACAGGCACCAGACGGAACCGTCGGCACCGATGGCAATTTCGCGGGCCAGGCCCGGTAATACAGTCCAGCCCGCGCCGGAATTCCGCAAAACCTGGTGGGCCCGGTTGATCGCCCAAAGGGCACCATCAGGTCCGGCCGCCAGCCTCATGGCGGCGCCCTCGACGTGGTCCCAGTCGATTCCGTTCCAGCGGTGGATTGAGTACCCGCCGCCGGGCCATTCTCCCGTTCCCAGGCACCAGGCCGAGCCGTCGGCTCCCAATGCAATCTCGTGAGTCTGCCCCGGAACTCGTTCCCAAGTCAATGTGGCGGCTGCGGTCGTCATCGGAGTCTCCTTGAATGGTCGAAAAGGCGAAAGGGTCGAAGAGATGGACAATGCGAAGCGGAGCGTGGGCATGAGTGAGTCACACGGCGCGAAAGATGTTGTGATCCGAGTTGACGACCATGACGGATTTGGCAGCGGCAATACGGACGGCGGCGCCGGAGAGCCGATCCCAGTCGTGCCCGTTCCAGCGATGAATTGTGTATCCGCCGGAGGGCGCTTTAGCGGTGCCGATGGAGCAAACTTCGCCCGATGTGGTGATGGCCAACTCACCCATCGGGCCCCACCGCAATTTTGATGGCGGCACCTTCGGCACGGTCCCAGTCACTGCCGTTCCAGCGGTGGATTGACCCGCCTCCGGGAGCGAAATCGGCTGCACTCACGCACCACAGGGCGCCATCGGCCCCGACGGCAATTTCCCGTGCCAGCCCGGGCATAGGCTGCCATTCAGTTCCTGTGTGCCGATGGATCTGACCCCGGCTATTGATGGCGAATGCCGTCCCGTCGGGGCCAACTGCGATTTTGGTCGCGGTCCCGGCTATCTCGTCCCATTCCGATCCGTTCCAGCGGTGGATCGAACGGCCGTCAGGTTCAATTTCGCGAATGCCGAGGCTCCAGACCGAATCGTCGGCCCCGACGGCGATTTCGGTCGCCGAGCCGGCCATCTGTTCCCAGGAAACCAGCGCGGGAATCGTCAAAATGCTTGTATCCATGGATGGTCGCCTCGTACGGAGCTGCGGGGGAAGGTGGCCGGTGAACCCGTTCGTTTTTGATCCGTTGAGTTTGCCATTGCCGGCAGCAGCCACGGCCGGCGGTACTCGCGCCTGATGGGCAGTGCCGAATCGCGGTGCACCAAGTTTCGTGGAGGTACCGTCGAGCGCCGCGAGGGCCGTCTCGATCAACGCCGAATCGAGATCGCGGTAAGTCCGCAGGGTGTAATGCTCCTCCATGAACCGGGCGGCCGTCGGATTCTGGCACGGAGGAATGGTCCGCCACTGCTCGGGCACGAGGTGCGTCACGTTGTCGCACAAATCGAAGAATTGAACCGGCATGTGGCCGGTCCAGACGGCGATCGTCGGCGTGTCGGTGGCGCCGGCCACATGCAATGGTCCCGAGTCGACGCCGATCATCAGCGCGCATTGGGAGATCAGCGCGGCCAGCCGTTCGGCATCGCCGGTGCCCGTGTTGTCCCACAGGTCGTCCGGCCCCACGCCGGGGCAGAAAATGGACTTTCCGTCGGGAAGCGGGCTGCGCCGATCCCAGTCGAGAATCAACGGCGCGTAACCGCGTTTGATCAACTCGCGACACAGTGCGGCGATCTGCGGGTGAGCCAGGTTCTTTTTCTCGGCGCTGGTATTTCCCTGGTAGTGGATGGCGACGACCGGGAAACGCCTCCCAGGCGAGGCGCGGACGTCAGCCGGCGGACTGGCGGTCGCAACCGACACCGAGTCGTCTTCGGAGCGCAACGCCCCCTCGTTTTGGCCGTCACAATCACCGTCAGCCTCTGTCCTGACCGGCTCTGCAGTCGCCGTTGGCACTGTCCCTATGGGGGAGAGGAGCGCGGCATGCCCGTTGCAGATTTGCGAAAGATACCGCTGCGTGACGTCGCGGGCCTCGTCGCTGACTTCGATCCGATACTTCAGCAGCGAGAGGTCGGGGACGATGCCGAATACTTCCCGCAGGCAATTGCAGACTTTTGTGGACGGGGAATCGTCGAAAATGCTGTAGCACTCAAACCACCCCAGGTCGAAGACGTGCCCGTATCCTCGCTCGGGGATCGAATCACGATCGAGAACCCACGACCGCCGGCACTGGCCGTGAAAGGCCGAGTGCTTCCCGAGCTTGCTGGCGACGTCGATCGTCCACTCGGGGCGGTATTTCGCCAGGTGCTGCAAAACGCAGGTGAACTGCGAGCCGTCTCCTAAGCCGTGCGAAAACTTGAGCAGGACGTGCATCGGACGGGCCTTCGTGACGCAGGTGCCGATCGGAATTGTCGAAAGTGAGCAGGCGCCCTGTTGCTGACTCGGGTCGCAGAAGGGATTCTTTCATCATTGCGCAATACCAAGTGTCCGACCACACCCGGCGCGCATCCCAAGCGCATCCCAAAAATCTGGCTCTCTGACGTTGCTCAGCGGGCAAAACTGAAGATTTGGCCTGAAATCGCACGGCGCGCATCCCAAGCGCATCTTTGGCGCATCCGAGGGCAATCAATCGCCGTTCGCGGCACGCCGGTTGCATCGCGTATGTGGGTGCTACGTGCTTCGAATTTCCGTTTGCCAATCGTCGCGAACCACTGCATCGGCCGTCCCGCCCCGCAGGCGGGACCGGCGGGACCTGCTGTGAGCCTCCCATGCCCCGTATCGCTCCGCTGCCCGTCGCCGAGGCGACCGACATAGTCGCCCAGTCTTACGACCGGATCGCCGAGATGTTCGAAGGCGGGTCGATCCCCGCACCATTCCTCGTCTACGGGCGGGTGCCGGCCTTCCTCCAGGATTTCTACATGAACTTCAAGAAGTTCGTGTGGACCGAAGGCCACCTCGACGTCAAAACGAAGTCGACGCTCGCTCTGGCCGTCGCCTCGGCGGCCAAATGCGCGGCGTGGGCCGACTTCTTCGCTGAACGCTGCACGAAACTCGGCCTGCCGGCGCAGCACGTG
>JACQFH010000153.1 GCA_016200145.1 Planctomycetia bacterium | reverse complement strand
TGAAATCGGCGGCGGCGGCGGAGCCGTGGAGCTTCCGCCACGACGTGCAGGCGGTGTTCATGAAATCGGGCTGCAACATGGGGGCCTGCCACGGCGCCCAGGCCGGCAAGAAGGGTTTCAAGCTGGCCCTGCGCGGGTACGACAGCCCGATGGATTACAATACGCTCACCCGCCAGTCGAAGGGGCGCCGCGTGAGCCTGGCCGATCCCGCGCGGAGCCTGATTCTGCTCAAAGCGACCGGCATGATTCCGCACGGCGGCGGGACGCGATTCGAAGACGACAGCCTCGAATATCGGATCGTCTCGGAATGGATCGCCGAGGGAGCGCCGCCGCCGCGCGACGACGACGCGTCGGTCGTGGGTCTCGAGATTTTCCCGCGACAGGTGACGCTCGACGCGGGGGCCTCGCAGCAGTTGCTCGTGCGGGCCACCTACAGCGACGGCCGGCAGCGCGACGTCACCCGCTGGGCCAAGTTCACCAGCACCGAAGCGGGGGTGGCGTCGATCGACGATTTGGGCAAGGTGGCCGTCACCGGACGGGGCGAAGCGGCGATCACCGTCTGGTTTGCCAGCCGGGTCTCGGTCGCCACGATTAGCGTTCCGTACGAAAAGGCGATCCCGGCCGATGTGTTCGCCAGCAGCCCGCGTGCGAACTTCATCGACGAGCTGGTGCTCGACAAACTGCGGCGGCTCAGCATTCCTCCGTCGGGAAGCGCTAGCGACAGCGAGTTTCTGCGCCGCGCGTTTCTCGATACGGTGGGCGTCCTGCCGACCGCCGAGGAAGCGCGGGCGTTTCTCGCCGATACCACGCCCGATAAAAGGTCGCGGCTCATCGATCGCCTGCTCGAGCGCCCCGAATATGTCGACTACTGGAGCTACAAGTGGTCGGACCTGCTGCTGGTGAGCACGAAGAAGCTGCAAGGGCCGGCGGTCTGGTCGTTTTCCAACTGGGTGCGGCGGGCCGTCGAGGCCAACAAGCCCTGGGATCAGTTCGCGCGCGAGATCGTCACCGCCAGCGGCAGCACGATCGACAACGGCGCCGCCAATTACTTCGTGCTGCACAAAGATGCCAAGCTGCTGAACGAGGCCACGACGCTCACGTTTCTGGGGCTGTCGATCGGCTGCGCCCAGTGCCACGACCATCCCCTCGAGCGCTGGACGCTCGACGACTACTACGGCATGGCCAACTTGTTCGCCCGGGTTCGCAGCAAGAACGGCGACATCGCGGGTGAGTCGATTGTGTACCCGGTGAGTACGGGGGACATCAAGCACCCGACTCGCCTGGGAGTTCCAACACCCCGGCCGCTCGACGGCGAGGCCCTGGCCCCCGACGACGCGCGCGACCGCCGGCAGCACCTGGCGAAGTGGCTCACCGCGCCCGACAACCCGTACTTCGCCAAGGCCCTCGCCAACCGCGTGTGGGCCAATTACATGGGCCGCGGCCTGGTCGAGATGGTCGACGACCTGCGGGCCACGAACCCCTCGTCGAACGAAACGCTGCTCGCCGCGCTGGCCGACGATTTTGCGAAGCACGGCTACGACGTCAAGCACCTGATCCGCACGATCATGAAATCGCATGCGTATCAGCGATCGCCGCAGGCCACACCCGAAAATGGGGCCGACGACCGATTCTATTCGCATTACCTGGTGAAGCGCCTGCCCGCCGAGGCGCTGCTCGACGCGCTGTCGCAGGTGACGGGCGTGCCGACCGAGTTTCCAGACTATCCGAAGGGCCTGCGGGCGCTGCAACTTCCCGACAACAATGTGGCGTCGTATTTCCTCAGCGCATTCGGCCGGCCGGCGCGAGAATTCACCTGCGAATGCGAACGCAGCGCCGAGCCCAACATCACGCAGACGCTGCACCTGGCCAACGGCAAGACCCTGAACGAAAAGCTCAAAGCCGCGGACAACGTGATCAAGGGCTGGCTCGATGAGAATCGGTCCGACGCCGACGTGATCGACCGCATCTATTTAAGCGCGCTGTCGCGCTACCCCGCGGCGGCGGAAAAGGAGCGGCTGGTCGCCGCGCTGACCGAAGCCGTCGCGGCCGCCCCCGACGACCCCGCCAAGCTCACCGCCCGCCGCGAAGCCCTGGAAGACATCCTGTGGGCCGTGATGACGAGCAAAGAGTTTTTGTTTGTGCATTAGCTGCAGCAGGATGAATTCTCAAACGTCGAACGGTGAAAAATTAGCCACGGATGAAACACGGATAAAACACGGATAACGACAGAAGATTCTGGATCCGTGTTTCATCCGTGTTTCATCCGTGGCTCAGAAGTCTTTTGTGACAGCACTGATCGCATGCTTATTGACACAGCAGGTTCTTGACTATGACTCGACTCTTCTTTTGTCTTGCGACGATCATTCTCGCCGGCTTTTCGACTCGCTTCGCCCGGGCTGACGAGGCGCCCGCGCCGGTGTACGAAAAGCAGATCGCGCCGTTTTTCAAATCGTATTGCCTGGCCTGTCACGACGGCGGCGACGACAGCAAGGGGGGCTTGAGCCTGCTGACACACAAGACGCTGATGGAAGGGGGCGACGACGGGCCGGTGATCGTTCCGGGAAAGAGCGACGACAGCCGTCTCGTTAAAATGTTGCTGGGGACAGCCAGGCCGAAGATGCCCCCCAAGGATTCGAAGCAGCCCCGGGCCGAAGAGATCGAGCTCGTACGGCGCTGGGTCGATCTGGGGGCGAAAGGGCCGGTCTCGACGGCGCCGCAATCGGCCGCCGAACTCAACGTTCGGCACATTGACCCGCGCGGCTCCGT
>JACQFH010000152.1 GCA_016200145.1 Planctomycetia bacterium | reverse complement strand
CGCGCGAGCAGGCGACGACCAGGTTGCGCGTACACCGACCCATCTACAAACTCCACTGTATCGAACGGTCCTCGCTTGGTCGAATCATAGGGCTCGTCTCCCTCGAATCGTGCCGTGCACGTCGAAGCGTGGATGCTGCACTTCGTAACCTCGTGGCCCGCTGCCTCCCAGACGCTCCCGAGGTAGCGAGCAATTTCATCCCCGCTCGGCCCCGCTCGAAGTAAGCCGTCGGCCGCACGCAACCAAGGAATCGGCCCAATGCTGTGAACTTCGTCGCCATCGGACTGCAAGAAATGCACTGTGAGCATCAAACGGACCTCATAGACCCGTAGGGGAAGGCCCATCTTTAAATGTAAGTGGCAAACGGCGTACCGAAGTCCCATGAAAGTCGGCGCGGCCCGCGAGATGCGACACGCGAGGGCGGGTCAATTCGAGGTTCCCCCACCACCATCAGAAAGAAAGCGATCGGTCGAGATTTTCCCCGGATTTGCTTCAAGCCACCGCTTCAATCGATCTGGAAAGTCGCCATTCCAGACGTTCCCACTGTGGTCGGCAGACGCGGGCGCTGTGGGCAAACAGGTTTTAATCGGTATTGCCGGGACTGCCCTCCATGGCTGAAATCAATTGGGGGCTGCCGGTGTCGGAAAAACCCGGTTGACGAATGAATCTCGGATCATGCCGAGTCGCGAGCGAAGTTGGTTCGGCTACGGGAGGCGAATTGGGCACCCGCTGTGCGGGTCTCGCCTCTCGCTTCTCGTCTCTGCGTTGCCGGCCAACCCGGTCGTCGCGGCGGGAAGCGGATTTACGGCCGTTCCGGCCTGCGCCGCTACGGTCCGACGCCGGGGGCGAACAGGAAGTACGCGCCAGAGATCACGCCGGCTTCGACGACGGCGGCTTTCGCGTTGAGCGGGATCTGGTGGTACTTGTACGGGACGAATTCACCCGGCCGGTAGTAGCCCAGGCTGTACTGCTTCTCCCACACCGGGTAGAGCGACATCTGGTACGGCAGGCCGCCCAATTGCACGGCAAATTTTGCCAGCGAAAACAGCGGCTGGATCAGGTAGCAGCGCGTGTGACCGTAGCGCTCCAGCGTCACGTCCTCGAAGTAAATCGGGATGTGATACAGATTCGTCGGTTCCCAGCAGTAGTGGATGTGCGCGAAATCGCGCGGAACGAAGGGACGGTCGGGCTCGCCCGGCGCGCGGCCGATCCGCCGCAATTCCTGCTCCCAGGGGCACTCGGGGCAGGGGATCAGATTTCCCTCGCCGTCTTTGGCGCAATCGGGGCAGTCGCCGCCCTGCGGGCGCGGGCAGAGGTTGTTGCACTGGTCTTTGGCGGCCAATTCCGGATCGGGCTCGTAGTTGTCGTAGGGGACGATGTCGGCAATTTTGCGAAAGGGGCGTATCGCCAAGTCCGGTCCCCTGTCGGGGACGGGGGCCAAGTCTGGCTGAAAGTTGACCGGCGTTACGCGTGACGATTTGCGGTGCGGGGCTGCAAACTGGGTCGCGGCGGTGGTCAGCGGTTTCTCAGCAGCCGGATTGGCGTGTGCTTTCGCCGACTTGCGGCGGGGCGACGTAAACGCCTTGCCGGGCGCGGCCTCGGCGGTGGCCGCCGCGGCCCGTGGACTCTGCGGCGAGGCTGATTCGGCCGTCCAGCCGGGGAGCGCGGCGACAGCGATAATCGACAGGCCGGCGCCGAACCGGGTCAGCAGGTTACCGCAGATCGAGCGGAGCGTGTTCCGCCGTGTAATTGGGCGCTTCCTGTGTAATGGCGATGTCATGAGGATGGTTCTCCCTCACCGATGCAGGTGAAACCTGTACAAATCGCGCTTCCGTGCGCAGCTCCGCAATCGACCGAACGCCGCAATATCCCATGCCTGCACGCAGGCCCCCGATCAGTTGATAGAGGAAGCTGTGCAGTTGTCCCTTGTAGGGGACCCGTCCTTCGACTCCTTCGGGCACCAGTTTCGCCAGCCGGCGGGGATCGTCCTCCGAGACGTTCTGGCGATAACGCTCGCTTGAGCCGTGCACCATCGCCCCCAGCGATCCCATGCCGCGGTAGTGCTTGAAACTGCGTCCCTGGTACAAAATCATTTCCCCGGGGCTTTCTTCCAGCCCCGCCAGCAGCCCGCCCAGCATGACGACGTGCGCCCCGGCGGCCAGGGCCTTGGTAATGTCTCCGCTGTATCGAATGCCTCCGTCGGCGATGATCGGCACGTCGGAATCGACGACGGCCCGGGCGGCGCTGGCCACGGCCGTCAGTTGCGGCACCCCCACGCCGGAGATGATCCGGGTCGTGCAGATCGAACCCGGACCGATGCCGACCTTGATGGCGTCGGCCCCGGCCCGCATCAGCGCCCGGGCGCCTTCCTCGGTGGCGATGTTGCCGGCGATCACGTCGATCGTCCAGTGGCGTTTGATCTCCTTGATGGTTTCGAGGACGTTGCTCGAATGACCGTGCGCGCTGTCGACGACGAGCACGTCGACCCCCTTGTCGAGCAGCCCCTCGACGCGCTGAAAATCACGGACCCCGACAGCGGCACCCACCCGCAGGCGGCCGCGGGCGTCTTTCGATGCCAGCGGAAACCGCAGGTTCTTGTCGATGTCCTTGATCGTGATTAACCCCTTCAATTGATATTCTTCGTCAACCAGGAGCAGTTTCTCGACCTTATTTTCCCGGAGAATCCGTTGCGCATCCTCCAACCGGGTGTTCTCGGGGGCGGTGACCAGCTTATCGCGGGTCATGACTTCCGAAATGCGGGTCTCGCGGGACTCCAGAAACCGCAGGTCGCGGCGCGTCAGAATCCCTTTCAGGACGCCATTTTCGGTGATGGGGACGCCCCCGATATTGCGGCTGTCCATAATCTCGCTGGCCTGCCCGACGGTGGCGTCGGGGGGGAGCGTGACCGGGTCGACAATCACCCCGTGCTCGCTCCGTTTGACCCGGTCGACCTCCAGCGCCTGCTGTTGGATCGACATATTTTTATGGATGATCCCCATGCCCCCTTCCTGGGCCAGGGCGATCGCCATCTCCCCTTCTGTGACGGTATCCATCGGGCTCGACAGGATCGGGACGTTGAGCCCGATGTTCCGCGTCAGACGCGTCGAAACGTCGACATTGGTCGGCATTACCTCGCTATATCCCGGCTCCAGCAGGACGTCGTCGAACGTGATTCCGCGATAGGCGATACGGTCTTCCATGGGAGGGGCTCCTGTAGGGCGAACGGTGCAAGCAGGTGTTTTGTGTCTAGTGTTTTGTGTTTCGTCGGAAGTGCGAGGCTCCTGCCGAACCGGGGTCGCACAATCATCCGGTTGGCGGCTCGGCAGGAGCCTCGCCCTCCCGGTTGAGTTTCTGCTGCACGGCGCGGGCGAGTCTGACGAGCACTTCGCTGTCGAGCTCGTCGGCGCGGATTCCTTCCTTCAATTCAAACGGGGCGAGCGTTTCGTCGATCGCCGTTTTCGACAATTCATTCCTGTACATTCCAACCAGCACGCTCCGCATGTACTTGCGGCGCTGGCTGAACAACTTCCTCACGAAATCATGAAAGAATGCCCGATCGCCGATCTGTTCGCGGCGATCCGGCGCCGGCACGATCTGCACGATCGCCGAATCGACCTGGGGCCGCGGCCAGAAGACCGTCGGGGGGAGCTTTCTGAGGACTTTGACAAGGCACTGTGATTGTATCCAGACCGAGAGCGCACCGTAATGCTCGGAACCTGGTTTTGCCCGAATTCGTTCGGCCAGCTCCCATTGGATCGTGACGACCATTGCCACCCATGGCAGTTCGGACGCCAGCAGATTCGAGATGACCGGCGTGGCGATGCAGTACGGCAGATTGGCCACCAGCTTCAGCCGGCGCCGCGGCGAGACGGCAAGCTGTGTGCAGACAGCTTCGAGCACTTCATCGGCGAGATTGTTCTTGTTTCGCAGGGCGTCGCAATTGAGCAGCGTGACGTTCGGCAGGTGCGACGTCACCTGTTGTACCAGCGGAAAGACTCGATGATCGACTTCCACCGACACGACGGCTCCCGCCGAACTCGACAGATACGTCGTGAGCCCCCCGGTGCCGGCTCCGATTTCGAGTACCACGTCGTCTTCATTGAGGTCGGCGTGCGTGAGAATGTAGTCGATGAGGTTCAGGTCGATCAGAAAATTCTGACCGAGATCGGTACGCGGATGAAACCCGTGGCGCTCGAACAGCCCCATCAGCATCGACCGGGTCTGGCGTTCGGCGGGTTTCATGACGGCTTGACCAGCAGCTTTTCGACGTACTTGGCCAGGATGTCGGTTTCGACGTTCACGCGGTCGCCGGCGCGCCGCACCCCCAGCGTGGTGACTTCCAGCGTGTGCGGAATCAGCGCGACGCTGAAACGTTCGGCATCCACCTCGACTACCGTGAGGCTGACGCCGTCAACGGCGACCGAGCCTTTCGAGACCATCTGCCGCGTAAGCGCAGGCGGAGCGCGAAACCAGATTTTGACCCAAGCCCCGTCAGGAAGGATGCGATCGACCGTGGCGCAGCCGTCGATGTGCCCCTGGACGAAATGCCCGCCCAGCCGGGCAGCGACCGGCAAGGCGCGTTCGAGATTAAGAGGATCGCCGGGGCGCAACTCGCCCAGGTTGGTTCGGGAAAGAGTTTCCGGACCGGCCTGAAACGACCAGCGATCGCCGTCGATGGCCACGACCGTCAGGCAGCAGCCGTTGAGGGCGACGCTGTCGCCGATGGCAGTGCCTGCCAGCATGCCGGCGGGCACGGCGACGATCAGGCGCGTGCCCGAACCCTCCACGATGTGATCGACGGTCGATCCCCGCCCTTCGACGAGTCCTGTAAACATGTCGCTCGACTGCTGATTATGCCGATTTTTCCGCAAAATCCGCGAGTTGACCTCGCCGGCTCCTATGCTAGGTTTTACTCGCGATGCCAGTGTTCAACAACCCGCCGGGCCATGGACACCAACCCGAAGAGCCTCGTATGAGCGTAACTTTAAGTGCCATCGACAGGATGATCGGGCAGATCGACCGGCTGCATTCCGTTCCCGCGGTGGCGCAGAAGATCCTGGGACTGATCCGCGAACCGGATTTCAATCTGGCCGAAGTCGCCGCGTGTCTCGAGCACGATCCGGCGCTTTCAGCGCGCGTGCTGGGGCTGGTGAACTCGTCGCGATACTCTCCGGCAAGCCGCGTGACGAGCATTCGCCAGGCGGCGGCCCTGCTCGGTCAGCGGACGCTCAAACTGGTGACGTTGAGTTTTTCACTGATCGACGCTTTCTCACGCGGGGCACACCGCCAGCTCTTCCAGGACTACTGGAAGCGGGCACTGACCACAGCCACGGTCGCCCAGCGCCTCGCCGTTCGCACGAAACAGTCCTGCCGGGACGAAGCTTATTCCGCAGGGCTCGTCGCCGATCTGGGGATCCTGGCGCTGGCACACGCGCTCGGCGAGCACTACGTGCAGTTGTATTCTCAATTCGTGCACGGCCCCGAACTGGTCGCCGCCGAGGTTGGCGCGATCGGATTCGACCACGCCGAGTTGGGGGCGCGGCTGCTCGAGCGATGGGGATTACCGGCGCAGGTAATCTCCGCCGTGGCCGGACATCATCGGCCGGCTGCCGACTGCGACCCGATGATCACCGTGGTGCATGCCGGCTGGCTGATGTCTGAGGCGCTGTGGACGCCCAATTCGCCCCATGTCAGCGCGGCGCGAGATTTCCTGAACGAACGCTGCGGAGTGGGGCTCGACGACTTCATTGAACTGGCCCTGGCCTGCCGCAACGACATCAACGAGAGCGCCGACGCGTTCGGCATTTCGCTCTCAGAGCAGGTCAACAGCGAGCAGCTTATCGACGAGGCACGGCGTCTGTCGTTTGCGGCAGCCTTCGACGCGACCAGTGAGCTCGATTCGCTCGCGGATGTTGCCGCGACGACTTCATCAACGACCAGCCTGCCGGACGCCGTCTGATGCCAGTAAGTCAGGCTGGAAAGCCTGACCTACTTCCGGTTGTAGCTCACCGGCGGCGGCACAGGGGCCGGATTCGGCACCGACGATGGAGTTGTCCATCCCTGCGACGAAGTCGTGGGCGGGTTGACCGGAGTCGGATTCGCCGCTGCGGGCGCCGGGAAAGGTTCGTTGCCGATCGGCTGTAACGTGGTCGATTGAATCGTCCACCCGTCGCCCGGATTGAACGGCATTCCGCTGTACGTGGGGGTCGTCGAGCTGCAATTGCCTCCAGCGCAGCCCGGGCCGGACATCATCGCGCTTCCATCAACAGGCATCCCTTGCCCGGCAAATCCGCCGTCGCAGCACTGGTCGCAGCAGCAGTCTCCGCAGCAGTCGTCGCAGCCATCCATGCGTCCGCCGCGGGCTCCGCGATCGCCCCGGCAATGCTTGTGCCGGCAATGTTTTCGGGAATGATTGCAGGCGTATCCGTCGTCGCAGTCGTTACACCGCGAATAGTACGAATGGCAGCAGCCCGTGGCGCAGGCGGAGGTGCACAACCACAAGCACAGCAGGAAGATTCGCTTCATTGCGTCGACCCATTTCCAGAGAGGTAAACGATCACCATCATCTGGAATTATCGGCACAACCGCTGCAACACTTGAATTCGACAGGGTTTGCCTGACCGGCAAATGCACCCGAAATCGCCAGAATTCGACTGCGGATTGTCGCCTTTCGCTCCGCGAAAGGGCGTTCTTTCGCGGAGCGAAGGGCGACAGTGGGCTAAAACATGTCGTCGTCCATGAGCAGATCGCTTTCGGTGACGATGTTCAGCCCCTTTTCTTCGAGGGTCCGCAGGGCCAGGTCGACGTCGTCGACATACAGCGCGATCGCGCCGCGCCCGGAGCGGTGGTAGAGCAGCGGATACGTGTAATGCACATTCAGCTCCGCCTGCAGCAGCGCCAGGCAGATCTGCACGAATGGTTGGTTGCCGTCGGGCAGCTCCACGCCGATCAGGTCGATTTCGGCGAATGGAAAATTGGACAACTTGAGAATTTCGCGCCCGCGGTCGGCGTCGTTGACCATGATCCGCACGAACGCGCAATCGACCGAATTGGCGATGCTGAGGGCCACCACGCGGATTTCATGTCCTTCGAAGTGCCGCAGCAGGTCGTGCAAACGTCCCACGCGGTTTTCGAGAAAGACGGCGAACTGCCGGAGGGTGGGCCATCGCCGGGCTCGAGCCGTCGCCGCTTCGGTAGTCTTCCCGCCACCGGTTCCCTGCGGCCCGCCTCCTGCTTTTCTGGCACTCACGCGCTACTCCTTCGACGCGGCGTCAAATCGTTTCGCTACAACAATTTATGAAACGCCTCGCTGCGAGTCAATAAAATTCTGAAATGGGATCGTTCCGCTTCCGCATTCCTGGGGTGTGCATTGCCGAAGTCCCCCGACGGCCGAGAAGCGGCCGGAGGGCACATCGGAGACCACGCCAACCGCCGAACTCGCCAGAGCCCGGAGCGCTGAGGTATAGTCATGCCCCGTGCAATTTGTGCCGGAACGTTAGGAACAAATGCTGGGATTCTTCTCAAAAGATCGCATCGTTGCCGAACCAGGGTTCAACCGCTGGCGGGTTCCCCCGGCGTCGATCGCGATTCACCTGTGCATCGGCTCGGTCTATGCCTGGAGCATCTTCAATACGCCGCTGCAGCGCGCCCACGGCGTCGTCATCAGCAGCTCCGACGACTGGACTCTGGCCCAGGTCGTGCGGACGTTTACCGTAGCCATCATCTGCCTGGGGCTTTCCGCAGCCGTCGCCGGGAAATGGATTGAGCGTGTTGGCCCGCGCACGGTGGGGATCGTGGCGGCCATCTGCTGGGGAAGCGGGTTTCTGATCGCCGCGCTGGGGATTCACCTGCACCAGTTGTGGCTCGTCTATTTCGGATACGGCGTCGTGGGAGGCTGTGGACTGGGGTTGGGATATGTCTCGCCCGTCAGCACGCTGATCCGCTGGTTTCCCGATCGCCGCGGCATGGCAACCGGAATGGCGATCATGGGTTTTGGCGGCGGGGCCCTTGTGGGCACGCCGCTGATCAAAACGTTGCTGAACGTGTTCTACCGGGCCCCGCAGTACCTTGGGGTGGAAGGGACTGTTGCCGACGTCACGACAAACGCTGCCGGTGTGCAGTTCGTCGAGTTGGCCGGACAATTGCACGAAGTGGTCGTGCTGTCGACGCAGGAAGCCCTCGTCCGGGCCGGAAGTCCGCCGGCCGGGTTGTACGTCGTGGGAACCGGCAACAGCGGCGCTGCGGCGACGTTCGTCGCCCTGGGAATCGGCTATTTCTTCGTGATGCTCGTCGCGGCCCTGTTCTATCGCATTCCCGCACCCGACTGGAAACCGCAGGGATGGGCACCTCCCGATGAACGGCTCTCGACCCGCAAGATGATCAGCACGGCGGTGGTTGGCATCAGCGCGGCAACCCGAACGCCTCAGTTCTCTCTGCTGTGGATCGTCTTGTGCTTCAACGTCACCGCGGGAATCGGAATCCTGGGTGTCGCCAAAACGATGATGGTCGAAATCTTCGGCGACACACTGAGGGAGAAACAAATCAGCGTCGATGGATTCGCCGAAGTCTTTGTGCTGATGACCAGCCTGGCCAACCTCGGTGGCCGGTTCTTCTGGGCCAGCGTCTCGGACCACGTGGGAAGGAAGACGACTTACACAGTTTTCTTCGTCGCCGGAATTGCGTTGTACCTGTCGATCCCGTGGACGGCGCACCGGACAGGGCTGTCGAGTGACGTCACGCCGCTCGTTTTGTTTTATGCCGCCACGATGCTGATCTTCACGATGTACGGCGGCGGGTTCGCGACGATCCCGGCGTACCTGGCGGATCTGTTCGGCTCGAAATTCGTGGGAGGGATTCACGGCCGTCTGCTGACCGCCTGGAGCATTGCCGGCCTCTTGGGCCCGTTCGCGCTGACTTCGCTGCGGGAGAGAGCCGTGGGGCATGCGCTCCATCGCCTTGCCGCCGCCGTCGATCCGCAGCAGTTCATCGAGAGATTTCACGTGTCTGCCGAGAATCTCGACGCGCTGATCGCGGCCAAGACGGTCACGATCCCGAAGCTCATGGAAATCGCTCCACCCGGCACGATCGATCCGACGGCGACGGTCTACAACTCGACGATGTTCCTGATGGCCGCGCTGCTGGCGGTTGCCCTGGTCGCCAACCTGCTGGTCCGTCCGGTCGACGCCAGGCACCATGAGCGCGCGGGGAGCTGAGTGCGGGAGGAACGGAGAGACGAGAGACGAGGATGGAGGATCGAAGATGGAGGAGCGACGAGAGAAGAGCGAAGAGCGAGGGGAGAAGAGCGAGGGAGGGCGCTTGACTTCGGGCGGGCGGGGGACGAGGATTCGCGGAGCCGAGAAGTGCGGAGTTTGGAGTGCGGAATACTCTTCCACGGCGTCTCACAATTCGATCTCAGCGCCACTTTGCGCCTTGGCTGCCGCAGAGCCGCGCCCGTCAGGAAGCGGTT
>JACQFH010000151.1 GCA_016200145.1 Planctomycetia bacterium | reverse complement strand
ACGAGCGCGTCCCCGGCGGCGCACGCTGGCGCTACGTGTGGGGCAGCACGCTGGTATTCACCTTCAGCGTGCAGCTCATCACGGGCCTGCTCTTATGGATGGCATACAGCCCCAGTTCGCAGACTGCCTGGGAGAGCGTGTACTACATCCAGCACGAGATGCTGCTGGGCTGGGTGCTGCGCGGCATTCATCATTTCACCGCCCAGGCCATGGTCGTACTGCTGGTGCTGCACCTGCTGCAGGTCATCATCGACGGCGCCTACAAAGCGCCGCGTGAAGTGAATTTCTGGCTGGGCCTGATCCTGATGAAGATCGTGCTCGGGCTGTCGCTCACCGGTTACCTGCTGCCGTGGGACCAGAAGGGTTACTGGGCCACCAAGGTCGCCACGAACATCGCAGGAATTACGCCGGTCGTGGGGGAGCAGGTCCAGGCCCTGGCCGTGGGGGGAGCGAACTACGGCCACCATACGCTCACCCGCTTTTTCGCACTGCACGCCGGGCTCTTGCCGGCGCTCTTGATCGGGTTTCTGGGCCTGCATATCTACGTTTTCCGGCGACACGGATTGACGGTACCCGACCCGATTCACAAGCCCGATACGACGTTCTGGCCCGACCAGGTCCTCAAAGACGGAGTGGCGTGCCTGGCGGTGCTGGCGGCGGTGCTACTTTTGGTGTTTCTGCACGGGTTTGGACCGCACGGCGGGGCCGAGCTGGGGGCCCCCGCCGACGGCACCGAAAACTATTCCGCGGCGCGTCCCGAATGGTACTTCCTGTTTCTGTTCCAGTTTCTTAAGTACTTTTCGGGCGAGAACGAGATCTACGGGGCAATGGTGATTCCCGGCGCCTTGTTCGGCATCCTGGCGTTGATGCCGTTCATCGGCCGTTGGAAACTGGGGCACCGCTTCAACGTCGCCTACATTTTCGGGATCCTGCTGGGCGTAGTCGTACTGACGGGGCTGGCCGTGCATGAAGATCGCGGCGACCCAGACTATCTGCGCGCCGTTGCCGACGCCGACCGCAAGGCCGAGCGCGCCAAGGAACTGGCGGCCATCAGCGGGATTGGTCCCGCCGGGGCGGTGCAGCTTCTGCGAGACGACCCCAAGACGCGCGGCGCGGCCCTGTTCGCGGTGAAATGCGCGAGCTGCCATCGCTACGACGGTCACGACGGAACAGGAAAGATCTCCGACCAGTCGGCGACAGCGTCGGACCTGGCCACCTTCGCGACGAGGGAATGGATTCGAGGGATTCTCACCGACCCGGCCGGGCCGAAGAATTTCGGCGCGACGAAAAACTTGACCGAAATCGGCGATCGGTTCGTCAAGGGAGATATGGCGCAATGGGTGGAAGAGTGCGTGACGCAGAAGAAGGTTTCCGAGCAGGAGCTCGACGCGCTCGTCGAATTCCTGGTCGGCATGAGTGAGCACAAGCCCAAGATTTCGGTGGATGACGCGAAAGCCGTCGAGGGGCAGAAGCTGTTCGCTGAAGGGAAAGACGGCGTGACCGCGTGCTACGACTGCCATTCCATCAAAGTCCCCAAGGAAAAAGACCCGGACGGGCTGTTCGCGGACGCCAGCGCCCAGATTGCCACCGGGGCGCCCGACCTGACCGACTACGGTTCGACGGCATGGCTGCGCGAGTTCATCGGCAATCCCGGGAGCAAGAAGTTTTACTCCAGCCACAACGCGATGCCGGCGTTCGCCGAGCAACTCAGCGAGCGCGAGCTGGACCTGATTGTCAAGTTTCTTCTGCACCAGTGGGAGGGGAAGTAGGTCAGGCTTTCCAGCCTGACAGCGCTGGGCTTGCGTCGAATCATAGCGGGTTGCAAGCCAATGGCATTCGCGGCGGGGGAATGTTCGACGTCGGCATGCCGGCTGGAGGGCGCCTGGGCCAGGGGGACCGCATTGCTGTCAGGCTGGAAAGCCTGACCTACTACCCGGCGCTCGGCATTTTCAGCGTAGCCGGCGCATCGTGCGGCGACGGCGCGACGCCGCCCAGCTCGGCCAGGCGCTCCATCAGGAGGTCGGTCACTTCCTGCAGCAGTTCGGGGGATTTTCGGCGGCCGTAGTACTCACTTAAATCCACCGGGTCGCCATAGCTGACGCGCACGCGGGTGAACGTATACAGCGGGCTGACCATGTCGTCGCGCTGCGGCGCATTGTGGATGTAGACGGGAAAGACCGGCGCCTGCGATTGCAGCGCCAGCCAGGCAACGCCAATGTTACCAGGCAGAAGTCCCTGCCCCCGGTTGAGCCGGCCTTCGGGAAAGACCCCCAGAATTCGCCCTTCTTTGAGCCGTCGCAGCGCGGTCCGCGTGGGGCCGGTGTCTTTGCCGTCGCGGGCAACCGGAATGGAATGCATGGTGTCGAAGATGAATTGCAGGCCCGGCGTGCCAAAATACTCCTGGGCCGTCAGGAACTCGATCGGACGGCCATTCGCCACACCGACCCAGACCAGGAGTGGATCAAGAGGACAGCGGTGATTGGCAATCACCAGGGCCGGAGTGGCGTCGACAAAGGGGCACGGGCGGTTGGCCCGCCAATGAAAGCAGAGCCGGGAGTAGAGCGCGGCGATCAGATACAGCAGCCACGTGCGCCAGCCCCGCGGGTGGCTCAGGGCTCGCCACAGGACCAGGCCCGCGAGGGCCAGTGCGTATCCGGCCAGCGTCCAGCCGGCGATTGCATCTGCTGACATCGGCAAACATCTGCTCCGACGACATCGAAGTGCCACGTTTCGCGAGCCAACGTAGCAATTCGCCGCGGAGGTGTCGAGGCGGAATGAGAAGTGTCGCGAAGAAGAGAGTGTTAACGAAAAAAGTGCCCCGGCCGCTTGACAGCGGACGGGGCACTGGGGCCCGCAATCAGGATCACGCATTGAGCTCAATACGCGATCAGGCTGGTATTCCAGTACATGTTGAGGTTCGACGTTCCACCCCCCGAATAGGGATACGGGTAGACCGGATACTTGTACCGGAACAGATCGGGGTAGCGCGAGAAATACGGCATGGATTGCCGCATGATCGTCGTGGGACGCATCATGCCCATCATCAGCTCCATGGCGGCGTCGTGGCGGTAGCTCGGGTTGGCCTCGTATTCCGAGCGAACAAAAGGAATCTGGGAATAGGCCTCGGCATAGGTCATGCGGGGCGCGGATGGTCCGGAAGCGGCTGAGGCAGGCGATTCGCCCTCTTTCGGCGCATAGGCCGCAGGGCTCGCGCCCGCTCCAGCCGCTCGTAAGTCGGAGGCAGGTTGATTCCAGAATTGTCCCGAAGCCGATTTGCCGGGCTCGACTTCGCCTTTGAGGCGCGTATAGGCCAGCTCGTCGGCAGGGTCGTAATTGGCCGGGCGGATGACAATGGCCGGTTCGTCGTCGGCAAGCAGATTCGCGGGCGTCGCGGTCATCCAGGCGGCAAACAGGCAAGCAACAGCGACGCCGTGTCTGCAGGGAATGTCAGAAATTGGCAAGTGGAAGCAGGGAATGCATTGCATCAGATCAGGTCCTCTCGCAAAAAGTCCGTTACATTCCAAACTAATGGGTGCCTCCAGGCGCGGTCAACAGGGGTTGTGACGAAAAGCACAACGCCACGCTCAAGTTGAGCGTGGCGTTTGTGACCAGAGGACTGATCGGCCGGGAATCTGCCCGTCCGATTGACGACCTGGACTAACTCAATTGTGCCAGCATGTCGAGCGCCTGGCGGAGCTGTGCGGCGCCTCCCATGGAATCAGCGACTCGCTTGACTGCCAGCAATTGATCGAAGCTGACCGACCCGGCGATAGCTCTGCGCACGGCTGTGCGGCGCGCGGCAACGCGAACGGACGGGGCTTTCCCGGCTTTCTTGAAATTGAATTTCACGAAACTGATCAATCCCGCCGAGACATTGATGCCTTTTTTCGCCAGTTTGGCCCGAATCGCTTTGGGACCGGCTTCCGGGTTCTTCGTGAGCAGGCGGCGAATGGCCTCGCTTCCCGAAACCTTGGCCCGGCCGCGGCGACCGGCCTTGACCGTCGCCTTTTTCGATCGTTTGCCATACTTGATCGAGCTCACCAGGTTGACTCCGACCTCAACTCCCGCCTGCTTGAGACCATCGACGATTTCTTTGGGCTTTGCGTCAGGATGTTCGGACAGGTATTGACGAATTGCCGCACTTCGGGCCCCACGTTTCTCGCTTGCCATCTTCCACCTTTTCTGCAGTAGTCCATTGAGACAAACGGCCCGACGCTGACCAGCATACAGCCGGCGGACGACATTCCACAAGGAACTGACATGCCAATTTCCGGCGTACTTACTGATCGACTCTAACGAATGTGAGCCCTGTGCCGTGCCGTATTTGAAACCGAAATGCGAAGTTGATTGTGCCCACGGATGAATGGGAAGAATTCGGCGGTATTGACCGGGACGGAGAGGAGCTTGATAATTGCGGCATGAGCGGATGGCGTGCAGTCGCGGAAAAGTTGTTGGGACGGCGCGCCAGCGAGCCGGCTTCGTCTTACGAAATCGACTGCGCGTGCGGGCGAAAAGTGGGTGGGACGCGCGGCTCGACCGAGCACGTCGCTTATTGTGTGGCGTGCGGGACGGCGCTGTTTGTGCTGCCCCAGAGCGTCTATCCCCGTCCGCGGGCGAATCCGGCTGAACCTGCGGCCTCGCCGAAGACCGACCGCGCCCGCCGAAAGCCGGTCGTGATTTCCGAACCGCCGGTTGCCGAGCGGCCTCCCGAGGCGCCGCCACCGAGCCAACGCGAGAGCGGTACGGCGCGAAACGGATTGCGGACCGGCCGGGAACTGCCGGCACCGCCGGAACAGGCTTCGCCGCAACCTCGAAGCCTGGCCGGGCCGCGGCCTCGCCGAAGGATCGTCACCCCCGTGCGACTGGTGCTGGCCGGGGTGGCGGCGGTGATCTCCCTCACGGTGTGGTGGAGCCTGCGCGTGGCTGCGCACAGCCAGGCCGAACGGACCATCGTCACTGCTTCGCGGCTGGCCCAGCAGGCCCTGGAGGAAAACGACCTCGCCCAGGCGGCGCGGCATTTTCAAGAGGTGCGGCAGGCGCTCGACGTCCTGGGCCGCACCGACTCCCGTGCACGCGAAATGCGGCAGACGGCGGACGAAATCACGGCGTCGGCGGAACTGGCCCGGTCGTCGCTGTTCGATATTTTGCACGAGGCGGCGGCGACGACGACCCGCAGCGGGAAGGCGATGTGGGACGACACATTCCGATCGAGTTATCGCGACGAGTGGGTCCTGATCGACGCCCACGTGACGCGCACTGCGGAACCGGCCTCGGGAAGGAAATTCTCGATCGAATTTCCGTTGGCAGACGGCGCAGACCGGGCCGTGGTGGTCGGCGATCTGGCTTGTTTCGAGCGGATCGTCCAGGGAGGCTCGTCGCAGCGAGTCATCTTCGCGGCTCAGCTCGAAGACGTCGTTCGCGACGCGGGAGGCGAGAAATCGTGGCAATTCGTGCTGCGACCGGCCACCGCATTCCTGTGGGCTGCTCCGGACAACCTCGAGCGGATCGGGGTCGACGTCGATGACGACACGCGGCGCTTGCTGGCGGACCAGTCGGGGCTGCTGGGGGTGTATCAATGAACCGCCTGCGGATCACGATCGCCGTGCTGTCGCTGGTCGCCTGGGCCCATGCCGCGCAGGCCGAGCCACTGTCGACTCGGGAGTTTCTGGAAAAACTCGAGGGCTGGAGAGCGGCCGATCGCGATGTCTCGACGTTGACGCTGGAAGTCGAAGGCCGGGTCTCGCTGTACAGCAAAGACCGCTTCCGGCTGGTCAAGTGTCCCGACGTGCTGTTTCTCTCGAGAACGGATCTGCCTGAGAAAAGCCGCAAGTCGCTCAACGTGGTGGCCGTGGGGAAGCTGACGCACGATCCCAAATCGCGCGACTACACGTTTCGTGTGTCGACGGTGCGTGTCGTTCCCGGCGAGCTCGAGCGGTTCTTCGAAAAGCGCCGGCAGCTCAGCCGTGCCTCGGCAGACGAATGGTATGCGCTGGGGCGCTGGGTGGCCCTCCGCGGAGAATTCTATGCCGACGACAAACTGCTCGCGCACGCCGACGAGGCGTACCGGCACGGCCTCGACATCGAGCGCAAAGCGAAGAGCAAAGTCGACCCCGAAGGGCTGCTGGAGCTGGCCGACAAGGCGCGTGGCCACAGCCTGCCGTCGCTGGCTTACGAGCTCACGCACGAGGCGTTTTGCCTGTTGAGTGAACAGGCGAGTAAAGAGCCGATCAAAGCCAGCAGCAAACTGGCGGAACGAGTGGCGGCTGAGCTGCCCGGGGCGAAAGAACCTCTCACCTTCATTCCCAAAGACCTCATCGACGACTACAAACGACGGCCGGTTCCGACCTACGCCGCGGCTGACGGACCGACTCGCCGCAAGCTGCATCGCTGGCTGTATGTCGAGCTGCAGTTGCGGATCATCGTTCCCGGCCTTGCGCCCGATGGCAGCAATGGCTTCGAGATCGCCGAACAGATCGACCGCGTCGTTCCCGAGCAGCAGGCGCTGGCCGAAGAGTATCGCGACCGGGCGCTCAAGTCGCGCGCGGCTGAGGTCGAATCGCTGACCCGCAGCCAGGTGATCGAGTTGTACGAGCAATACCGCCTGCGCAACCAGCCGCGCGCCGCAGACGACCTGCTCGAATCATGGCTGACGATGCGCAAGCAGGGGCTCGAGCCCGACGACACCGAGGGCCTGTTGAACCTTTCGGAGGATTACCGGCAGATGCTGAAGCGCAACGATCTGGCCGACCGCCTGCTGATCGACGGCCTGGCGAAGAACCCCAAAGCGGCCGACCTCATCGAGCGGCTCGAGAAAGATGGATACCGGTTGTTCGAGGGCCGCTGGATCAGCGACAGGGAATTCGCGAGCCGGCCCGAAGGAAAACTCGAGCTGGCCATTCGCAACGGGCTCGTCGAGCGCGGCATGACCGCCAGCCACGTGCGGCGCAGCCGCGGCAAGCCCGATTCGCAGTCGCGCTCGGCCACGGCGGGGCAAGTCGTGGAACTGTGGAGCTACAACCTGGCAGACAGCTCACAGATCATTGTGCGGTTCGTAAAGCGCGCCGGACAGACCGAGCTGACGGTGGCGGAGGTGATTGAGGGGAAGGGGAGGTAAGCGGGGGCCGGATTGCGCCGGGGGGAAGAGGGGAACGACGATGAGCAGTTCGGATTCTCGCGAAGCGGATGACGCAGGCGCCTTCCCCGCTGATGACGCCGTCGTCGAACCCGACGCACCGGATGACCCGTGGACGCAGGAGGTGTTGATCCACCTCGACAAGCTTCAGAGCAAACAGCGATCACCATTGCAATCCGTTCTGATGCTCGTGGTGACGCTGGTGCTCTTTGGGGCCGCGCAGGTCGTCCAGCAGAACGCCGAGAATCTGGCGTGGCTCGTGGCCGTGCTGCTGATTCATGAGTCGGGTCACTTTGCCGGGATGAAGCTGTTTGGCTACCGCGACGTACGGATGTTTTTCCTGCCGTTCTTTGGCGCGGCCGTTTCCGGACGATCGTCGAACGTTCCGGGCTGGCAGGCGGGCGTTGTGATCCTTCTGGGGCCTGTGCCGGGGATCGCGGTCGGCGCCGCGCTGGGTGTTGTGTCGCTGGCTTTGGGAAACGAATCGCTGCGATCGACGGCCCTGCTGTTTGCGTGCCTGAACGGGTTCAATCTGCTGCCGCTCATGCCGCTGGATGGCGGACGCCTGCTGGAACTGACTGTCTTTGGCCGGCAGCGCCATCTCGAGGCGTTGTTTCAGGGGACGACCGGGCTGCTGCTGGCGCTGCTCGGATTTGCCGGCGGAGGCTGGATTCTGGGCGTCGCGGGGCTCCTGATGCTGATTGGCAGCGGCCATGTGCTGCGCATCAGCACGCTGGCCCGGCAGACGTTGGCGGCAGCGGGTGACGGAGGGCAAGCGGCGCATGACTGCGAGCGGATTCCGCAGGCCGTGGCCCGGCAGATCTTGGAGCGCGTGCGCGACAAGTTCCCGCAGGCCAAAAGCGCGAAAGCGGCGGCCGTCCTGGTTCGCCAGGTTTGGGACCGGATGCAGGTCAATCCTCCCGGAGTCGCAGCTACTCTGGCTCTGCTGGCGGTGTATTCCTTGAGCTTGGTCGGCATGCTCGTGATTGGCGTCGCGCTCGTCATTGCCGGGATCGGTCACGGTCGCGTCGCGCCCCCGAGTCGCGACAAGCAGTTGCTGGCCCAGCCGCAACTGGATTTCGCCGACGGCCACAACACCCAGCAGGGCACGGCGTTCTT
>JACQFH010000172.1 GCA_016200145.1 Planctomycetia bacterium | reverse complement strand
ATACGGCCGATGTGGGCATCTCGGTGGATACAGCGGTCGACATCGCCAAGGAATCGGCGGATTGCATCCTGCTCGAGAAAGACCTGCTGGTGCTGAACGAGGGGGTGCTCGAGGGACGCAAGGTGTTCGCCAACATCCTCAAATACATCCGCATGGGAGCCAGCTCGAACTTTGGCAACATGTTCAGCGTGCTGGGGGCCAGCATTTTTCTTCCTTTCGTTCCGATGATCCCCATCCAGATCCTGACGAACAACCTGCTCTATGATTTTTCGCAGGTCCCGATCCCCGCCGACGACGTCGATCCGGAACAGATCGCGCGGCCCCGGCCGTGGTCGATGAACGCCGTCTCCCGATTCATTCTGCTCATCGGCCCGTGCAGCTCCGTTTTCGACTACACGACGTTTTTTGTGATGCTCTACGTGTTCGGCTGCTGGGACCCGGCCCGCGCGCCCTTGTTTCAGACCGGCTGGTTCGTCGAGTCGTTGCTGACACAGACCCTGATTATCCACGTCATCCGCACGAACCGCATCCCGTTCCTGCAGAGCCGGGCCAGTTGGCCGCTGACGGTGACCACGGCGCTGATCATGCTCGTCGGCGCCTGGTTGCCGTATTCGCCCGTCGCGCCGGCGCTGGGGTTCGTCCCCTTGCCTGCGCTGTACTGGCCCATCATTGCGGCGACTCTCGTTGCTTACGTATTACTGACACAGGCCGCCAAGACGTGACTGTATCGCCAGGGCTGGGTGACAGAATAGTCGCGCCCCATGAAAACAATCTCTCGCCGCGCAGGCAATGCACAGCGATGGCATCCCGTGAATCCGTCCTCTCGGTCGTTCCCAGGAGATTCGCAACATGAGCGAAAAGAATGCTTCGCACGATCTGCGTGCGATCGCGCACCAGGCCATGCTCGACCGGGGGCTCGAGCCCGACATGCCGCCGGCGGCGAATCAGCAACTTCAAGGGATTCAGGGTCCGGCGCGGGACGATCAGCAAGCCCTGCGCGACCTCCGCCAGCTTCTGTGGTGCTCGATCGACAACGATCACTCGATGGATCTGGACCAGCTCACCGTGGCCGAGAAACTTCCCGCCGGCCGAATCAAAGTCCTGGTGGCGATTGCCGACGTCGACGCCCTCGTTAAAACGGCGTCGCCGATCGACCGCCATGCCGCAAGCAACACCACCTCGGTCTACACGGCCGCCGTGATTTTCCCCATGCTGCCGGAACGGCTCTCAACCGACCTGACTTCACTGGGCGAAGGGCAGGATCGGCTGGCATTGGTGATTGAGATGGCGGTGGCTGCCGATGGATCGATTCAAGAATCTGCGGTGTACCGGGCGTTGGTCCGGAATCGCGCCAAACTCGCGTACCCAAGCGTTGCCGCGTGGCTGGACGGCAAAGACAAAATGCCCGAAAAAATCGCGAAGACCACCGGGTTGGACGAGCAACTGCGGATGCAGGATCAGATTGCTCAAGTCATGCGAACGGTTCGCTACCGGCATGGGGCGCTGGACCTCGAGATCATCGAGCCGGAAGTCGTGCTGAGCGACGGCCAGGTCGTCGACTTGCTCCAGCCCAGACAGAACCGGGCCCAGCGATTGATCGAAGACTTCATGATCGCGGCCAACGGGGTTGCCTCACGGTTTCTGGAAAACCGGGGTTGGCCGGCGCTGCGGCGTGTCGTTCGTTCTCCGGAACGCTGGGATCGAATTCAAAAGGTGGCCGAGGGATTTGCCGATCAGCTCCCGGTCGAACCCGATTCCAAGGCCCTGGCCGCGTTCCTCGCGCGCAGGCGCCAGGCAGACCCGTTGCGGTTTCCTGACCTGTCGCTGACCATCGTCAAATTGATGGGAGCTGGTGAGTACGTTGTGCAACTCCCAGGACAAGACTCGCCCGGCCATTTCGGGTTGGCCGTGCGTGAGTACAGCCATTCCACGGCGCCGAACCGCAGGTTCCCCGATCTTGTGACCCAGAGGTTGCTGAAAACGGCAATGGCCTCAGAACAGGTTCCGTATACGCCAGTCGAGCTCACGACGCTGGCGACACATTGCACCAGGCAGGAAGATGCAGCGCGGAAGGTGGAGCGTCAGGTGCGGAAGTCGGCTGTGGCGCAGTTCCTGTCTGGTCGCATCGGAGAGACGTTCGACGCCATTGTCACTGGCGCCTCCGAAAAAGGAACGTGGGTGCGGGTGCTCAAGCCCCCTGTTGAGGGAAAGCTGGTGGGTGGGCACGCAGGAGCCGATGTCGGTGATCAGATTCGGGTACAACTTGCGAGCCTCGACATCGCCCGCGGATTCATTGACTTTGTTCGATTAGGCAAAGATCGTTAATCGGAGTCTTCCAATGGACAAGTATCGCAAGTTCGCAGGCACGTTTGAGGCGCGATGCGCGGATGGCACGCGTGTGAAGATCTCACATTACGTGGAAATTCTTCGCTCTCCGTCTTCAGCCGGAACGAGTGAGGTCGAAGGGGACCATGTGCTCTTCGATGAACAGAAACAGGAAGTGCAGCGGCTCAAAAAAGGTCACTACGAGATTCGAGGTTCTGACGGCGAAAAGATCATCGCCATAAGTGATGATCCCGACGCCCCCTGAAACCTCGCTCGAGCGCTTGCTGCCAGATGTGGGCCTGAAACGGATTCGCGGCTGAGGCAAGGCGAACCATATTGTGTAAGGCTTCAGCGGGCATGGTATCACTCCATCTCTAGTGACTGGTCATTCCTGAGTTTCAGATTCGTGTCGGATGGCGAGTCCAAAACGAACCACACGACACTTGCAGGTTTACATGCACACGGCGAACACTTCGGCATGAACTGTTGATGTCTGCGCTTGAGTTTGATGCAGGATCTCCTGGGCACGTTCGACATCTTCTGGCGTCCCGTGAGCGACCAGAAGGAGTTTGCCGTTCTTCACCTCGG
Source organism: Planctomycetia bacterium (assembly GCA_016200145.1). Classification (GTDB taxonomy): domain Bacteria; phylum Planctomycetota; class Planctomycetia; order Planctomycetales; family Planctomycetaceae; genus JACQFH01. The sequence continues at coordinate 9,471 of JACQFH010000172.1, read as the reverse complement.
TCTCGTATCGCACGACGCTGCTCTTCGGAATGCCGATCCTGTGCAAGGCGGCGCCGAGGGCGTTCAGTCTGTCAACTACGGCGGCCTCGTCGAGCGCGCCGAAGATCCACATGACGAGCGGTCCCGCCACGAGCAACTGACCAATGCCCGGCACCCAGAAGAACGCGGATCCCAAGAACAACCCCCAGAATCCGCCCCAGAAGGCCCCCAACTTGCCCGAGTGCCACATGCGGTCGCCGGTCGTGTAATCGCCGACCGCGTGGCCTTCTTTGTGACAATCCTTGCCTGCGATCGAGAGGTTCTTCATGTCGAAGCCGTTCTCCCGAAGCGTGCGGATGGCAGCTTCGGCCTGGTCGTGAGATTCAAAAACGGCGACGACGGAATTCGCGATAGACACGGCGTGGTTCCTCGGTGATCAGGGATCCGGGACCTCAAATCGTTAATTGTGGAACAGCGGGCAAGGACTGAACTGTCAGGCGCCGCCGCGAATGGCTGCAGCGCTTTCCAATGGACCGATGTGAGGCGCCGGGTCGGCGACGACCGGCGCGTGCCGGCCGTTACGCCGGTGACGCTCTCGCGTAAAGGCATTGATAGCATCCATGACGTCGATTGGCACGGCGAGAACAACCGTATTCGAGGCGGTGGGACCCAGTCCGTCGATAGTCTGCAGTGTCCGCAGTTGCATCGCGCCCGGGCTGGCCGCCATGGTCTTGGCCGCCGCCGCCAGATTGTCCGAAGCTTCGCGGTCGCCCTCAGCCTTGGTGATCGTCGCCCGCTTTTCGCGTTCCGCCGAGGCCTGCCGCGACATCATCTTCTTGAGCTCCTCAGGCATGTTGATGTCCTGGATGCGGATGCCGGTGACCTCCAGGCCCCAGCCTTCGATGTCTTTCTCCACGTTGATCGCGATGGCCTTGCCGATCGCTTCCCGTTCGACCAGGAGCTGGTCGAGCGTCATCTGGCCGATCACGTCGCGGAGCGAGGTTTGCGCATACTGCCCGATGGCGGTGCGATAATCCTGGACCTTGATGATTGCGTCGGCGACGTTGTCGACCTTGAAAAAGAACACGCCATTGATCGTCACCGGCACGTTGTCTTTGGTGATCACCTGCTGTGCGGGAATATCGGTGGCGCGTATGCGGATGTCGACCATCCGCACCTGGTCGATCAGCGGGATGATCAGGAACAGCCCGGGGCCCCGGATGCCGTGGTACTTTCCCAGCCGGAAGACCAGCGCCTGCTCCCACTGCGCGGCGAGCTTAATGCCCGAAGCCGCAACGGCGTCCGCCGCGATCCAGACGAACCCAAATCCAACCGCCACGGCAGGGTTCGCCATCCCGATCGCCAAAGCGACCGCCGCACCGACCAACAGCAGTACGACAAACACCAGCCCGGAAATGTAATTGATCATGTGATCGGCTCCTTAGTATCCGGCTCGACGAAAATTGACATAGGCAGATGGCTGGCGACGACATATCGCCGCATCGACTCGGCCACCTGAATGTCAACGCCGTTGGCAATAATGGATCGCAAGCACCAGGTGCTGACCCCGATGACCTGGTGGCAGATTCTGCAAGTATTGCTCCACGCTTTTTTGATACGTCGCCCTCTGCCGGGCATCGTCGGTGAGTGCGACCGTCTTGGTTTGTGCGGCAATCGCTTTCGGGAAATCGCCCGATTCTGCGTACGCCGCGGCCAGAGCATTCAGTGCCGCCGGATTGGTGAAGTGGGTCAATTCGCAAGCCTCCTGGGCCAGTTCGACGGCCTGAGCTCCGTTTCGCAGCTCGGCCGTGGGGCAAGTGGCCAACAGCCAGGCGATTTCCCGCAAGGGCTCCGCCTGCGTGTGGTCGACGATCTGCAGAGCCTCCGCGATGTCGGCCTGGGCTTTGGCGACGAGTTGCCGACGGGCGTGGAAACCGGCACGAATCACCAGGGCCAGAACGCGGGCCTGGTTCTCATTCAGGCGAACGAACTCGTCGAGCGCGGCTTCCGCCTGCGCAAAATCACCCTGTTGCTCGAACAACAAGGCACGGTGATGGTAGGCAGGCGCAAACGTCGGATCAATCTGAGTGGCCGCATCAAAGTCGGCCATGGCACGGACCGGGTCCTTCTTGTTTTCCCAGACGATTCCACGATTGCTTAAAGCGGCCACGTCGCGCGGGGTCAGCAGCAGCGCCTGGGAGAAGTCGGCGAGGGCCTGGTCCCAGTCACCCCGCATTTGATAGTGCGTGGCCCGCATCGACCATGCCTTTTCGTGTTTGGGGTTCAGACGCAACGTCTCGTTCAGGTCGACCAGGGCCTGCTCTTGCCCCCCTGCCATGAAATTGCGGGCTTCTCCCCGATTCGCGATGGCATCCGCGTTGTTCAAGGGGTCCAGTCGCCCGGCGGCATCGAAATTGGCGACGGCCTTATCCAGATCTTTGAGCCGCAGCCGCGCGATGCCCAGATTGTGGTTCGCCGAACCCTGCACGGCGGGATCCGACGTCAGCCGCAGCGCGTTTTCGAAGTCGGGGATTGATCGGGCCCACTGCTTCTGCTTCATCCAGAGCACGCCCCGCGTGTGCAGCGCGTACGGGTTGCCAGGTTCGAGCTGCAGGGCTGCATCGAGATCGCGCAGCGCCAGCTCGAATTCACCGAGATTTTTCCGGATCAGCGCCCGGCCCGTGTACGCGAACGGGGTGGGCCTGGTCTCGATTTCCGCCGTGAACCGATTCAGCGCGTCTGCCACCGAGACGGTGTCCCGTCGGAGAATCCAACCCCTGACCGAGAAGCTTTTGTGGTCGACTCTGTACCACCCGCGCTGCACGTCTTCGATCGTCAGAATGTTGCCTGCCGTCACTCTGCCGATCGTATTCGCGCCGGATTTGAGCTCGGTGTTGTTGATGACGTAGATTTTCTCCCCCACTCCCTGCGCGAGCGCGGTTCCGTCACCGAGAGATGCACAAATCAACAGCCCGCACAGCATTGTCAGTCGCAACATGATGACACGTTCTTTCTAAAGACTTTCCGGCTTCCATTTTGAACACGATTTGCAAGCGAAAAAAAAAGCCGACGTGGCGAAACACCCTGAGGTGTCGCGCCACGTCGGCTTACTTTTTTTCAAGCCGCCCGGTCCCGTCGAGACCAGCCGGGCTGCTGATGAGTCAGTCTTCCGACGACAACTGCTACACAAACCGCTTATCTACCGCACGTTCTGCCGGGGAAGCAACCCTTGGCAATTGTTGCTCTGCGGCAGTACCAATCGTAACAAGCGCCCCCTCGAAAGCAAGGAGCTTTGGGTTTTCGTGGTGTCCTGAGTTGTGGTGCAGGTGTCTCGCCTGCCGCTGTGCAGCCGAGACGGCCGCACCACAATCCCACCCAATGAGGACACCGCCGGACAAGACCTCCCCCTTGCTTCGCCAACTGCGATTGATAAGATTGCTAATGAATCGGGGCGCTAAGAAATACTGAACTCCGCCCCGCAACAACCAGTGTCGCAGTCGTCGGACGGACTGACTTGAGGGCAACCCGGCTCTGTCGGGGGGTCGTCAATGAGTAAGCCGGCGTGGAAGAACGCCTGTCGGGCATTTTTCCACGCCGGCTTTTTTTTGGTCTCGAGAGAGTTCAAACGCGCGACACGATGATCGCGCCCGGCGTTTTGCAGCAATCGTTTCCAGCAGGAACATCGGTATTCGCCATGAATTTCACCAGCCTCTGCAAATCGCTGTTTCAGTTGCCACGTCGCCGCTTGCGTCGTCGGCCGGCGCATGACGGCGTTTTTGGATTCGTCGCCGCCGAGGTCCTCGAATTTCGCGAGCTGCTTTCGGCGGCGAACCCCGGCGTGACGCTGGCCGTCCAGGGAAGCAACGTGACGCTGTCGTCGACCGACATCAACAATCCCACGATCAACGTCACCCGTTCCGGCAACAACGTCGTGGTGACAGGGACGAACGGAACGCTGATCACGTTGGGATCGAATGTTGCCGCCGTGCAGTCGGTGGCGCTCGCCAGCGTCGGCAATCTGACGGTCAACCTGGGGATCGGCAACAACACGTTCGCAATCACGGGCCTGAGCGTCACCGGCAATGTGACGATCAACGGCCAGTCGAGCGGCATCGCCGACGTCGCGATTAATGCCGGCTCCCCGAACGTGGTCATCGGCGGCTCGATCCTGGCGAATTTCGGCAACGAAGCGGTCACCTTCGGCCTGTTCGGCAGCACCAACGGCGGCGGAAGCATGACGGTCAGCGGTTCCGTCAACATCACCGAAGGCGGAGCGGCGAACAAACAGATCAACATCTACGGACCGCCGGCCAACAATCCCACGGGGGGAAAACTGGCCATTACCGGCAGTATCAACGTAATCGACACTGGGAACGGGCAGTCGGGCTTGCGCATCGACGACGGCGTGACGATCGGCGGGAACGTTTCGTTCGACAACTCGGCCAACACCGTGAACGCCGACAATGTGCAGATGTATTCGAATTCGAACGCGTTCGGGACGACTTCGATCGCCGGTTCGCTGACACTGGCGCTCAGCCGAACGGCCACTGGGAACAACTTCGTCCAGATCCAGGGCTTCGGAACGCCGTTCGTCGTGACCGGCGCTGCGAGCATCACTTCAGGCACCGGCGCCGACACCATCCAGTTGCTCAATACGTGGTTCAAGAGCACGGTCAAAGTCGTCACCGGGACGAATCTCACCGTCAGCTCGAACCTGGCCGTCATCAACGGTTCGCGTTTCGACGGCGCCACGACGGTCGTCATGAGCGGCGCTGATTCCGAACTTGACGTGGGAACCGATGCGCTCAGCGGCGCCACGGTCTTCAACAGCACCTTCATTGCTTCCCCCAGCCAGGTGTATGTCACCGACTACGTCAACACCACCAACGGCAGGGCAGTCCACCTCGTGCAGACTGCGACGTCGAGTGTCATTTTCATCGACGGGACGGGTCATCTGTCGCTGGGAACATTCAACAACCCCACCCAGATGACGACCCCGTATTTTCCCGGTCAAGTCGCGACCGCCAGCAAGAACATGTCCACAATCACCTGGACGGACGGCACCGTCTGGACGCAAACCGCCGCGACCACGGCCGTGACGGTGACCCACTACACGAACCCGGGTGGAGTTCCCGTCCACCTCATTCACAATGGCACGAGCCAGGTGGCGTTTGTGGATGGCCGGGGTCGCACCTCTCTGGGAATAAAGCTCAATTCGGTCACGGCGCGGGCCGATCTCTATCCGGACGACCTGGCGACGATTTCCAGCAACAAAGTCACCTGGCAGGATGGAACTGTCTGGACCCAGAATGCCTTACCGTTGACGATCGGCTTGAGCGATCCGAACGGCGCGGTCAGCCACGTCAAGATGACGAGCCCGACCACGCTGATCGGCCTGGATGGAGCCATGCAGGGCCTGACAGCGACGCTGCAGAACGGCAACCTGGTCTGGTCGAACGGCACCACGTGGAACAACTTCAGCTCGAGTGCCCTCGCCGCCTTGTTCCGGATCGGAATCGGCTACGCGTAATTGTTTGGGTTTCTCGCTCCAGCCTACGGCAGCGAGGCGAATCCGAACTTGTATTCGGAATTCTCAGGGTCGAAATCGGCGTCGGTCAGGCCGGAATTCGTTTTGACGTCGGAATAGAGATATTGTTCGACCAGCGGCGGTGCTTCGCCTGCCTGTCGGGGCCAGTCGTATTGTTCGAGAAGCACCGGGAACCCGCTCTTGATTTCGAAGGCAACCCGCGTGATATGGAATTTCAACCCGCCAAGCCGCTGCTTGTGAGTGATCTGGATTTCTTCGCATTCGACCGAGCCAAACCTGGTGGAATTTGAAAGCAGCACTTCGACGTTCGTGGGGGCGATGTCTTTCTCCCGTTCCCAGATCACCAGCGCCGCATCGAGCATCTTCGCCATTCCGATTTCGGTGATGGGGTATTTGTTTTCCGCCATCACCCGCGGATCGTCAGGTTTCAAATGGATGGTGATCAGCGATTTGAGACCCGCTTCGTGGAGCGTCAATTTGTCGTCGTTCATTCCCGCGACGAAAATCACTTCCCGGGCCGGCTGTCGTTTCGAATGACCGTGCACATACACGCTGAATGGCTGCTGGCGGAATTTGAGATCCATCGTCTGGCTGATGAGTCGTTCGTTCACGAGCTCGGTTTTCGAAAAGATGGCCGTATAATCGGAAACCGTCCTGAGCTTCTCGCGGCGGGCGCGAGCGAATTCGATCGCCTCATTGAGCGAATGCAGCACCTGGCCGTCGCTGCTGAGGATGCGGCCGGCCGAGTCGGCGGCGGCCCGCAGGCCCGCCTCGCTGGCCAGGTTGTCGTCCGATTCCGCGTGCGCGACAAACAGCCACACCACCGCTACAAGTCCGCCTGCGGCCAGACCACCCACCCACCCGCGGCGACTGTTGTTTCCAAGAAACTTTCCGCCGAAAATGCTCATCGTTTGCACCGTTTTTCGAATACGAACGCCATGTATTTCGAGTAGCAGTGAAAGTGGGCGTGGGCACGAACCGCCGAAGCGACCTCATTCCAGTCTGCGTGTGAGAAAGACCGGTAGAGCGGGTTTTTCCACAACAGAATCCGACGGCCCCAGCGTGAGTTTCCCAGAGTTGAAAGGAATTGAAACAACCCCTGAATGGGACGGGTGACCCGATGGCTCCAATCGCTACTCGACAGCATTTCGAATCCCGAATCGCCCGCCACACGTTCGTATTCAGGAACTGAGAAGAGGTCGTGCCACTGCCAGACGCCCCGGACGAGCCGTGTTTCCGGATCGTCGCGATGCTTCTGATCCGCGTCGGTGTTCCAGGCAAAATCGACGACGATCAGCCGCCCTCCGGGACGCAATACGCGGCAAGCTTCGCGCAGAAACCGTCCCCGGTCCGGGAAGTGAAAGGCCGCCTCGACGCACAGCACGCGGTCGAAAGATTCATCCGGGAAGTCGAGGTGGAGCGCGTCGCCAGATACGTACGACAGGTTGTCGACTTGATCGAAGAGCGTGCGTGCGACTTGGACATTGTTGCTCAATAAATCCAATCCGACGACGGTCGCCTCGGGGAACAGGCAGTGGACGATGAACGAACTCTTTCCACGGCCGCAGGCGACGTCGAGAACCCTGTGGCGACGTCCGACCTCCAGCAGATCAACCGCCTCCATCACCAGCCGTCGCTGCGCGGCTTCGAGATTGGCCACCAGGTTGAGAAATGCCAACGGCCCGCGAAATGTGTAATATCCGAGGTTCATCAGTGCCGGTCCCCAGGTCTCCATTCGCAACAGGCGAAAGACCACGTTGGAACCGTCATAAGAACTGCGCACGTCCAGAGGAGCGATGCGCTGCCGATCCGCGCAGGAACGATCGGTAAAAACGTCAGCGACGGCAGATCCCGTTGCAACGGACATTAATGATACCCTTTCGAGATGTTGGCGTTCGGGCCGCCGGTTCCCGCGTGCAATCCCCGTTCCGCGTTCATCGCCGGTGATCGCCCGGAACATCGATCGATGCCCGGTCCAACAAGAAAGCCGTCCTTATGCGCTTAACCGTTCGCTGGCGACGTTCATGGGAAGCCGGTTCCCATTTCGAGCATCGCGTTGAGCGCGTCGTAGTCGAAGTTCGCCCAGACATCTCCGTTCGACCATTGGATTTTGTTGTTCACACGTGTACCGGTGATTCCGAGCAGCGGTCCGTCCAGTCCCACGAGCAGCGTGGCGCTCTGCAACCGCAAGTGGGAGACAACGCCATTTTGATCGGTGGCGGTGATCTTGACCGGCGGGTTCGCGGTCTGGGTCCAGACGCTGCCGTCCTGCCAGTTCACCGTACCCGCGCCGAACGTCGCCATGTCATTGACGTATCGGGGGTTCGTCGTTTGCGTGGCGTTGATGAATGTCCCCACGGAAATGGTGCCGATGCCGTCGAAGAACAACGCGGTGTTCGTGCCGTTCTGCACGACATGCGTCGAGATGCCGACGGTATTGGTGTAATGCGTGACGACAGGCGGGGACGAGCCGACGCTGTTCGTCGGGGTCCAGACCGCGCCATCCTGCCAGATGATCCGGCTCTCGCTCAACGTCAGCGTGTCACCCGGATAGCGGCTATCGGCAGCCTGGGTCAGGTTGAAGAAAGTGGCCACCGACATCGTCCCCTGACCGTCGATAATCGCCAAGTTCGACGTGCCATTGGAAATCGTGTACACCGTGCGGTTCTGCCCATTCAGGTAGGCCAGAACCTGAATCTGGTTCGGAACGGCCGCAATGGTCACCGCGCCGCCGCCGTTCTGGGTCCCGCTGAGAAGAATGTTCTCGCTCCAGGCGGTCCCGTCGGACCACATCAATTGTCCTGTACCGAAGGTCACTGTTTCCCCGAAGGCCGACAATTGCGTGGGGCTGAGCCAGGTTCCCGGCGACGTGTTGCCGAACTTGTCGGTGAACGCCACGGCAGGGCCGTTCTGGGTCACATGCACGGTCGCCCCGGTGGGGTTGGTGAAATTTTCGGGGATGTCGAGTTTCGTCCAGGTTTGACCGGCAAACGTCCCTGACGGAAACGTGATGCGGCTGTTTCCGTAGGTCGCCGTGTTAACGCCGCTGACCAGAATTTGCGTGGAGTTCGTGATCGTGGCGGTGGTCGTCGACGATCCAATGAGCGTCAACACGCCGCCATTTTGCGTGATCGAGGCCAGCGTGGTGGCGACTCCTGACGTCACGGCATATTCACCAGGGAACGAAAAAAGCTCCGCCACGCAATCGGCGACAGAGATGGCGTTGTCATCCATCGTCACAGCGCCAGTGATCGCCAGGACGTTGCCGTTCACGCTCGCGGCGTGCTGTATGGTGACGCTCGTCAGTGCAAGAATATGTCCTGTGAACGCAGTGCCGGTTCCGATCGTTGCGGAACTGCCGATCTGCCAAAATACCTTGCACTTGTCGCCGCCATTGATCATGACAACAGCCGAGTTGCTGCCGGTCGTGAGCGTACTGCCGATCTGGAAATAGAACTCCGCATTGGGGTTGCCCTGGGCGTCCAGGGTGAGCGTCGCGCTCAACTGAGCCGATGACGCAAAATGATAGACGCCCGGCGCGAGTGTGAGCCCACCGAGATCCTGACCTGTCAGGTCGCTCGTCAGCACTTTACCCGCGACGACATTGTAAGCCGTGACGAGGTCGGCGTGGGCCTGGGCCGAGACCGCGTCCGCCAGGTGGATCGTCCCGGTCACAGTCGGCGAGCCGGTGACGGCAGAGCCCGGGCTGACGCCCAAATCTCCCGTGAGAACCGTCCCGCCGGTACTTGTCACCGTCGAAGCACCGAGGACGGCAAATGTCTCTGCTGCACCCAAAGAAACCGATAAGAGAGTGCGATCCTCCAGGAGCTCGACTTCGGCTGCCAACGGCCAATTGAAGTGATTCCTCAACCCCATCCGAGGGGTGGGTTTACGGAATAAGGTCTTGCCGAACAGATGATCGAGCTGGATATTGAACATGGTAG
>JACQFH010000171.1 GCA_016200145.1 Planctomycetia bacterium | reverse complement strand
GTGGTATATTGCGGCATTTTCCAACAAGATCAATGAGGCATTGGGAGAGGCGATGGAGACACAAGCGTGGCTAGATCACGCCTTGGATTGCCGTTACATCGACGCAAATCGACACGCGCAACTCGATTCGAGTTGGCAACGCGTAGGGGCCATGCTCAACGGAATGATTGATAAGGCCGAGTTCTTCTGCAAACCGAGTCCTACTCCTCCACGAAAACGATGAGGCCCACAAATTTCCATCCTCCATCTTCGATCCTCCATCCTCGTTGTTTTTTGAACGCGGCTTCCTGATCAATCAACGCATCGCCAACTACGGACCCCCCATGCTCTGCATCGCTGTTGCTCCTGAATCCCGCCGACTCGGCAAAGTCGATCTCTTTAACGCCGCGCCGCAGTGCGATCTGATCGAGTTTCGGCTCGACCGACTGGGAAAAGAGCCCGACCTCAAAGAGATGATGGAAGGCATTTCGAAGCCGATCCTCGTGTCGTGCCGGCGGAAAGCCGACGGAGGCAACTGGGACGGCACCGAAGACGAGCGGCTGGTGCAGCTCCGCACGGCGATTATCACCGCCCCGGCGTACGTCGAGCTGGAACTCGACATCGCCGACAAGATCCCCCGTTTCGGCAACACGAAGCGGGTCGTGAGCTACACGAGCATGACCAAGCCGCTTGCGAACCTCGAGCCGATCATCGAGAAGGCGATCGCCGCCAAGGCCGACGTCGTGAAGCTGGTCGGCCCCACTCCAACGCTCGACGCAGCGTGGCCCTTGCTGGCGACGATCAGCAAGAAGCGCAATATCCCAGTCGTGGGAATGGGCCTGGGGCAACCGGGAGTGATGTTCTCGCTGCTTGGGCTGAAATACGGCGCGCCGTGGATCTATGGCGCGCTCGAGCGGGGCCTCGAAGCGCACGAGGGGCAGGCGACGGTCGCCGACCTGGAAGAGATTTATCGCTTCCGCGAGATCGGGCCGCAGACCCGGTTCGTGGCGGTCGCCGGGTTTGGCCCGACGGAGATCGCCGCGGTCAAATTGCTCAACGCGGGATTCGCCGCTCAGCAGCTCAACATCCGTTGCCTGCAGCTTGAAATCGGCGTGTCCGACAAGATCAACCAGATGCTCGACACGTTGCACGTCAACGTGCTGCTGGCCAATCCGGAACTGTGTGAGCGGGCACTGAACCTGGCGACCGACATCGAAGAAGCGGCGCGCAAGGCGCAGTATGCCGACATGGTGGTCAAGCAGGCCGACGGCTGGCACGCTTACAACACGGCCTGGAAGAGCGTGCTGCGGGTCGTCGAAACCGCCCTGGGAGCCAAGACGGCCGAAGACCGGCCGCTCGACCGCCGCAATGTGTTCGTGATCGGCGCCGGCGGCATGGCCCGCAGCGTGGCCGTCGGGGTGCAGAAGCGGAAGGGGCTCCTGAGCCTGACCGCCGCGGATGATGGCGAGGCCCAGCGCCTGGCCCAGGCCACCGGCGCGCGATACGTTCCCATCGCCAACATGTACGACACGCTGTGCGACGTCGTGATCATTTCCGAGGCGCAGGCGCAGGACAAGATGACCGGCGGCGCGGCCGGCCCTGGTGTTAAGGTCAATCCGGCGTTCCTCCGGCCTCCGATGTTCGTCACAGACCTCTCGAACCTGACGGGCGAAAGCGACCTCATGCGCGAGGCCCGCGAACGGGGCTGCAAGATCATCGAGCCCCTGAAAATCTTCGGCGACTACATCGCCACGGTTTTCAAGACGATCACCGGGAAGGAACTGCCGGCCGATGTCGTGGAGGCGACGCTGGCGAAAGCCGAAGGGTAGAAGATCGAGGAGGGAAAATCGAAGATGGAGGATGGAAGATCGAGGATGGCGCGAGAATCTCGTTCGCGAATCTCGATCCTCCATCTTCGATCCTCTATCCTCCCTTTTCTCACGTTCACCCGCCCCCCCCTGACCCCCCCTTGCTAAGGGGGGGAGTGCGCGGCGCCGGGCAGCAATCGGCAGGGCAATCGTCCGGCCAGGCGGGGTTGGCGCCGATCGCCGGGTGGGCGGGCGTCCCGGAAAGACGCTCGGCGATCAGCTCGCGGATCATGCCGACGAACAGGGGATGCGTGCCGACGGTCGCGGCACGGATCATGTTGAGGTTCAGCTCCTGCGCCAGATTCTGCGCTTCGAAGTCGAGATCGTACAGCACCTCAATATGGTCCGAGAGAAAACCGATCGGCATGACGACCACGTCCGAAGTTCCCTGCGCAGCGATCGACCGCAGGTGATCGAGGATGTCGGGGCCGAGCCACGGGTCCTGCGGCCGTCCCGACCGGCTCTGGTAGACAAGCTGCCAGGAATCGGGAGCCGCGCCGGCCTGTTCAGAAGTCAGCCGGCACGTTTCCAGCAACTGCTGCTCATACGCACAGGTCGCGGCCATTGACGAAGGGATGCTGTGTGCCGTGAACGCGAGGTGCGCCGAGCCGCGCCGATCGGGCGGCAATTGCTCGCACGCCGCCTGCAACCGGGCGCTGCTGGTCGCGATGAATGAGGGGTGATTGTAAAACACTCGCAGCTTGGCGACCTGCGGCGCACCAGGACCGACAGCGGCCCTGGCCCGTTCGAGATCCTGCAGGTACTGCCGGCACCCCGAGTACGAGGAATAGCCGCTGGCGACCCAGGCCAGGGCCCGCCGGACCCCGGCGGCCGCCATGTCGCGCAAAGTATCAGGCAGCAGGGGATGCCAGTTGCGGTTGCCCCAGAAAATGGGCAGGTGGATGCCGTGCGCTTCGAGTTCGGGGCGCAGCCGGGCGATCAGGTCGCGCATCTGATCGTTGAGGGGGCTTTTGCCGTCGAAGTGCTCGTAATGCGAGGCGACTTCACGCATGCGTTCGGCGGGGACGTTGCGGCCGCGCAGGACGTTTTCGAGAAACGGCATCACGTCCGCAGGCTGTTCCGGACCGCCGAATCCAACGACGAGAATTGCATCATAAGCAGGCTTTTCAAGCGACACTCGATGAAATCCCCAAGCAGTCCGGATCGCAAAACGACGCATCTTCCAGGCCCACGGGTTTTCCCTTGGGTCCGCCCAATGCGCTCAACTTCATTCTACGCCCTGCGTCAAACCATTTGCACCCTGCGGGTTGCCCGGAGTTGGCAAGCTGGGAAATCTGCCGAAAGAATTCCTCTGATGCCAGAAAGACTGAACTGCCTGTGTGGCGGACGCTCGGAAAGCAACGTTTATTCCGTGTTCCGACGAATGCCTGCAACCGCTGTGACGGGGATTCCGACGTTTAATGCGAGCGCTGCGTGCGGGCTCGATCCGCCACGGCGCAGTTGTCAGGATGACCTCCGCGGCCGCCAAAGGTACTGCGGCAACGAGGGTGATCCGTAATCGAATCATCAATCGCGGGGCGAGACCTCGGTCCCGCGCTCCAGGCCCGCGCTCCAGGATCGACGACGCATGAAGCGACTCAAGCAGATCTGGCAACTCCGCAGCCGTCCGAACTTCAAACAGATCTGGCAATTCCGCAAGCGCCTGTCGATTCCCCCCGGAACCTCGCGCCAGAACTGCCTGGCCGCGATGATCGGCATGATGGCGCTGGGGATCCTGTTCCTGACGTTTCGGACAAAACCGGCCGGCGCGGGGCTGGATGCCGCCGCCAAGTCGACGACCGCGCCCGCGAGCAGCTCGCCCCCCGCCGCTTCCGCAGGGGCGTCCGCGAATCTGGCGTCACTGCCGGCGGCCGAGCTCAACAAGCAGATTCAGACGGCAATCCGTGGCAGCCGACTGGCCCTGCAACTGCATGTCGCGCTGCTCGAAGTCGGCAAACACCGCATCGAGCGCTGTCCTGATTACTCGGCGACGTTCGTCAAGCAGGAACGGCTCGACGGCGGAGACCTGCAGGACCTGCAGTCGATCGAGCTCAAGCTGCGGCATCATCCCTTCAGCGTGTATATGAAGTGGGTCGAGGGGGGAGACGAAGGACGCGAGCTGCTGCACGTCGTCGGCCAATACGACGACAAGATGCTTGTGCGGCTGGGGGGCATCAAGAAAAAGTTGCCTTTGATGAAACTGGATCCGACCGGGTCGCTGGCGATGGCCGAATCGCGGCACCCTGTCACCGAGATGGGCCTGTTGCAGCTTGCCGACACGATTCTCAAGTACCGCAAGCGCGACCTGACACTCAAGGGGGGCGTGCGCTGGGAGATGCACCCGGAGCAGAAGTTCATGGGGCGCCACTGCGACTGCTGGATCGTGGAATACGACAGCAAAGAGGTCGAGCCCGTGTATCGCAAGTCGATCGCCTACATCGACCGCGACCTGTCGCTGCCGGTCTGCATCCGCAACTTCGGCTGGCCCGAAGCCGGCACGGAAGCAGCCGACGCCGCTGCGCTCGATGAAGCGACCCTCATCGAATACTACGGGTACACGAACATCAAGATCGACGAGCGTCTCCCCGACGTGGCGTTCGACAAGAACAACACCGATTACCAGTTGCTCCGCCGGTAGCGCGGTCACGCGGCGGATTGCCCCCAGCGCCGTCGAGGATGGAGGATGGAAGATCGAGGATGGCAAGGCGCGGTCGCACGGCCTGCGCTTACGCCGGTCTCCAGACGCCGTTCTCGTCCATGTACCAGTCCTCACGCTGGTTGGCGTGGCGCACGATCAGGCGGATGACGAATGCCGCGGCGACCGCTGCGATCGCCGCCAAAGCGGCAATCAGGACGCTCGCCACCATTCCCTCGTCGGTCTTGCTCCCGGACGACGGTGCGCGAGACAGTTCGCCGTCAGCGAAGCGACCGAATTCCCGATAGTGGATCGTCAGGTTGCGAAGGTTGTTCCTCGCCTGGGTGGCGCGGGCCGATTCGCGGCCCGACAAGATGGCGGCGGGAATCGAGGCCATCAGGAAGGCGCCGATGGCCAGCACGACGAGCACTTCGATCCGCATGACGGCGCGGCGACCCTGTTGTGCAGCGTCGCACGCATACGATTCAGCCCCGGAGGGGCGAAAGCGAATAGCCAGGGGCGCAAGCCCCTGGATCGACGTGTCACGATCGCGACAGCCCTGGAAGGGCGACACGCAAGCATGCTGACGGCTCGATGGTGAAATGTTTCGCCCTTTCAGGGCTCGGTCGATTCATCGATCTGAATCCAGGGGCTTGCGCCCCTGGCTATTGGCTGCCGCCCTTCCATGGCTCGCTGATCGAACCCGCGGACGCCGTGGCAAGAATTGCATCCCCGTCTTAAGAAGAAAAATGCGTCACGAGCATTGCCGGCGGTAGTGCGCCGCTCACGTGTTGGGCTGCTCTTCCTGGATGAACGTCTGTTCTTTGTAGAAGTATGCGACAACGATAAACACCACGGCTGCAACGAGCATCAGGCCGGTGAAGAACCAGTAATAGTCAGCCCCCTTCAAAATTACTTCCACCTTCCCGTTGGGCAGTGGCTTCTGAATGAGCTTATTGACAAGCGTCGTGAACAGGTTGCCAAAGGTCACTGTCAGCATCCACATCGACATCACGAACGACTTCATCTCCCGCGGCGCCTGCGTGTAGGAAAACTCCAACCCGGTCACGGAAACCATGACCTCGGCCATCGTGATGACCACATACGCCACGAGCTGCCACACAACGCTGGGAGTCTGCCCGTCGTCGATGCGCTTCTGGGCCATCGATGAAATGGCAAATGCCACGACCGTGAGAAACAAACCGATTGAAATCTTACGCATCGGAGTCAGTCGAAACACGGAATTGATCGCGGGATAGATGCCGAAAGAAAAAATCGGAATGAGTATCAGAATGAGCAGTGGATTGATCGCCTGAATCTGTGAAGCCCGCCACTCAATCCCCAGCCAGTTCCGGTCCATCTTTTCGGCCTGGAGCACCCAGGCCGAGCCGGTCTGGTCATACAACGACCAGAAAATCGCTGCGAACACGTAGAAGGGGATCAGCTTTACGAGACACTTCCAGCCATCTCCCCGCAGGGCGCCGAAGACGTTCTCGACACCGCGCGCGGGGACATGGGCATAGTGGTACCGTCCCATCCAGAACACGATGGTCGCTAGGAGCATCAAGATCCCTGGCACCCCGAAAGCCACGTGCGGACCAATGTGCTTCAGCCGGTCGACAGCCGCAGGTGATTGCACTTGAAACGTGGTAATTAACCAGGCAGCCAGGTCCTCCAACAGCCAGGGCGTGAGGATCGTCGAAAAGAACGAACCGAAATTGATCGACAGATAAAACCATCCATAGACGCGTTCGAGATAATGAGAATTCGCCTTCCCGAATTGATCGCCCACGTTGGCGGAAACGCAGGGTTTGATTCCACCGGCCCCAATCGCGATCAGCGCCAGGCCTGCGAACAAGCCCAGTCGTGTCTGATCCGCCGCCAGCGCGGCATGTCCGAAGCAGTAGAAGAGTGACAGGCTGAGGATCGTCATGTATTTTCCCAGCCAGACGTCGGCCAGGATCGCGCCGATGACCGGAAAAAAATACGCTGACGCGACGAACAAATGGAAGTACGACTTCGCGTCTTCTTCCGACATGACCGCTGACTTTCCGCTCGCATCCAGCAGAAATTTCGTCATGAACACGACGAGGATGGTCCGCATCCCGTAGAAGCTGAAGCGCTCGGCAGCCTCGTTTCCAATGATGTACCCGATGCCGGGAGGGAGTTTTTCTGTTGCGATCGGGGCGGTGCGGTAGGGCTGTTTTGGCATGGTGTCCTAATGTGTATCCGCAATCTCGATTGCGGGCAACCGAACTGGAATTCCTGGCTGATCGCGATTCAGGAAGCGGCAATGAGTCCGGCGGTGAGGACACGCCGTTCGAACAGACTAGAGACCTGCTCCACGTGGGGCGGGTCGCTGACCTGCCACGTTCCTTATTCCGCCCGGGAGGCAGATCAGCGACTCTTGCGTGATCCATTCGCCGCCGCATACGTTAGGATGGTAAACCAATCGGCGGCTTGTCCGTCTTCCTGACTCTTTTTGCACTCTTCGGCAATACGTTTCATGGCAGCCCTCGACGCCGACCGACTGCTGATCGACCACATTCGCGCCGGCGATCAACAGGCCTGGGCCGACTGCATCGAGCGGTTCGAGGGGCGCCTTTTGGCCTTTGTCGACAGCCGGCTGGGAGACCGCGCGGCGGCGGAAGACGTCGTCCAGGAGACGTTTCTCGGGTTTCTCGTGGGGCTGCCAAACTACGACGACGAGACCCCCCCCGAGACTTTCCTGTTCTCGATCGCGGCCCACAAGCTGACCGACGTCCTCAGGCGCCGCGGCCGCCGGCCGACGCTGCCGCTCATTACCGGCTCTTCGCAGGCCGGCGCCCCCGAGCTGCGCGGCAGCGGGCGGATGGCCTCCAGCCTGGCCCGCAGCCGCGAGCGGCGTTCGATCGAAGCCCAGGTCCTGCGCGACGGCCTGGAAACGCTGATCGTGCAGTGGCTCAAACAGGGGGAATTCGAGCGGCTCAAGTGCATTGAACTACTATTTGTGCTGGGCTGGGCGAACAAGGACGCCGCGCGCGAGCTGCGGATTTCCGAACAGGCCGTAGCCAATCACAAACACTTCGTGCTGTCGAAACTTAAAGACTGGGTCGCCGCGTCGCCGTTGCGCGGCGCGGATCTGGCTGAGCTGGGGGTGCGGTAGTTTGCGCCGGGGTGCCGTTCCCGCAGACGAGGGAAGACAAGGAGACAAGGAGAGGGGGAGACAAGGAGAACGAAGGACGACGGCTTCGCCGTCGCAATTTTCTCCTTGTCTCCCCCTCTTCATTCCATCGCGCGCTGGACGTGAACTTCACGCGCCGCGGGCCATTTCGCGCAAGACTTCCGAGACCACCGCCGCGCCTTCATCGACCTGCTGGGCGGTAATGTTCAGCGGAGGGAGCAGGCGGATCACCGTGTCGTGCGTGCAGTTGACGAGCACACCCCGTTCCATGCACTTGCCGACGGCGGGGGTGCCGGGGATCGTCAGGTCGATCCCGATCATCATGCCCCGCACCCGCAGCTCGCGGATGATCGAAAGCTCCGATTTGAGCTTCGTGAAATGTTCGCGGAACCGAGCCGACATCACGGCCACGTTGTCGAGCAGCTTGTCTTTCTCGATCGTCTCGATGGTCGCCAAACCCGCCGCCATCGCCAGCGGGTTGCCCCCGAACGTGCTGGCGTGCTTGCCCGGCTTGAGGTTCGCGGCGATCTCTGTCTTGGCGATGAAGGCCCCGCAGGCAACGCCCCCCGAAAGTCCCTTGGCCATCGTCAGGATGTCGGGCTGCACATTCCACTGCTGGTACCCGAACCACGTTCCCGTCCGCCCCATACAGGTCTGCACTTCGTCGAAGATCAGCAGCAGACCGTTTTCGTCGGCGATCTTCCGCAGGCCCGCCAGAAACTCATCGCGCGGCACGTTGACGCCCCCCTCCCCCTGCACCGGCTCGATCAGGATCGCGCACGTTTCCTTGTCGACCAGCTCTCGCACGGCCGAAAGGTTGTTGTGGGGGGCGTACCGGAACCCGGGAAGCAGCGGTCCGATTCCTTCGTGATACTTGGGCTGTGCGGTCGCGGTCACCGCGGCGTACGTGCGGCCGTGAAAACTGTTTTCGAACGTGATAATCTTGTGCCGGCCCTGGGGTGAACCGGTGAGCCGCGCCAGCTTGATGGCCCCTTCGATCGCCTCGGCCCCGCTGTTGCAGAAGAACGCCTGGCCGAAGCTGCGCGTGCACAGTGCCTCGGCGAATTTGCCCTGGGCCTCGGTGTACCAGGTGTTGGGCACATGGATCAGGTGGGTGACCTGTTCTTGAATCGCTTTCACGACGCGCGGCGGAGCGTAACCCAGAATGTTGCAGCCCCAGCCCGGAAAGAGATCGAGATATCGTTTTCCTTCAGCGTCCCACACGTACGATCCCTCGCCGTGCACGAGACAGACGGGATAGCGCGTGTAATTGGGAATGACGTACTTCTGAAATGTCTCGATCGTGGCCTGGCTGCTCTGCGTTGCGGCGGGATGCACTGTTGCGCTCCGGGTCGTTGTCTTGAGTATTGATGTCTCTGTGTTCAATGTCGATTTGGAATCCAGCGAGAAGATAGAGGATAGAAGTTAGAGGATGGCGACGGACGGGGCTGGCGCCCCGCTATCTTCTATCCTCGATCTTCTATCCTCGGGTCTGACCTGTGGGGTCCTTCGCATGCTCCGCGCCGACTCTCTTCAGCGCCACTCTCTCACGGCACGATCTCCGTCCCCACGCCTTTGTCTGAAAAGATTTCGACGAGCAGCGAATGGGGCATGCGGCCGTCGACGATGTGCACTTTTTTGACGCCCGCCGACAGCGCGTCAAGCGCCGCCTCGACTTTGGGGACCATTCCCGACTCGATCGTGCCGTCGGCGATCAGTTCACGGCAGCGCCGTTCGGACAGATTGGACACCAGAGTCTCGGGCCGGGTTCGGTCGAGGTAGATGCCCGAGACGTCGCTCAAGAAGATCAGCTTTTCGGCATCGAGGATGCGGGCCACGGCGGCGGCGGCCGTGTCGGCATTGACGTTGTACTTCTGGCCGGTCTCGTCGAGCGCGATCGACGGGATGACGGGGATCGCGCCAGACCGGCAAGCCGTGAGCAGCACATCGCGGTTCACGTCGACGACTTCGCCGACATACCCGAGGTCGAGCGACTCCCCCTGTTCGCCTTTCAGGACGAGTTTTTTTGCTGTCAGCACGTTCTGGGTGAGGTAATTGAACCCGACGGCCTGGCCCCCCCGTTCGCGAATCCGTTCGACGAGGTCGCTGCAGATTTCACCTGCGAGGACGCGGGTCACGATATCGAGCGTTTCGACGTCGGTGTAGCGCCGCCCCTGGACGAAGCGCGGAACAAGCTGCGATTTCTTCATCGCGGCGTTGATCGCCTTACCGCCGCCGTGGATCACGACGAGCTTCAGCCCGACCGTCTCCATGAAGATCAGGTCTTGCAGCAGATGGCCGACGGTCTGCGGATCTTCGAGCGCGCTCCCCCCGAGTTTGATGACGATCAGCCGGCCGCGGAACCGCCGAATCCAGGCCAGGGCTTCGATCAGCACGTCGGCCTTGCGGATGGCGTCGTCTTGCACGTCGGGTCTCGAAAGATCAAAGAAATTGCGGAAGATAACGATTGTAGGTCTGTCGGCGAGAGTGTCAATTGTCCGTTCAGCAGCGTCGGCAGGGGTGTCATTTTCCGCGTGACCGCCGATGCATCGTGCCCGACGCGCAGCGCGGGCTCGTTTGCGGTCAAACCTCCCGGCCGATATCCCGATATTGGGTAGGTCTTACGTGAATCGCGTCCGGACCTCTCTTTTCCCCGCCTGACCCTGCTTCGGAGCTCGACCCCCCGTGAGTCATTCGCACCTCGCGCTGCAGCATCTGATCCACCAGATTGACACCGCCGGACCCCGGCAAAAGCGCGCGACGCCTCCGGCGTGGCTTCCCGAGTTCGTCGACCAGGTCGCCGAGCTGTTCGAGCCGTTCGTGGACGTCGGCCGCGTCGGCTACGAGTGCACCCCCAGCACCGAACGCTGGGAGATCTCGATGTACCTCGGGGCAACTGAGGCGGTGGGGGGCAAGGTCGACGGTGAAGTGCGGTCCGTCGCGTTTCAGTTCGACCTGCAGCGCTTGAGCGCGATCTTCGATGCGGTCGACGAGTTTCGCTGGAACGCATTTCCTTCGGGCACGACCGACGTCGATCAGGGGGTCCCCAGCAGCGAGCGAACGTTCGTTTCGGTGAACGGCCGCTTCCACGACAACACGGTGCGCTTGCGCCTCTTCTGCACCCCCCCCGCCGAAGTCTCCCCCGGCCTGCGGCACTTCGCCGACGGCACGTGGGAAGCGGTCTGAGAAATTCGGAGTGCGGAATGGCGGCGCCGTTCCCCCCTGAGCGATGCGGGGCAGGGGGGGTGACTTCACCCCGATACCGACGGGGATCAACCCGGCGGCTCGCCGGGTCGAAGAAACAACGATCGCCGGCCCGCCTTACCTCTCATCCGGCGGCACGCTATGATTCCGTTCGTCACAAGCATGGCAACGGGAATCGGATCATGGCCCGCAAGACGCTCGAGCGGGAAAAATATCTCGCCCGTGACGTCTGGAATCGATTGCGCAGGCGACTCTGTGGCAACACCTGATCCATTCAACTTGCCACGTCAGTGGAGGCGGAAGAAGTAACGCATGCTCGGCACTGTCGAACCCACGCCGTTTGACCTGCGGTTTTCACTGTTCGGGATTCCGGTGCGAGTGCATCCGTTTTTCTGGCTGTTTTCTGCGATCCTCGGCTGGGGGGATGGGCATGATCTCAAACTGACGCTTCTCTGGGTGGCCTGTGTTTTCGTGTCGATCCTGATTCACGAACTCGGTCACGCGCTCACGGCTCTGGCGTATGGCTGGCCGCCCCACATCGTGCTGTATTCCTTCGGCGGATACGCCTCGTTCACACCGTCCTGGGGTTATACAACGGCCCGTTCGGTGATCGTCTTGTTCGCGGGCCCGGGAGCCGGATTCATCCTCTATGTAATCGTCTATGTACTCGAAAAACTGCTGGTGCAGCAGCAGGTCGAACTTTCCAAATATGCGATCGAGACATTCCATAACATGGAATTCATCAACCTCTGGTGGGGGCTGGTCAATCTGCTGCCCGTCTATCCGCTCGACGGCGGTCAGATCTGCCGGGCTTTGGCCACGCACTGGCGGCCCCGCGCGGGGGTCGATCTGTCGTTGAAAGTATCGCTGGCGGTCGGCATCGGCATGGCCTTCTACCTGTTTCACCGGGGCATGACCTTCAATGCTCTCCTGTTCGCGTCGCTGGCATTCGACAACGTCCAGTCGCTGCAGGGTGGGCGGTTTCGCTGAGCTGGCGTCATCCGCGGTCAAACTTTCTTTCGTTCCTGACTGCGGCCGGCCGTGGTGCTTTTTCCGCGGCGCTCGGGTGAACGGGGACCGACGTTTGCCTGTTTGTCGAGGCGTCTCCATAATGGGGCACACTCTCTCTTGCGGAAAACAAGTCGACCTCCTCTGCAGACAGGTGGGCCGTGTGCATGCGTAGTCGAGCAGGATTGTTCGCGGCCATCATGCTGAGTTTCGGTTTCGCACAGCCCGCACTGGCGCAGAAGTCGGCGATGAGCGATTCGATTCGCAAGCGCGAAGCCGTCTCGTGGGACGCCGCGCTCAAGATCTGGCGCTGGGCCGAGCCGGGGTATCAGGAAACGAAATCGTCCGCACTGCTGGCCGGCATGCTGGAAGAGGCCGGCTTCAAGATCGAAAAGAAAGTCGCCGGGATCCCCACCGCCTTCACGGCCACATTCGGGAACGGCACGCCGATCATCGGCATCGTCGGCGAATTCGACGCCCTGCCTGGGCTCTCGCAAGAAGCGGTTCCCTACCGCCAGCCGCGAGCGGAAGGGACCTACGGGCACGCCTGCGGGCATCACCTGTTCGGCGTGGCCTCGGCGTCGGCTGCCATCGCGGTCGCCGAACAGATCGCCGGCGGTCAGATCAAAGGGACCGTGCGCTATTACGGCTGCCCGGCCGAAGAAGGGGGGGCGGCCAAGGTGTTCATGGTCCAGGCGGGGCTGTTCGCCGATTGCGACGCCGTGCTGCATTGGCACCCCGGCAACCGCAACGCGGCGGGAGACGTGTCATCGATGGCCCGCATCGCCGCCAAATTCCGGTTCCATGGCAAGGCGGCCCACGCCGCGGGGTCCCCCAGCCAGGGGCGCTCGGCCCTCGATGCGGTTGAGCTCACCGCGCACGCGGCCGAGCTGCTCCGCGAGCACACTCCCGAATTCACGCGCATCCACCACGTGATCACCTCGGGAGGCGAAGCGCCGAACGTCGTCCCGGAATTCGCCGAGATGTACTACTACGTGCGGCACCCCGAATCGTCGGTGGCCCGCAGCATCTATCGCCGGCTTGAATTGTGCGCGCAGGCGGGGGCCCTGGCGACCGAAACGAAGCTGGAAGTCGAATATCTGGGAGGGACCGTCGAGATGCTGCCCAATTCGGCCCTGGCCCAAGTGGCGCTGGCCAACCTGCGCGAGCTCAATGACCTCGAGCTCACCGCCGAAGAGCGGCAGTTCGCGCTCAAGATTCAGGAAACGCTCGACGAGCGCAAGTCTCTGGCGAGCCTGGAAGACGTCATCGATCAGACAGGGCATGTCGGGCGCGGCTCGACCGATGTGGCCGACATCTCGTGGGTCGTCCCCACGGCCGGCTTCAACGTGGCCTGCTGGGTGCCAGGCACCTCGCCGCACACGTGGCAGGCCTGCGCCGCAGGGGGCACGACGATCGGCCGCAAAGGTATGCAACTGGCCGCGCGGGTGGTGGCGGCTTCGGCGTGGGACCTGTTCCACTCGCCCCAGACACTGAGCGCGGCGAAGGCGGAGCTTGCGCGCCGGCTGGGCGAGCGAAAATACGAGTCTCTGATGCAGCCTGGCCAGAAGCCCCCGCTCGATTATCGCAACCCGCCGAAATCCCGCAGCCCGACCGAAGAGACGGCCCCCACAAAGGCGCGCGCCCAGACGACGCGCTCCCCCGCGGCCATGTGAAAACGCGTGGTTGCAATTCGGGCAAACTGATTCCAGGAGATCAAATCATGCATTCGGGACATCTGAATCGCCGGCAGATGCTGTCACGCACCGCGGGAATCGCCGCGGCGTGCGGAATTGGAATCGGAAGTGCAGCGACCGGTGCCGGCGACGAGCAATCTGCTCCGGCCGTCACCAAAGGGCGCATCCGGCAATCGGTCGTGCAGTGGTGCTTCGGCAAGCACTGGAAGATCGAAGAGACCTGTCAGGTCGCGAAAAAGCTCGGCATCCCCAGCGTCGAACTGGTCAATCCCCGCGACTGGCCGATCCTCAAGCAGCATGGCCTGAAGTGCGCAATCGCCAGCAGCCATCCGTTCGATAAGGGGATGAACAATCCCAAACACCAGCCGATGTGCTTCGAAAAGCTGCGCGCCGCGATCGACGCCAGCAGCGAATTCGGCTGCCCGAGCGTAATCACCTTCACTGGTTTTCGCGAAGACATTCCCGACGACGTCGGCATGAAAAACTGCGTCGCCGGCTTTAAGCAGATCGTGGGCTACGCCGAGCAGAAGAAGGTCACGCTCTGCCTCGAAATGCTCAACAGCCGTGTGAATGAAGAAATGAAAGGGCACCCCGGCTACCAGGGAGACCACACCGATTACTGCGTCGAGATCATCAAGCAGGTCGGATCGCCGCGGTTCAAATTGCTGTTCGACATTTACCACGTGCAGATCATGGAGGGCGACATCATCACGCGGATTCGCCAGTACCACGAATACATCGGCCACTATCACACGGCGGGCAACCCCGGCCGGCGTGAGCTCGACGCGAAGCAGGAAATCAATTACCCGCCGATCATGGAAGAGATCGTGAAGACGGGCTACCAGGGTTTCGTGGGCCAGGAATTCATCCCAACCCGCGACCCCCTCGAAGGCCTGACCGAAGCCGTGCGCGTGTGCGATGTGTAGCCGTCCGTCGCAATCTCCCCCACCCTTCGTAAGGGGGGGGGGCAGGGGGGGCTCCAGGCATTCGACTCTCCCAGGGCAAAGAATCGCCGCACGACGCTTTTGTTCCTGAAATCCTGTATCCTCAACCCTTCGATACATTCAACCTCTGCAATCCCGTTCCCGGTGTCTCATGCCAATTAGTTGTTCAATTCGACGTTCAACGTTCGACGTTCGACGTTCAACGTTCCGTCTCTTCGTCGGACTTCTTGTCGGCGCCGTCGTATCTGCGGCGTTCCCACTGCAGGCCGAGGAAACCGCCCTCGACCGCTACGTCGCCAAACCCGATTCCACGTATTCGTGGAAAATCGCGCGGACCGTCCAGGCGGGAGGGGCCACCCAGTACATCGTGGACCTCACGTCTCAAACCTGGCGCACCGAGAAAGACATCGATCGCCCGGTCTGGAAGCACTGGCTGAACGTCGTGAAGCCCGCCCGGCCCACATCCAAGACCGCCTGGCTGTTCATCGGCGGCGGCGCGAACGGAGGCGATGCCCCGCAATCGGCCGACCAGTTGACACTGAGGATCGCCGAGGCCACGAACTCGGTCGTCGCCGAATTGAAAATGGTTCCCAACCAGCCGCTCGTGCTGCACGGCGACGGCGTTCCCCGAAAGGAAGACGATTTCATCGCCTACACCTGGGACCAGTTCCTCAAGACGGGCGATGAAACCTGGCCAGCGCGCCTCCCCATGGTCAAAAGCGCCGTCCGCGCCATGGACTGTGTGCAGGAGCTCATTGCCGGGGAGCAGGGGGGTGGGCACAAGATCGACGAATTCGTGGTGTCGGGAGGCTCCAAGCGCGGCTGGACCACGTGGTGCACGGCCGCCGTCGACAAGCGAGTCGTCGCCGCAATTCCCATCGTGATTGACGTGGTCAACGTCCCCGCCTGCTCGCGGCACCACATCGCGGCGTACGGTTTTTACGCCGAAGCGATCGGCGACTACGTGCGGCACAACCTGAAGGGACGGATGGAAGACCCGCGAACCAAGCTGCTCTACGCCATCGAGGACCCGTATTCGTACCGCGAGCGTCTGACGATGCCGAAGTTCGTCGTCAATGCTTCCGGCGACCAGTATTTCCCCCCCGACTCATCGCAGTTCTACTACGACGATCTAAAAGGGGAGAAATATCTGCGGTACGTCCCGAACGCCGATCATTCCCTGCGCGAGACCGACGCGCAAGAGAGCATCATTGCCTTCTACCAGACCGTGCTTGCAGGCAAGCCGCGCCCGAAATACTCGTGGACGTTCGAAAAGGACGGCTCAATCCGCGTGAAGACGGCCGACGCGCCGAAAGCCGTGACCCTCTGGCATGCAACCAACCCCGGCGCCCGCGACTTCCGCGTGAAGACGATCGGTAAGTCGTACCAGAGTCAGGCGCTCAAAGAAGACGGGGCCGGCGGATTCGTCGGCAAGATCGTCGCTCCCGAGAAAGGCTGGACGGCGTTCTTCGTCGAGCTGACTTACGACGTCGGCGAGAAGTTCCCGCTGAAACTTACGACCGCCGTCCGCATCCTCCCCGACACCCTCCCCTTCGCCGACCTCGACCCCGCCAAGGCCCCCTTGGAGCCGCGAAACCCCGGCAAGTGAGAGAAAGTGCGCATTGCGGAATTCGGAGTGCGGAATGACAGGAGGTTTTGGCGAGACGCCGCAAGGCGCTTAGCCGCGGGGCTCACCCCGCGCGTGTCGAGTGAAGCCTGTCCCGTCTCGCGCGGTGCGTGAGAAACGGAAGACCGCGTGAGAAGTGAGGCGACAAGATGGAGGGACTGGCAGGTTGGAAAACCTGCCCTACCGACCGCGACATACTAGAATCATGGCATGCCGCGCATCTTCTTCGGGAACTTTGAATTTGAGCACGAGCTGGCGCGAGGGCAGAGCGGGGACTTACCGCGCACCGCGCCGGGCGAACTGCTCGCTGCCGGCGCGGGATCTCTTTCGGATCGGGCGTGGGTGTGGACCGCGATTGCGGAGCCCGGCGACGTGGTTGTCATCAACGGTGAAATGCCCGCGGCCGAATTCTCGCCGCTGGCAGAGCTCGGGCTCTCGATTCCGCAATTCTGCGGCGCGGCGGAACGATTACCCCGGGGGTCGGATTGGGAACTTGTTCCCTGGGGATGGACCGAATCGCTGTTGCGCCGCGCGAAGGAACACGGGTGGACCGCCGCAGCGCCGCCGGCCGACGTCGTGTGCCGCGTCAACAGTCGCGAGTTTCGATTCGGCCTCGAGCGCGACTGGAACATCGGCCTCGAGCAGGCGGCGATCGCACGATCGCTCAACGACCTGGACGCTGTGGTTGCCAGCTCGGGCGAGAATCCGCGCGGCTGGCTCCTGAAAGCGAATTACGGAATGTCGGGACGCGAAGCGATGCGCGGGCGCGGAAGGAACCTCGAGGGCAACATTCACAACTGGGCAGTGAAGCGGCTGGCGTCGAACGGGCCGATCATTTTCGAGCCGATCGTCGAGCGCATCGCCGAAGCGGGAATTCAATTGGAAATCCCCTCGAATGGCGCGCCGCGGCTGATGGGCGTCACGCCGCTGTTGGTCGACACCAGCGGCGTCTATCGTGGCAGCCGGTTTGGGTGTCTGCCGGAAGAAATCGCCTGCTGGCAGCCGGCAGTCGACGTGGCGTTGCGCGCGGCGCTCGAGCTGCAACGACTCGGATATTTCGGGCCGCTGGGAATCGACGCCATGCTGTATCGCGACGCGGCTGGCGAGGTGCGACTGAGGCCCCTGCAGGATCTGAATGCACGGTGGACGATGGGGAGGTTGGCGCTGGGGTTTTGTCGGTTGCTGGGTGGGGGCGGGGCCTCCCGGGACGGGCGGGCGGGCACGGCAGAGTCGGAATATATTGTCACTTCACCCCCCCTTACCCCCCTTTACGAAGGGGGGGATGCGTCTGGTGAAACGAACCAATGGTGCGGATCGTGGCTGCACTTCAGCGGACTGCGTCTTGGGAAACTCTCTGTCGCGGAGTGGCTTCATGCGCTGGAGCGTCATCTGCCCGGCGGCGCGATCGCCGTTCCGGCGTCGCCTCGGTCCGCGCGATCAAATTCGCCGTGTGGCGTTCTCGTCCTTGCGCCGTCACCTCAGGTTCGCAACATCGCGGAGGCGACGCTGTTCAATCATCTCACTCCACAGGCAATCCGACTGAGTACTGAGTACTGAGTTCTCAGCCTTTCGGCGGAAACGGTTCGGTCGCGGGCACGGCGATCATGTCGCCGACGTCCGATTCGGCCTCGACGATCTGCGGACCTTCGCCGGGCGACGGGACATGGTGTGGGTCGTGGTCGGGACGGCGCGCGGCGGTCAGTGCGTAGTAGACGAGTCCGGTGCAGGCAAACGCGCTGGCGGCTATGAACATCCATGAAAAGCCCTGCGTCCCGCCGCCGGCGTTGCCTTTGTCAATCAGCTTGCCGAGCAGCGGCGCCGCCAGGGCCGTTCCGAGCTCGGTAAATCCCAGGACGAGCGTCGTTCCGCTCCCGCGATATTGAACTGGAAACCGTCCGGCGCCGATCGAGACGATCGCCGGGAACAGCAGGGCGTGCCCGAATCCGCACACGACGGCCGGCGGAATGAGCAGCCATTCCTTCGTCACCGTCAGGAACAGCAGTTGTCCCACCGTCATTCCCGATAATCCCCACAGCACCATGCGATGCCGGCCGTACGACGTCCCCCAGTCGCGAAAAATCCAGCGGCAGGCGAAGGCCGTCAGCGCATAGGGCAGAAAGAACATGGCGATTCCGCGAAAGCTCATCGCCGTCGCGTAGCGCGTGAGAAATACGGTTGTCACGACAAAGCCGGTCCCCTGGGCGACGGCCACAGCGATGATCGGACCCGGCCAGTAGCGAAACAGGAGCCGGAAGGGACCGGGGGTCGCGGCGGGGCGGGCGTGCGAATCGTGACGTGTCAGCGCCAGCACGACGAAAAGATGCGCCAGGCCCAGTGCGGCTGCGCCGCCGAACATAGCGACAAAGCGCGGCTCTCCTTCACGGACCCACGAAAAAATCAGATCGCTGAGCTGTGTGCCGGCGATCGTCCCGACGAACCCGCTGCTCCCCAGGCTGCCGATCACCTCGGTGCGGCGATGCGCGGGAACCTGGTTCTGGATGTGGACGATGGAACACGAGAACATTCCCGCGAGGCCGGTCTGGTACGCGATTCGCGCCAGCCAGACGAGCGGAGTGAGCTTTTCCGGCACCAGGAACGCGAGCCCGCCGGCGATGTACACGATTCCCGACAGCAGCCACAGCCGGCGCGGCACGAAATGATCGATGGCCCCTCCCAGCACCAGGCGGCACGTGATGGCCGCGAACAGCCCGGCCTGCATGATCGCCCCTGCCAGCTCTTCCGTCCCCTCGCGCGCGGCAATGTATTCAGCGAAGCGAAACGTGAGCGAATTGGCGCAAACGAGCATCAGGTTGGCCGCATAAGCCAGCCAGAAGCTCCGGCCGTAAATCGCGTCGTCTGATTCCAGTGGCGGAGGGTCAGACGGGGAGGACAAATTCATGGTGGGTGACAGCATGTTACGTCCCTCGTCTGATCGCCGAAAGGCCAACCTGTACACCGTGCGGCCACTTGCCGCGGCACGCAAATTGCCCAATCTCGCGCTGGGCACCATTTTCCGCGCTCGTGGAACCGGAGAGGCGCAGCGACAGCGGGGAGGAAAAATGATCGAAAACGTTCGCGAAACGATAATTCAGCGGCTGGCCCGCCATAAAAACGCAGTTGCAGGCTCGGCGTTCGTCGCCCTGGCGACTGGTTTCTGGACGGCCACCGAATCTCTGCACGTGAGTCGGCCCTCGAACACGTTTGCGACTGCGCCCATGATGGATGGCGCGCGAGCGTTGCGGCCCGACGATTCACACGAAGATTCGGGATCTCCGCTCAACGAGGCCCTGAGATTCGGCCGCGAATGCCGCGCGGCGCTGACGCCGGTCGTCGATTACACGGCTGTTTTCACGAAAACCGAATTGATCGACGGCAAGCTGTGCACGCAGGTCATGGACTTCAAATGCCGCAGGCGGCCCTTCAGCGTTTACCTGCGAAATCACCGCCGCGGGGGCAATGGTCGGGAAGTCATCTTCGTGGCCGGCGCCAACGAGGGCAATCTGCTGGTTCACGAGGGTGGTCTCAAATCGATCATCGGGACGCTCAAGCTTCCGCCCGACTCGCCCAGGGTGATGGAAACGAACCGGCATCCGATCACCGACGTGGGTCTCGATCGCCTGATCGAGCTGGCAATGGACAAATGGAAGACCGATCGGCGCGAAGCCGATCCAGCACAGGTCGAGGTCACGTTCTTCCATGACGTCAAAATCGGGTCGGCGGTCTGCGATCAGGTGCAGATCAAGCACCTTCGCCAGCGGTCGACGATCGGCTACCAGATCGGGCGGGTCTCGGTCGATCGAGAGACGGGCTTGCCTGTTCATGCTGAGGTCTTTGGCTGGCCGGCGCGACAGGGCGAAGAGCCGCCACTGCTCGAGAGATACGTCTACACCGAGATCAGGACGAACGTGGGGCTGACGTCGCGGGACTTCGACCCGGAGAACGACGAGTATCAGTTCGTCAGCCGGTAATGAGCAGACGACCTCATCTCTACGTACCAACCCGAAGCGCCAGCGAGGACGGGATCAAGCACTCCCGCGCCGGAGCTTCGGGATCAATTCCCCGGAGTGCAAAAAAAGAACCCGGAGACGCATCGCTCTCGCGTCTCCGGGCGGGTGCCCGTCCGTCGTTGTCGATTGCCGCTCGTTACGAAACGCCCACCGACATCTGGAAGAGGGCATTCAGCTGGTCGAAGTCCAGGTTAGTCCAGACTTGTCCGTTCGACCAGTAGATCTTGCCGTTGAGGCGAGTTCCGGTCGAGCCCTGCAACGAACCGTCGAGCCCGAGCAGCGTCGTCGAGTTGACGGCCAGCAGCCGCGACGCCGCGCCGTTAACGTTGGCTGTGATCAGCACCTGCGGAGTCGCGCTGCGAGTCCAGATCGTGCCATCTTGCCAGACAACGTTTCCCGCGGCAAACGTCGCCACGTCGCCCGGGTAGCGATCGGACGTCGCCTGCGTCGCATTGATGAAGACTCCCAGAGACAATTCGCCTCTGCCGTCGGCCCATCCCAGTTGGGACGTCCCGTTCTGAATCACATGCACGCCGACGCCCGCATAGGCGGGGTAATCGGTGACGTAATCACTGACGATGATCTGGGTCGAGGGAGCGCTCCTGGTCCAGACAGTGCCGTCGGTCCATGTGATCGTGTTCCCATTGTTGCTCACCGTGGCAACTTGGCCCGGCCAGCGGGGGGACGAGGCCTGGCTGGCGTTGAAGAAGTCTCCCAGGGCCATTTCTCCAAGTCCATCGACAAAAATGACCTGCGTGGTGCCGTTCTGAACCATGTGCACCGACATGCCACCATTGCTGGAGGTGAAATCGGTTACGACGATCTGGCTGGGGACAGCCGTGAGGGCCACTGACCCGCTCGCGGTGCCCGAGACGGAACCGTTGAGCGCGACATTCTCGAACCACACTCGACCGTCGGAGAAGAGCAGCTTGCCCTTGCTCACAGTCACCGTCGTCGTCCCGCCCAGCAACAGTTGTGTGGAATTGATCCACACGGCAGGAGTGGACACGCCAGATTCGTCCGTGAAAGTCACGCTGGCGCCGGTCTGCGTGACGTGCGTCGCGGCCCCGTGGCTGTCGGTGAAGTTGACCGGCAGATCGAGTTTCGTCCACACCTGACCTGCGAACGCGCTGTCTGCCGAGAACGTGATCTTACCGTCTGCATAGGTCGCGGTTCCCACAGCCAGAGTCAACAAAGAGGAGCTGTTGATCGTTGCGCTCACGGAGGTCGAGCCATTGAGCGTCAACGTCGCAGGGCCGGTTTGCGCAATCGTCGCTAAGGCGAGACTCGGGCCGCCAGACGTAGAAATCGCGTATTCGCCAGCCAGCGACACCGAGGCGGGAGGCGAATGATCGATGATGTAAGTGTTGATGTTGACGCCCGTCGGCGTCGTCACCGTCAGCGCCAGCCCGGCCGTGTCGGTAATGTTCTGACCGCCGGCGAAACCCAACGTGAGGGTGCCGGTGAAACTGCCGAGGCCGTTAACGGTCACGTTGTAACTCGACGCATTGACCATCGAGACGGCGCTCACTGTGCCGGCATTCACCGTGAAGTCATCGACCGACACGTTGGCGACAGGCATGTCGAACGTCACGGCGAAGGTGACCGTATCGGCGCTGGTCACGCCGACGGTCGGCGACACGCGATTGATGCTGACCACAGTCGGGTTGGCCGACTGATAGGCCCCGATGTCGATTGACCCCGAGACGCGCGCAATGCCGCGCTGGTCGGTCGAGATGACGGCGCTGTTGTTGTCGGTGAAGACCGCGCCCGCATTGATGGCCAGGCTGCCCGGCAGAACGGCGATCATCTGCGCCCCCCCGCCGAAGTTCGCCAGTGCCGAGAGATTGGCATTTACCGGAGAACCCGTCGTCCCCACAATGTTCCCATTCACCCCGGTGGTCAGGCCGGTCCCGGTGCCATCACCCACGAGATTGTGGTTGCTGGTGACGAGAATGCTGGCAGAGATTCCGCCGTAGTCGCTGGGCGTGCTGTCGGCAAGGCTCACGGTGTTGGCCGCGAGAATCGTGCCCTGCAGCAGGACCAGCCCGCCGACTTGAGCGTCGAGTCCCCCGCCGACTGAGGCGGTATTGCGGGCGATCGTGCAGTCGGTGATCGTGGCAGAACCACCGCTCGCGACGTAGATCCCGCCCCCCAGATTGACGGTGGCGCCGCTGGCGTCATTTTCGGTGATCGTGCAGTCGAACACGTTGAGAGTGCCCGACGTGGCAATGCCCCCGCCGGCGTTCAGCGAGGCACTGACTGTGGCGTCATTGCCGAAGATCGTGTCACCGCGGAGAGTCAGCGTTCCCTGATTGTTGATGCCGGCGCCGATCGCGGCATGCCCGCCCGTGATCGTGCAGCCGTCGATTTCGACGTTGGCCCCGGCATTCACCTGGAAAACGCCGCTCAAGTTCGTGCCGCTGATGATAATCTGCTGCTGGGCCGCGGTGGAAACTTCCGCAGCACCCTGGATCGTGACCTGTCCCGTGGAATTTGTAATTGTGAGCGGGCCGCTGGTCAGGTTGATGGTCGTCGTCTGCCCGGCCTGGAAGATCGTGGGATCGAAGGTGATCGAAATGTCGCCTGCCGTGTTGTTGCAGGCGTTGATGGCATCGCGGAGCGTCACCGACGTGACGGCCGGGTTCAACTGGGCCGCCGTGACGCTGGAGGCGTAATGCGTCGCGTCGACGGTGCTGTTGACCAGAATGCTGGCCGACAGCAATTGCCGGTCTTCCAGCGTTTCGATCGTGTTGACCATCGCCGCGACGGGCGCGAGCGCGCTTGCCGGCGTGCGACGCAGGCGCGAGCGGCTCCGGCCGGGAGTCAGTGTGCGATGCAGGCGATTGACGAATCGGCGAAACGGGGCGGACACCAGCATGGGATGCTCCTTCAAAATTGCATGCAACCGGGAATCTCTTGGCAGTTGAAAGTCGCGCACAGTTGCGCGCAGGAGAAACTCCCCGCGTCGTGCACACTCGTCTTGCCTTCAGACCGAAGAGGCCAATCGCAAGACGTATGCCGGTTCAATCACAAAATCTTCAGTCGATTCTGTGAGCCGGATGCTGGCATCGCCTGCAAGGCCGCTGTCCGCTGGGCCGCGATCGGAGAATCAGCGGAGAATTTGCAGCTGCAACGTTTCAGCGAATGGCGTCGGGCCGCACCTGGAATCTCCGGAACTTGCGTGACCGCGCTTCGATCGGATCGCGATTTGATTTGATCGCTCGCTGCTCCGATTGATCGTCTGACGGTCACGGCTCGTCCGACAGATTCTCCTGCGTGAACTTCGAAAGCACCATTCCTGCGAAACGCAGGATGCCCTCGTCGCAGTTGATCGAGAGGCGCGCTTTGTCTCCGTCCCGCGTGAGCGAAAGAGAAAACTGCCCGTCGCCATCCTTGAAGGCCTGCGCAGCGATCTTGTGTAACTGTAAGCCGGCGATCGAAGAGGCGGAGACGGTGTCGGTGGTTTTCTTACGGCTGGTTTTCGCCGGCTCCTTCGAATCCGCCTGCTTGCCGGATTTTTTCGGTGCTTTGGGATCAGCCTTTGCCTCGGTTCGGCCTTCGCCGCGAGTCGCTGACCGCGGAGCGCGCCGGGAGCTGATCGCGTCCCAGATGCGCGCGAGAGGCTGCAGGCGGGCATGAAAATCGACTCCCGCTGCCTGCACGGCATTGGCGCCGCCGGACGCGGCGCCTTGCGGCGCAGCCTGAATCGCCTGCTCGAGCCGTTCCAGCGCCTCTGGCCCCAGAGCATACCAGATCGCGTGGTCCGAAGTGGCGACGTACACCGTGCCCTCCCAGTCGAACAGTTCCGGGGCGTCGGCTTGCCAGTGCGCATGGGTCAATTTGTGCAACTCCACGCCGGCAATTGACTTCTGCACGCGCTCCTGGTGCTTGAATTTCCTGATCCGCTCGCGAAATGTCTCAACGTGCGCAATCCGGGTTCCCCCCACGGTGGTCAGTTTGCCTTCGGTGTCGGTCCAGGTCCGCAAGAAGCTGTTGAACGAATCCGTTCCCGCAACGTCCTTTGCAATCTCGAAAACCAGTTCGGAAAGATCTTTACCGGATTCTTTCTGCGCGGCGTCGAGCCGGGTTGATTTGTCAACGGCCTCATCGGCCGCGGCGCGTGCATTCGCGGCCACGCGCTTGAGCAGCTCTCCCATCTTCGAATCGAGGGGCAGATTGATCTGGGCAGAGACCACCGCGTTCTGCTGCGACACGCCCGAAAAGGCGTCGGAGTGCCGCCCCAGCCCGGCGACGTCGTGCGCGAGTGGCGTGTCGGCCACTGGGACAACCTCCCCCTCCAGTTTCGAAGTCTTTTTGTCGCGCGAGACGGTGTAGTCAACGCTCGCCTGCGCAGAATCGGCCAGCAGCCGTTCAAGCCGTTCCAATTGCAGATCGGCGAATGATTTCGCGAGCTCGAATTTGGCCTGGCTTTCGAATTTCTCCCGCTTCGGCCGCGACAGCAGGTCATCCCGCGACTTCTCGACCGCGCTCCGCCGCCGGGCCGGGTCTGAGCTTTCTCCGTCCATACGGATCGAGAGGCTGGCGCTCGATTCCTTGTCCTTGTGCGACGATGTTCCTGTCGGCGCCAGGCGTACCGCAGCCAGCGAATTTCCCAGGTGCACAGCACCCGCGTCGTAACGAAGCGCGCCTTCCGTCAGTCCGAACAGGATTCGCTCCTGCGGCTGCGGCTTTTCGGTGCGCAATCTCTCCTGAACCGACCGCGGGACCGCTTTCTGCAACTGCGGCGCAGGGGGCGGCGCGGTCTTCACGTCCAGGTCCCACAGATTGATCAGAAACTTCTGAAAGGCGGATTTGTCGGCAATGGGCGCAGAGACGACGGTGCTCAGTCCATCGGACGTGACAAAGGTCCGCACCTCACAGGGTTTGCCGGCATCGACTCCCACCAGGAACTCGTCGAGCGTTTCTTTGAAGGTCTTGTAGCCCTTTTGATCGTGTGCCAGGTCGAAGAGCAGCTTGAAGTCCTGATACGCGTGGTCGATGCTCGGAATCGTGATCTCGACCAGCGGCTTTGCCGAGGCCGCGTCTGCTTTGCGTTCTTCGCTTCGCACCGGCGAAGCCGCGACGAGGCATGCGCAGGCTGCGACGATCCAGTTTGCCAGGCGCCCTGTTCGATCGCGGTGTTGAGTTGAGCGGGACATTGCATCACTCCTGTTCTGCGTACACTGAATGGAAATGGATCACGACCTCCAGCGGCGACAACGATTCGCGGGTCGGTGAGGGGCGCCTCGGTTCATCATCCCGCGCCATGTGTGTGGGTGTGCCGCAATTCCCGGACCGAATGGACCGACGTTAGGCTGACGACCGGATGGTCGATCCGCCGCCGAATGCTGGCGCTGCACGGAAAATACGCGAATTATGGCATTGAGTTTGCTCGTTCCACAGTTCCGGTCGGTGTGGTCGATCCGAAACCTCAACGAGGAGGCTGGTATGTTGGTTTTGAGCCGGAAGCTGGGTGAAGCCGTTCGTGTCGGGAACGACGTTGAAGTGTTTGTCGTCGGGGTCAGTCGGGGAAAAGTCAAACTGGGGTTTCGGGCGGACCACAAAATCCCGATTCAGCGGGCAGAAGTGGCGGAACGCACGACCGGTTGCTCGCCCGCGGATGCCGACTTTCTGGTCGCGCCGGTGGCGGTGGCTGACCGCCTCGCAACAGCAGGAAACGCGCCGCTGCGCGTCTTTCGCACCCTGAACGGCACTGCCCCAGCCTGAATGGCACACTGGTCGTTGCGCGACCAGGTTGTTCGTTTTGGATTCGGCCATCGGCCTGGAATTCCGCCTTCCGTCGGTCCTGCAGAGATGAGATCAAGTCATGATTCGCAATGAATTCGAGTACAAATCCACCCTGGCCCGTCTGGCCGAAGCCAAATCGAGGGTTTCGGAATATCGAAATCAACTTGAGCGGACGGGGCTGTCCAGCGAACAGATTGACAGCCAGGTCGCGTCCCTGGAGGCCAATTGCTCGTCGCTTCAGGACGAGGTTCGAATCTACGAGCAGCGGACGGCGCCCACCTGGCGCGTCTCGCTGCACGAACACTCGGTCTAATCGGCGTGACGCTGGTCAGCAGATACGGGGCAATCGTCGGGATCGCCCCGACGCGGACGACGGCCGAGCGGCTCGGGTCGACGGCCATCGCCACCCGATCCTGGATTTCATCGACGCCTGCCAGAACGGCGACGGCGTGTGCATGAAGCGCATGGCCCGCCTCGGTCAGTTGCACGGTGCGCCCCAGCCGCTCGAAGACCGGCTGTCGCAGTTCCCGTTCGAGCTTGATGATCTGCTGGCGGAGCGAGCGTTTGCGGACTACGATTCCGGTTTGAAGCGGATTCGACAGGAGCCGCATTCTCCGCAAGGCCCGACAATCAGGGAACGACAATGGACGCACGACATCGGATTCGAACGACTGTCATCCGAAACACCCTTTTCAGCGTTTCGCTGGGGGCCATCGCCTGGAGCGCAGGCCATCTGCTGCCTGTGGCCTGCGCGGCGGAGCCGGCGGAGCCGAAAATGATCGGCACGATTGAAGGCATCACCGAGTACCGGCTCGATAACGGCCTGAAGGTGCTCCTCTTTCCTGATCCTTCCAAGAAGTCCGTGACTGTCAACCTGACCGTGTTCGTGGGCTCGCGACATGAAGGCTACGGCGAGGCGGGGATGGCTCACCTCCTGGAGCACATGCTGTTCAAGGGGACCCCGAAACATGCCGATATCCCGAAGCTGCTGACCGGGCGTGGCGCCAACTTCAACGGCACGACCTGGTACGACCGCACGAATTATTACGAAACGATGCCCGCCGGCGACGACAACATGGAATTCGGCATCCGCCTTGAGGCCGACCGCATGGTCAACAGTTTCGTGAAAGGGGAAGACCTGAAGTCCGAGATGACGGTCGTCCGCAACGAGTTCGAGTACGGCGAGAACACGCCGGAGCTGGTGCTCTCGCAGCGGATGATGGCGGTGGCCTACGAATGGCACAACTACGGCAAATCGACGATCGGGAACCGGGCCGATATCGAACGTGTGCCGATTGCCAGCCTGCAGAAGTTCTACAAGTGGCATTACCAGCCCGACAACGCCATGCTGGTCGTCGCCGGGCAGTTCGACGCGAAAAAAGCCCTCGAAACGATCCGCAAAGAATTCGGAACGATCCCGCGTCCCGCGCGTAAGCTCGACGAGACGTATACCGAAGAGCCGGCGCAGGACGGCGAGCGGTTCGTGACGCTGCGCCGCGTGGGGGACGTGTCAGTCGTCGGAACGATGTATCACATTCCGTCCGGGGCGCACCCGGACTTCGCCCCCATCGACGTCCTCGAAAGCATCCTGACGCCGGCGCCTTCCGGCAGGTTGTACAAAGCACTGGTCGAAACGCGGAAGGCGTCAAGCGTCTCGGGCGGGGCCTATGCACTGCACGACCCAGGGCTCTTATCGCTGTCGGCCAAAGTGATCCAGGGCATCGAGCCGAACCTCGTCCTGGAAACGATCAACGACGTTGTCGAGAAAGTCCGCGGCGACGGCGTGACG
Organism: Planctomycetia bacterium; assembly: GCA_016200145.1. GTDB lineage: Bacteria > Planctomycetota > Planctomycetia > Planctomycetales > Planctomycetaceae > JACQFH01. The sequence continues at coordinate 9,581 of JACQFH010000171.1, read as the reverse complement.
GCGGAAGAAACCGACCGCGCGAAACAACGGCTCCTCAAGCAGATCGAGCTCGACGCAGCCGACAGCACCAAGATCGCCGTCGAACTCAGCAACTGGGCTTCACAGGGAGACTGGCGGCTGTACTTTCTGTATCGCGATCGAATCGAAAAAGTGACCGCAGCCGATGTGCAGCGCGTCGCCGAGGCCTATCTGCGGCGCGACAATCGCACCGTGGGAATCTACACTCCGGTCAAGAAATCCGAGAGCATCGGCATTCCCGAGACGCCCGAGCTGGCCGGGATGATCGGCGACTACAAGGGACGCGCGTCAATCGCCCAGGGAGAGTCGTTCGACGTGGCGCCCGATAAGATCGAGGCGCGCCTCGTGCGCCCGAAATTGCCGGGCAACATCAAAGCGGCGCTGCTCTCCAAAAAGACGCGCGGCGAGGCCGTCAGCCTGCGGATCACCTTGCGCTACGGGAACGAGAGCAACCTCCGCGGGTTGGCCACGGTCTGCGAGTTTCTGCCCGACCTGATGATTCGCGGCACGAAATCGCTCACCTACGACCAGCTTCAGGAAACTCTCGACAAAGAGCGGGCCGAGCTGCACGCCACGGGCAACCCTGGCGAGGCGATCTTTACGCTGAAGGCCAATCGCACGAACCTGCCGGTGCTGCTCGATGTGCTGCGGCAGGTGCTTCGTGCACCGGGCCTGCGCGAAGAGGAGCTCGAGACGCTGCGTCATGAAGCGACGTCGGCCCTGGAGCAACAGCAGAACGACCCAGCCCCGCTGGCGTTCCGCGCGCTCCGCCGCACCCTCAATCCGTATGAAGCCGACGATCCGCGCTACGTGGCCACGATCGCCGAGGAAATCCAGCGCTACAAGTCGGTGACGCGCGACGACGTCAAAAAGCTGTACGACGAATTCCTGGGCGCCCAGGGAGAGCTGGCGATCTCCGGGGATTTCGACATCGAGGCGACGGTCGCCGCGCTGACGAAGATCTTCGGCGACTGGAAGCCCTCGCAGCCCTTCGCCGAATTGCGCCGTTCGGGCGACATCAAAGTCAGCCGCGGCGTGGCCACGATCTCCACGCCCGAAAAAGCGAACGCGGTGTACGCCGCCGGAACGGTGTTTCCGATGCGCGACGACGACCCCGATTATCCGGCGCTCGTGATGGCCGATTTCATCCTCGGTGGTGGAACTCTGTCTTCGCGCCTGGGTGACCGCGTTCGGCAGAAAGAAGGCCTGTCGTACGGGGTGCAGTCGAACCTGAACGCCTCGTTGCTCGACAAGCGCGCTGCCCTGTCGATTATGGCGATCTGCAACCCGGCCAATATGGAGAAGGTGAAAGTCGCCATCGATGAAGAGGTGGCCCTGCTGCTCAAGAGCGGTGTGACGGCCGAAGAACTCGAGCTGGCCAAGCGCGGCTACCTGCAGCAGCACGAGGTGGAACGGACCAAAGACGGCAGCCTGGCGAAGATCCTGGCGGACAATCTCCGCGCGGGCCGATCGATGAAGTACTACACCGATCTGGAAAAGCGAATCCACAACACCACGCCTGCCGAGGTGCTCGCCGCGTTCCGCAAGTACGTCGACCCAAAGCGGACCACGATCGTAGAGGCCGGTGATTTTTCCAAGAAACCCGCCGAAGCAAAAGCCGGCAAACAGTAGGTCAGGCTTTCCAGCCTGACGGCGATGCAGTCTCAACAACGCGTGCCGGTTCAGGCCACTGAATCGGCACGCGATCTTGTTTTTTCCGCCACAGTTTCTCACGGTTCATTCCTGAAACACAAAAGAAAAAGATCCGCAGATGACGCGGATGAGAACCAATGAAAAAAAGCCGCCTTTCGTCGGTTGTTCTCTTGCCGCTGATGGCCATCTCGGCTCGCGACGCGGTCGCCGACGAACCCGGCGCGCAGCAGGCTGCCCGGCTCGACGCCCAAGTCAAAGTCCAGATGGGTTACCTGCTGGCCTTGCCCAGGGATTACGACCAGCAGGGGTCGTGGCCCGTGCTGTTGTTTCTGCACGGATCGGGGGAGCGCGGGACCGATCTCGAGGCCGTAAAGACGCACGGCCCGCCAAAACTGATCGCCGCGGGAAAGAGCCTGCCCTTCATTGTCGTCTCGCCCCAATGTCCGGATGACCAATGGTGGGAGCCGATCGAGTTGATCGCACTCCTGGATGAAATCGGACGCAAATACAAAGTCGACGCCGATCGCGTTTACGTAACTGGCCTCAGCATGGGCGGGTTCGGCACGTGGCGGCTTGCGGCGTATGCGCCGCACCGGTTTGCAGCCATCGCTCCGATTTGTGGCGGGGGCGAAACCTACTGGGCCAGGCAGATCGCGCGCTTGCCGGTCTGGGCTTTTCACGGCGCCAAGGATGAAGGAGTGCCGGTCGAACGGTCGGAATCCATGGTCGAAGCCCTCCGCAAGCGCTGCGGCAATCCGAAATTGACGGTTTATCCCGACGCGGAGCACGACTCGTGGACCGAGACCTACGAAAACCCTGAGCTGTACCAATGGCTGCTCGCCCAGAAGCGCACGAAAAAGGAATAGGCCTTAAGCACAGCGGCCGAGTTGAAACGTTTCGCGGTAGCAATCGTAGGCGGCTTCGCTGACATGTTTGCGGCAGGCTTCAAAGAGTGCCTGCCACATAATTCGGTTTCTCTCGGAAATCTGGGTCCATCTGGCCCGGATGATTTCCAGTTCATTCGCGAAGGTCAGCTCGAGAAACGCCGCATAGACATCCGGCGACGGCACAAACACGTTTCCGGAGAATCGGTCCCGAAAGGTGATTGCCGTCTCCCCCGTGATCGAGGCGGGGATGTTTCGCTGGACCTCGCGCGCCCGTTCGAGATCGTGAATTCCAACCAGCGCCCCGGGGGCCAGCTGCGGATACAACCAGGCCCTGTCGCACGCGGCGTAGAAATAGACCAATTGTTCGCCATCAGGGCCGATGATGTCCGTCAGCTTCCCCCGACGGGCGGGGTCTTCCATCGTGTTCGGCCATCCATCGGTTCCGTACGCGGTATGGCACAACCCGGCCAGGCAGATCTCTGCCGGGGTGTTCCAGGCTCGCAGCAGCTCGCAAGTGCCGTTCAGGTGCTTCATCAGGGTGCCACCCGGATGTGCCACGAGGTCGGCCGAGTGCGACAGCAGATACGCGCGGGCCGCGGCGAATTCGCGGGAACTCTGAGACACGTCGAACCTCATCGGCATTTGAGTGCGTCAGGCGTCCCACCGAAAAGGGATTTCCGGCGCCGCCGAAGGAAGCCGGTCTTCATCGGTGTCTTCGAAGCTGTAGGGAATCGTATTGAGGTGCAGCAGCAGCGCGGGTTCGTTCCCCACGGCCCGGAACCCGTGCCAGATCCCCGTCGGGATCTGGACGAGCGCCGGTTGATTGTCGTCGATGAGAATCTCTTGGACCATGCCACAGGTGGGCGACGCGTCGCGCGCGTCGTACAAGACGAGCTGCAGAGTTCCTTCCGCCAGCGCGATCTGGTCAATCTGCCGGTGATGGCGATACCACGCCTTGACGACGCCCGGTTTCGTCGCCGTCAGGTACACCTGGCCGAAACCCGGGAAATGGCAATCGTCGTTTCGCTGTACTTCCAGAAGATGTCCGCGTTCGTTCACCACTTTTTTCAGGGGAACGACGAGGACGTCGTGGATCTGGCCCTGTGACATCGGTTTCCTCAATCGATTAAAGCCGCTGCTTCGGAGAGCCGCTGGAAATCTTCTCTTTTCCGCTCGGCGCTCCATTCATAATGGTGATTCTGGCCGCAAACATCCGCGGCCGGGATTTTCTCGCCCAGTTCGCTCAAACGCCGGATGAAGTAATCCAGCCCCAGATACCGGTAGTGCAGCAGGCGCACCTCGGCAACGTCAGGACAACATATATTTCCTTCGGGCTGCGCCGTGTGCCGGCCCGCCTCGAAATGGATTTCCCGGACGTGATCAGGGCTGAAGAGCTGCGGTTTGTCAAAGCGAGTCCACCGTTTGCCGGTGCGAATCTGACGGCACAGTGGTTCTGTTTCTGTCGGAAACGTCGGTGAGAACATCTGATAGCCCTGCGGGATGATCATCGTGATCCCCTCCTGACGACACGAGCGCAGGTAGCCGCGCAGGTCTGCGTGATCGAAGTACTCGTCGACATTGCAGACGACGACCCAGTCGGCTTCGCCCCGGCTGGCTTTCCAGCAGTTATCGTAGAAATTCCGCGAGGCATCCAGGAACGACCCATTGAACGAAAACTGGTCGAGAGTCACGCCGGCATGCGACGCCATCAGTTCTCGCGAACGATCGGTCGAGTGATTGTCGAAGATCAGGTAGCGATCGACGAGCGAATCGTAATGGCGAAAGAAAAAGGGGAGCATCCGCTCTTCATTCCAGCACAGCGCATAGAGATGGACACAAATGTCCGACATCGTGAGCGGCCAAGAGGTCATTTGAAAGACGGGACGAAGAGAAGGGGCGCGAGTTGTAATCAAAGCGGTCGATCGGGTCCAGACCGGATCTCGGGGAGTCGCCGTTCCAGCCGTAAACTGGCATTGTCTTGAAATCGCGGAATCTGCTACAAGGCGGTCCTGATCTGCATAAGCTCCGGCGTCGCCCCGTCCGGTTTCGCGCCGATTTCCCTGGCTTACGGATCGATTCCCGGCAACCAGCCAAAGTGAGGGAAGCGATGGGCATGCAAGAATTTAAGTCGAGTGTCGAAGCCGCCGTCCGTCTGTTGTCGGAACAGAAGGGCATCGATAAGTCCCCGCAATGGCTGAATGAACGCGCGCTGGCTGGCATCGCCGAAGCCGGACTGGAAACCCTTCCTGCCGACCTGGGATTTCCCCTTGGGGCGGCGGCCGGCCGGTTCCGCCGGATCGCCCAGGAAGTCGCCGAGGCCGACGGAGTCGTGGAGCGCGAACAATCGGAAGAAGCGGCTGCCTCGCTGAAGCGGATCGCCGAAATCCTCAGGTCGCTTCCCGGAGAATTCTGGAATTCACCTCAGGCGGTTGAACACCGCCGCGCGTCGTAATCTGGATGCCGTAGCGGAAGTCGTGAGACTTCCGATTCATCGCCATTCAACGGAAGTCTGACGACTTCCGCTACGGGAGCGTGGCGACGCGGGAGGCTATTTTTCTGCGGGCAGGTCGATTCCGCGGTAGGCGATTGCGCGCCGCACGGCAGGGGGAATCGGCGCGTCCTTGCCTTTGATCGCCCGCCACAGGATTTCATTCAGCTCGAAATCGTCGATCCGGTCGTATTCGCTGAAATCCATCTTGCTCGAGCGATCGGCCCCGTAGGCCAGTTGCGTATTCACGGCGCCCAATTCGATGCGCGCCCGTTCGTGCGTGTACGGAGTGGCGTCGAGCTTGTCGGTGAAGGATTCGAACATCGGCGTGGCGGCCGCGTCGAACTGGCTCAAGGGGGGCAATCCCAGGATCAGCTCCATTGTGCGCAGCATGCTGCACGTGCTGTACTGCGTGCTGTCGAGGTGCCGGCGGCGGCAGTACGGACTAATCACCAGTCCCACCGTGCGATGCGCATCGACGTGATCGGGCCCGTTCTGGGCGTCGTCTTCGATTACGAAAATCGCCAGCTTCGGCCAGTAGCTGCTGCGGCTGAGCGCTTCGACCAGCTTGCCGAGCGCAAGGTCGTTGCTGGCGACGCAGGCCTGCGGCGTCGGCGAGCCGGGCTTCGTGCCTTCGGTGTGGTCTTCGCCCAGGCTCATCACGATGAACCGCGGCAGGGTTCCCTTCTGCTCGTACTCGCGGAATTCCTCGAGGAACACATCGACGCGGTCGGTGTCGCGCGATTTTTTTCCGTCCGCAAGCGGCAATCCGAATCTGGGGCATGTGTGGCCGACGAGCCCGGAGACGCGGCCTTCCATCAGAAACGTCCCGTCGGGCTGGCTCACGCGGCCGCCGTATTCGCCGTAGCTGCGATACGTGACCCCGTGACGCTTGCACGAATCCCAGATGTAACCGCTGGGCGCATTTGACAGATCGCCGTCGTCGTCATCATCGATCCCCTGACGTTTGGAATAGGTTAGGGCCCAGTTGCGGGCGATGTAGTCGGTGTTGTAGGCCATTGTCGACCAGGGATGGCCGTCGGCCGAAACGTGCCCGTTGCAATACAGGTTGTCGAGCAGCACGAATTCATTGGCCAGTTTGTGATGGTTAGGGGTCACCTGCTCGCCGAACATCAGCAGGCTTTCGTCGCGATTCCCGCGGGGGATATCGCTGAAGACCTGATCATACGTGCGGTTTTCCTTGATGATGTACAGCACGTGCGTGATGGGCGACGGATCGCCGATTTTGGCGGGAATCGCCGTCTTCCGATCGCTGGGGGACGCCGTCAGCAGCTTGTCGGAATAGGGACAGTTGCGATACACCTGATCGGTATATTTGCCGAGTTGCTTTTCGTCGGGCACTTCGACGATCGACAGGGCGCCCGACAGCGTCGTGCCCACGTGAGGGAAGGGAATGCGCCGGTAGCCCCCCTCCTGTTGCGGCTTCGAGCGCACCTCGTCGAGTTTCGCCTGCTCGGGTTTATTCGATTTCGTCTGGTTCCCCTTCCCCACGCCAACGAGCAGGTGCTTTTCGTCAGGCGTCACGGCGATCGCCGTGGGATACCAGCCCGTGGGAATATACCCCTTCACCTGGCTGCGGCGGGGGTGCTCGACATCGACGACGGCGATGCAGTTGTTGTCGGCGTTGGCCACGAACAGCGTTTCCCCTTCCGCATCGAGGCACAGGGCGTCGGGGGTGCTCCCTTCCGGTGACTTCGGAAACAGGGCCGTGAAGATCGTCTCCTGCACCGTGCCGGTCGCCATATCGATCACCCACACGCCGTTGCTCGATGCGCAGGCCACGAACAGGCGGTCATCTTCGGGGTGCAGCGCCAACTGGTTCGGGTGTTCGCCCACGGGGATCCGCGCGATCGTCCGCAGTGTCTCGGGATCGACAACCAGAACGCGGCGGTCTGCCCAGTCGCTGACGTACAGCAGTCCATTGCGTCCCTTGATCACGTCGTAGGGTCGCTTGCCGCAGGGCACTGAATAAGGTGCGGTCGCCTTACCCGGTTCGAGCCGCGTGATGGCGCCGCCGGCCTTTTCGTCGGTCGTCGCGTCGCCCCACGCGAACGAATTGTTGCCCCCTTTGGGAAGGATCGCCAGCGAATAGAGGACGCTCGCAGCTTTGTCGAAGCACAATCCGGTGCGGAAGCCGAGCGTCGTTTTCGAATCGGCGGCCGCCGCATCGGATTTGGCGGGCAACGGGCCTTCCCGCAGCTTGAGGGCGGCCTGGGCCCAGTGGAATTCATGGATCGTGCCGTCGCCGCCGGTAGACCACCACAGCGTTCCCTTTTCGGCATCGGCCGCGAGGCCGAACCAGCTTTGTTTGACCGTCTCGGCGGTGACCTTAGCGGCCGAGGCCAGGTCGACAACGGTCAGCTCGTGCGCGTTGTAGCCGCTGGTGGCGACGAACGCGAAGCGCCCGTCGGGAGAGCACAGAATGTTGAGGGGCAGATCGGTGAGAGGGATCTGCCGGCCGGCGGGAGTCAGCCGCCAGCCGTTGGGGAGCAGGAATCCTTCGGCGTCCGCGCCGGACGAGGCCGTCGTTGGCCCCGCGCGGCGCGGCTCCTCAGCCTGCGCGGATCCGCGGCTCGCGATGACTCCCAGAACGACGGCCCCCACGATCGTGGCAGAACGGCAGAACATGCGGTGCTCCTCCCTGGTGCGGCAATGAACTTGGTACGGCAATGAAGTCGAGCGGTGATGAAACGGTCGCGAATCGAATGAAGCGGACTGTGGTTCGAACTGTGGCGCGGAGTCTACGCCGCGCGAAGCCCCAAGACAAGCCGCCCGCCCGCGCACTCATCGAGAGTTTACCCGCGCCACACAGGATCTTCACGATCGCGCCCCATCTCGATCCGACCCCTACCGGCTCGTCCGGCAGGTGAACAGGTTTGCGTGGCTAGAAACCGTGCTGTGGGAATCGTCAAGACCCCTGCCGGCAGGGGTCTCACCGGGTCGTACGCAATGCGCGAGCGGGACACTTGAACTGTTGCTCGCACGGTACGATGCATCTCGCGACGCGCCGTCCCTTGCCGACAGCGTGCGCGTATGCACAATGGCGGGATGCAAAACCCCGTTTCACAACCTGTCGAGCACACACAAGGTCTTTGCATGGAAGACACGTTAAACCGCCGGCGCCTGCCGCACCGGGCAGGCTGGAAAACCGTCGGGAGATCCTGCGCAGCGTTGCTGACGGTTCTCGCCGCGTGCCTCGCGGCACGCGGCGAAGACTGGCCGCGCTGGGGCGGGCCGCGCGGCGATGGATCGTGGCAGGCCCCGAAACTGCCCGATGCCTGGCCGAACGGAAAGCTCCCGGTCAAATGGAAGAAGCCGATCGGCGGTGGATACGGCGGCATCACGGTTGTCGACGGGCGCGGGTTTGTGATGGATCGCCAGACCGAGCCGCGCGAAGTCGAGCGCGTGCTGTGCTTTGACGTCCGGGACGGCAGCCTGCTGTGGCATCACGACTACCCCGTCGCCTATGGCAAGCTCGATTACGGCAATGGCCCCCGTGCCACGCCGACGAACCATGCTGGCAAGGTTTACACGCTGGGGGCGATGGGGCACGCCTGGTGCCTGGATGCCGCGACGGGCAAGCCGGTCTGGTCGCGGGACCTGGTCGCCGAGGCGGGGGCGAAGATCCCCATGTGGGGCCTGGCCGCATCCCCCGTAATCTGGAACGAGATCGTATTTTTGCATCCCGGCGCAGAGAATGGCTGCGTCATGGCGCTGGAGCGGACTACAGGAAAGGAAATCTGGAGAACGTCGACCGACCCGGCAGGCTATGCCACGCCGATCGTCATCGAGGCACCTTCCGGTCCTCAGCTCGTTGCCTGGACTCCGCTGCACATCCTCGGGATCAACCCCGCGACGGGTAAGGAATACTGGAGCGTCCCCTACGAAATCACGTACGGCGTTTCGATCGCCACGCCGATCTATCGCAATGCAACCGTGTTCGTCACTGCCTATTGGGCCGGCTCGAAGGCCATTCGCCTGGGAAAAAAACCCGATCAGGCCGAGCTGATCTGGGAGGAGAACCGAAACCTGCGCGGCTTGATGGCGCAGCCCCTGTATCGTGATGGCTACGTCTACACGATCGACAAAGATCGCGGGCTGACCTGTTTCGAGTTCGCGACGAGTCGCAAGTTGTGGGATGATGGTCACAAGCTGGTCCCACGCGGCCATAATCCGCAGGGAACGCTCGTCTGGCTGGGGGACGGCGACCGGGCGATTCTCCTGAATGATGAGGGAGACCTGATCCTCGCGCGGCTGAATCCGTCGGGCTGCCACGAGCAGTCACGGACGAATATCATCGAGCGCAAAGAAAGGGCGCCTATCTGGGCTCATCCGGCGTACGCCGGGAATTGTGTTTACGCCCGCAGCGACAGCGACCTCGTGTGCGTCGAGCTTGTGCCACAGAAGTGATGTGCTTAGAGGCTGCCAAAAAACCGGAATCACAAATGCGTTGAGTTCGGCATGAGATTTGCGCCCGACCATGACAGACCCTTGTCCGATTCACAAGGAGAACT
>JACQFH010000170.1 GCA_016200145.1 Planctomycetia bacterium | reverse complement strand
GGATGGTCGATCTGGTGCCGCTCGATTCCGATGAAGACATCGACGCGGTTCAGGGTCTGCTCCGCAGGCACATCGAAGCGACCGGCAGCGAACGGGCGCAATGGGTGCTCGAAAACTGGGATCGGCTGCAGTCCAAGTTCGTGAAAGTCTATCCGCGCGACTACCGGCGTGTCCTCGAAGCCCAGAAACAGACCGCCGCCAAGCCGGCCGAACGGACCGCGCCAGCCAGCGTGTCGGTGTAAATGAATTGATGTATCGTTTTGCAAAGGCAGGTCATGGGTAAGCCGACGGGATTTCTGGAATATGGGCGCGAGACGCCGCAGTGGCGGCCAGTCGACGAGCGGGTCGCCGATTGGCACGAGGTCTATAAGCCCTTCCCCGAGCTGAAGCTGATGGAACAGGGCGCGCGGTGCATGGACTGTGGGGTGCCGTTCTGCCACACCGGCTGTCCGCTGGGAAATATCATTCCCGACTGGAACGACCTCGTGTACCGCGGGCAATGGCGCGAAGCAATCCGCCGTCTGCACGCTACCAACAACTTTCCGGAATTCACCGGCCGGCTGTGCCCGGCGCCTTGTGAAGAAGCGTGCGTGCTGGGCATCAACGAGCCGCCGGTCACGATCAAGAACATCGAGAATTCGATCGTCGAGCGGGCCTTCGCAGAAGGTTGGATCGTTCCCGAGCCTCCGGCGCGAAGGACCGGCAAGACAGTGGCGATCATCGGGTCAGGCCCCGCGGGGCTCGCCGCCGCCCAGCAGCTCAACCGGGCTGGCCATCTCGTCACTGTCTTTGAACGGGCTGACCGCATCGGCGGTCTGCTCCGCTACGGGATCCCTGAATTCAAGATGGAGAAGCGCGTTCTCGATCGCCGCATCGCGATCCTGGAAGCCGAGGGCGTCGTCTTCAAACCCAATTCGAATATCGGCCAGAACGTCTCGGCCGCCGACCTGAAATCGCAGTTCGACGCCATCGTCGTGGCCGCCGGCTCGACCGTGCCACGCGACCTGCCTGTGCCCGGCCGCGAGCTCAAGGGGGTCTACTACGCGATGGAGTTTCTGCCGCTGCAGAATAAACGCTGCGAAGGCGACCGCATTACCGACGAGCAGTTCATCTCGGCCAAAGGGAAGCACGTTGTGATCATCGGCGGCGGCGACACCGGGGCCGACTGCCTGGGAACCGTACACCGCCACGGCTGCAAATCGGTCGTGCAGCTCGAGCTGCTCCCCAAGCCCCCCAAAGGACGCGACGAGACGATGCCCTGGCCTTACTGGCCCACCATCTTGCGCAAGTCGAGCGCTCACGACGAAGGGGGCGATCGCGACTGGAGCGTGGCGACCAAGAAATTCACCGGCACGAACGGTGCGGTCGAAAAGCTGCACGCTGTACGCCTCGAATGGGGATCAGACAATGGCCGCCCGGCGATGAAAGAAGTTCCCGGCAGCGAGTTCACGCTCGATGCCGAGCTGGTCCTGCTGGCGATGGGTTTTCTCGGCCCCGACAAGAAGGGCCTGGTGGAGCAGCTCGGTGTCGAGCTCGACCCGCGCGGCAATATCCAGGCCGACGAAAACTATATGTCGAGCGTGCCCGGCATCTTCGCCGCGGGGGATGCCCGCCGTGGCCAGTCGCTGATTGTGTGGGCCATCTGGGAAGGCCGGGAAGCGGCCGTCGGCGTCGACAAGTACCTGATGGGCCACAGCGACCTCCCCTCGTCGCCTCAGCTTCTGGGCCGCGACGTCCGACCGGGAATCTGAACTCCACTACGACCCGTTCCGACGGTATAATCAGAATGGATCGGCCTGTTTCGCATGACAGCGTAGCGGCTCGATTGCATCCATCGGGCTATGGTTGTCGTTAGGAGAGGAGTTGGCCTTTCGCCACGGATCAGGACCCGCCATGCCGATTCTCGACGCTGAACCCGATCTCTACCCGCACGACCTGCTCGACCGGACCGACTGGACGACCGACGACGAGCGCTGCTGGTGGGCCCTGTACACTCGTTCGCGGTGTGAGAAAGAGCTGATGCGCCGGCTGCGGGCGCTCGACATCGCTCATTACGGGCCGATCATCGAAAAGCGCGGGCGGACACCCAAAGGCCGGATTACAACCTCGTTTGTGCCGCTGTTCGCGAATTACGTCTTCCTGTACGGCGATGCCCAGCAGCGCTACCAGGCGCTGACCACCAACTGCATCTCGCGAGATCTCGTAGTCAACGACGGCGCCGAATTGGCCGCCGACCTGCGGCAATTGCGCCGACTTATCGCAACCGGCGCACCGATCACTCCCGAAGCCCGACTGGAACCCGGCGCGCGGGTGCGTGTCCGTTCAGGGCCGTTGGAAGGGCAGGAAGGCATCGTTGTCCAGCGCCGCGGCGAGACGCGGCTGCTTGTCGCCGTCCGCTTTCTGCAGCAGGGCGCCACCGTCCAGATCGACGACTGCCAGGTCGAAAAGATCTAGGTAGGTCCCGCCGCCCTGCAGGCAATGCGGGCTGGTACGATTTCCGCTCACTGATTACCATTCCGGTCGCACGGGCCGCAGCATCGTCCGGGCGGCCCACTTTCGGCAAGGGATCAGCATGAGCGCACCTGTCTGTCAGAAGGGAATCATCCTCGCGGGGGGTTCCGGATCGCGCTTGTATCCCGTCACTCTGGCCGTCAGCAAGCAGCTCTTGCCGATCTACGACAAGCCGATGGTCTATTACCCGCTGTCGACGCTGATGCTGGCCGGCATCCGCGACGTGCTGCTGATTTCGACGCCGCACGACATTGGAAACTTCGAGCGCGTACTGGGAAGCGGCTCGCAACTGGGAATGTCAATCCGATACGCCGTACAGCCGAATCCCGGCGGCCTCGCCCAAGCGTTTATCATCGGCAAGGAATTTGTCGGCCGCGATCACTCGGCGCTCGTGCTGGGCGACAACATCTTCTACGGTTCGGGGCTGCAGGAACTGCTGCGCCGTGCGGCGGGCGAGGCCGAAGGCGCCACCGTCTTCGCGTACAACGTCAGCAACCCCCAGGCGTACGGCGTCGTCGAGCTGGATGACTCCGGCCGCGCGATTTCGATCGAAGAGAAGCCGGCACAGCCCAAATCGAACCTCGCCGTCACCGGACTGTACTTCTACGACAACCAGGTCGTCGACATTGCCGCGAACCTGAAGCCCTCGCCGCGCGGCGAGCTGGAGATCACCGACGTCAACCGCGAATACATGCGCCGCAAACAACTGCGCGTGCAGTCGTGCGGGCGAGGATTCGCCTGGCTCGACACGGGAACCCCCGAGTCGCTGATCCAGGCGGCCAATTTCGTCGAGATCGTCGAATCGCGGCAGGGAATGAAGATCGGCTGCATCGAAGAATGCGCGTTCCGCATGGGCTTCATCTCGGCCGACGATCTGCTCAAGCTGGCCTCGAACCTGAAGAACGCGTACGGCAACTACCTGCGATCACTTGTGCGATAGAACACACATGCAACGAATACTCGTCACCGGAGGTTGCGGATTCATCGGGTCGGAGTTCATCCGACGGCAACTGGCGACGTACGACGACGTGACGATCGTCAACCTCGATGCGCTGACCTACGCCGGCAATGTCGAGAACCTTGCCGAAATCGAGCGGCACGCGCGCTATGAATTTCACAAGGGCGACATCGCCGACCGTGATCTGGTGATGCGACTGCTGGCCGGCAATCCGTTTGATGCCGTCGTGAACTTCGCAGCCGAGAGCCACGTCGATCGCAGCCTGCTCGATTCGGGGCCGTTCGTGAGAACCAACGTCGTCGGGACGCAGGTGCTCCTCGACGCCTGCCGCGAGGCGAAGGTGCCGCGGTACGTACAGGTCTCGACAGACGAAGTCTACGGCAGCCTCGGCCCCACGGGCCTTTTTACGGAAGAAACGCCCCTCGCGCCCAACAGCCCGTATTCGGCCTCGAAGGCCGCGGCCGACATGCTGGTGCATGCCTACCACCATTCGTTCCATTTCCCGGCGATCATCACCCGTTGCTCGAACAACTACGGGCCGTATCAGTTTCCGGAAAAGCTACTGCCCCTGTTCATCACCAACCTGCTCGCCAACGAACAGGTTCCGGTCTACGGATCGGGACAGAACGTGCGCGATTGGATTCACGTCAGCGATCATTGCCGCGGGATCGACGCCGCGTTGCGGCGCGGCAAAGTCGGCGAGGTGTACAATTTCGGCGGCCGCTGCGAAAAAACAAACCTGGAAATCACGCATTTGCTGCTTGAATTGCTCGAGAAACCCAAAACGCTGATCCGATACGTCGCCGACCGCCCGGGTCACGACCTGCGTTACGCGATCGACTGTTCCAAAGCCGAGCGTGAGCTGGGCTGGAATCCCGAAGTCACATTCAGCGAGGGCCTGCGTTCCACGATCGACTGGTACCGGGCCAACTCCGGCTGGGTGTCGCGCGTCAAATCAGGCGAGTACCGCCGGTACTACACCGAGCAGTATGGCGCCCGCCTCACGTAAGTCAGGCATTCCAGCCTGACCTACTTAAGCGCGCCGCCGAATGGCTGCAGTGGGTTGCCGCGTTTTGGCGGCATCCCTATTCTGGCGGAAATGCCTGGCCAATGACGCCATTCTGACCCTCAGATTATCGGATCCCGAATCATGTCCCACCGCATTGCGATCGGTTGCCTCTGGATTGTCGTTGCCTCAATAGCAGCCGCACGCGCCGACGACCGGTTCACCGAGACCGAAGCGGAAATCAAGATCACGCTGCCGCAGCTTGACGCCACGATCCGCAAAGAAGGTTACGTCACGGGCATCGCGGCCCAGTCCTTTGTCGATAAGAAAACCGGTTTTCGCGATGCCGGTTACGGGCTCGACATCGTCGACTGGATCATGGAGCCTGGTTCCGACGAGGCGTATCGCAAAGACCTCGACAAAGAGCTGGTCTACGAGTTCGGCAACGCCTACCACGGCAAGACCCCGAAGCGATCGATCGAAGGGCCGCAGATCTGCACGCGCGCCAGAAAGCTCGAACCGCGCGTGATTGCCGGCAAGGACTTCGTCGCCGTCACCCAGCAGTTTCAATACAAGACCGCTGCGCCCGGCAAGAAGACCGGCTCGGTCTGGGACCAGAAACTCGTGTTTCCGCACGGCAAGCGGTACTTCGTGGCCAGCGACCGCATCTCGGCCGTCAACAGCAGCGACGCCATGTTCCTGCGGATCGACATGCCCGGCCACATCAAGCACACCAAGGGAGACACGTTCAGCGAAGTCTATTTGAGTTATCGCGAAGGGGAAGGCAAAATCCCGTCGTCGGAATTCTTCGAGAACTTCGCTCCGGATGAGAAATTCAACTACACGCGCGGGCGCGATAAACTTCCCCGCCGGTTTATCCGCGCCTATCACCTGCGCGATCCGCAGACCGGCAAAGCCGGTCCGTGGCTGGCCGGCATGACCCTGAAACCCGACGCCGTCTCAGAGGCCTGGTGCCACCAGCGCGGCTACGTCTGCCTGATCGAAGAATTCGGCGGCCGCCCGGTGCGGGTCGGCGAGACGTTCAGCGCGGCCTTCATCGTCGGATTCTTCGATTCGATCGAAGACATGCACGCCGTCTACGACGAGCACGCCGGCCACAGCGGGCTGGAGGTGAGCTCGGAGGGGTGGAAGCTCACGAAGTGAGCCGCCAGCCCGTGAAGTGGCGAAAATGTAGCGGCTGCCGTAGGATAGACGAATTCCAAAACGGCTCGTCGCGTGTTGTGTCGCACATCTGGATCATCCACTCTGTTCAGGGAGACGGTGAAGCACGATGGCCAAGACTCACGTGGAAGACGTTCGCAATATTGCGCTGGTGGGGCACGGCGCCGTCGGCAAGACGACGCTGGCCGATCTGATGCTGTTCAAGTCCGGCGCGGTCTCGCGGGCCGGCTCGGTCGACGACGGTTCGAGCGTGCTCGACTTCGACGAAGAGGAAAAGCAGCACAAGTACACGATCTCGTCGAGCTTCGTGTACTTCACCCACGGCGGCAAGGCCTTTACTGTCGTCGATACTCCGGGGTATCCCGACTTCATCGGCCAGGCGATTGGTGCGCTCCGCAGCGTCGAGACGGCGGTCATCGTGATCAGTGCGACGGCGGGCATCGAGGTCAACACGCGCAAAGTCTTCACCCTGGCGGGAGACGCAGAACTCGGGCGGATCATCGTGATTAACAAGCTCGATCTCGAAAATATCCGCTTTCCGGAACTGATCTCCGCGATCCAGGAGACGTTTGGCAAAAAATGCGTGCTGATGAACGTTCCCAGCGGGCTGGGGGCGGGCTTCACCGGAGTCGTCAGCACGCTGCATGTACCCGATACGGCGCCCCCGGGAATGCCCATTCAGCCGGCCGACGTCACACAGTCGCTGATGGACGCCATCGTCGATGCCGACGAGAAGCTGATGGAGCGCTACCTCGAAGGCGCGGAGTTCACCGACGAAGAAATCGCGCACGGCATCGAGCACGCGATTGCCGTCGGCACGCTGATTCCCATTTTCTGCCTGTCCTCGAGGACGGGCGTCGGCGTGCCTGAGTTTATGACGGCCGTCGCCGAAGACGGCCTGACCGCGGCCGACATCCCGCACAAGGCGACGAACGCCGCGGGAGAAGCGGTGCCCATCCAGGAGACCGAAGACGCCCCGCTCGTGGCTCAGGTTTTCAAGACTCGCATCGATCCCTTCGTGTCGCGGATGTCGTACGTTCGCATCTTTTCGGGCAAGATCGCCAAGGAAGGCACGGTGATTTCTTCGCGTACC
The DNA here is from genome assembly GCA_016200145.1 of Planctomycetia bacterium. Lineage (GTDB taxonomy): Bacteria > Planctomycetota > Planctomycetia > Planctomycetales > Planctomycetaceae > JACQFH01. The sequence goes on along the minus strand of JACQFH010000170.1, from coordinate 1,194 downwards.
GGCAAATCGCTCAAGGTCAGCAACCTGTTCCGCATTCAGGGAGGGCAGCAGTTGCCAATCGACAGCGCCTCGGCAGGCGATATCATCGCCCTCATCAAGATGGAAGACCTGCAGGTGGGCGACACCCTCACCGATGGCAAGGCGGGCGTGCTGACGATGCCGCCCCTTAAGTTTCCCATGCCGATGATCGGCCTGGCTGTCGAACCCAAGAGCCGCAACGACCAGACGAAGATCTCGGGCGCGCTGCACAAGATCGAGGAAGAAGACCAGACGTTTCACAACACGCGCGAGGCGCAGACCCACGAGATGGTGATGCGCGGGATGAGTGATCTGCACCTGAAGATCATCGAAGAGCGGCTGCACCGCCGCGACAAGGTCGACGTACTGACCCACACCCCCAAAATCCCCTACCGTGAAACGGTGAACGGCGCCCACGAAGGAATGTACCGGCACAAGAAGCAGACGGGCGGGGCAGGGCAGTTCGGCGAAGTGCACCTGCGCGTCTCGCATCTGCCGCAGGGATTGAACATGGAGGAATACTGCACGAAGGACCGCTTCGAAAGTTTGCGGCGATTCCACTACCACCCGGAAATCAACTACGTGTTCATCGACCGCGTTTCCGGCGGTTCGGTCCCCAATCAGTTCATTCCCGCCGTCGAGAAAGGAATTCTCGACCGGATCGAAAAAGGGGTCATCGCCGGCTACCAGGTGCAGGACGTGTGCGTCGAGCTGTTTTTCGGGAAAGATCACCCGGTCGACAGCAACGAAAACGCGTTCAAGACCGCCGGCAGCATGTGCTTCAAGCAGGAATTCTCGCTCGCCAAGCCAGTCCTCCTCGAGCCGATCGTCAAGGTCGAGATCACGATTCCTGGCGACAAGTTCGGCGACATTACCAGCGACCTCAACGGCCGGCGGGGACGGGTCGAAGGCATGGACACGGCCGGGGGCGGCTACCAGACGATTATCGCCAAGGCGCCGCTGTCGGAGGTGACGACCTATGCCCGCTCACTGCAGAGTATGACGGGTGGCCGCGGCTCGTTCACGATGGAATTCAGCCACTACGAAACGGTCCCCTCGCACGAGCAGGCCAAAATCGTCGCGGCCGCCGTCAAGCACAAGGAAGAGGATGAGTGACATACGGGGTGCCGGGGCTGCGCGAGCGAGTCGGTTTTTCTCGACGATTCCCCCACGGGG
>JACQFH010000169.1 GCA_016200145.1 Planctomycetia bacterium | reverse complement strand
GGCTATAGCCTCCATCTTCTCGACTTCCAGAGATGCTCGCTTGTGCGCCGCCACATTCGACCGCCGCGACACTCGCCCAGCGCCGCCGCTTTGAAACGCCGTCAACAATCGGCAAGGCGCCGTTGAAACGGTTTCCACGTCGGCTTCGCGAGATCATTCTCATCGCGGGGCAAGAGGTCCCAAGCGGGTTCCTTATTCGGGCCGGTGGGAATGACACTGATCCCCGCCCCGACGAGCGCCAGCGACTCCAAAAACGTCGAGTTGTCGTGCACCATCACGCAACTCCCATGTCCACGATGATGTTGCGGGTCATCCGAAGTGCCCCCCTCACACAAAATCCTTGATGGTCGCTGGCCTGCGGCGCCTGATCTGCTTGGGCAGCGGTCCTGCGGATCGCCGCCTCTCGAATTGCGAGATCGCTTCTGGCGAGATCCTGTACCGCGGCCGAGACGTCCCCGGCGCCGCGAGATTGAGCGCCGCCAATTCGCCGCTTGAAATCCAGGCGAGGATCTTGGCCGGTTTGACGCCGTAGATTTCCGCCAGTTGCGGGGGCGTGAGATAAGAAGCGACAGAACTGGATACCGGCCGGCCTTGGCCTGAATCAGGCATGGGACGCCTCCCGGCCCGGTTCCAGCCTGTCCTTATGCTCGGCGACGCGAATCAGCCGCCGAAGAAAATCGCGCTCTTCAAGATTTTGCGCGAGCCGTTCCCGCAGTTCCTCGGCATCAGGGATGCGTTCGGCGATTTGCCGGACGGCGGAATTTTGCGAATTGTTCATGGATCGTTCTCCATCGCACATCGTTGTGCGCCTGGTTCGATCCTAGAAATCGCGCGGTTACCAAACGGTTACAGATTGGTAACGGTTTTGAATTACTGCAACATCTTCCAAATAACCCACCCGTTCTCTTGCCGCAATATTCTCGGGACTCGGGCTTTCCGCAGTGCGTCGTTGGCCCGACTAATATTCGTCTTGAGAGTTGAGCTCTTAACCTGGTCATTCCATACGGCAAGACAGACGTCGGTTTCCGCAGCCTTGTCGCGGTGCCACATATAGTTGGCAAGTTGCCAGGGAGTTGGGGGAATCGGATGCAGACGCCCATTCCACTGAATGGATTTCGGTGGAATTGGGCCGTCAACCACCACTTCCGGGTTGGTGTGTATAGGGGGGTCGGTTGCACGAATGCGGAACGCAAGCCCACTGGAAATCATTCCTGACTTTAGCGTCACTATGAACCTCAGGAGGTATGGAATCTTCGGATTGGGGAAAGTTTTTGCCGGCACGTCCCAGCGAAAATTATAGCCGCCATATCCACCGTCCCCATTCCAGCAGTTCGTTTCAGGCACCGACAGTACCGTCTCCTTCACTGGAAGGCGGCCACGAAACAGTTCTGTATCTTGGTCTCTTTCATCGCAAACAGTGAATTCAACATCGGCCACATCGTCGGGCTTCACCATTTGCGCATCCAGATCGGTCATAACGGCCATAAGCCGGAATGAACCATGTCTGCCGATATACATTGGGCCAAACGGCTGATTTCTTTTTTTGTCGCTATCCCGTTCGGAATCAACAGCCGACTTCACCGGCGTGGCCGGTTGCAACCATGCTCGCTTCGTCGTCAGCCATAATACGGCAGTGTCCAGTGCCCTAAGTCCATCCGCATCGGAATTAACGGACCGCGGTTCCTCAGGCACAGCGCCGCCGAGCGATCGCATTGAATTCCAGAGCCGTGGAATCGCCGTTCTCGGAAAACAATCATCAGGAGCAATCATTCGTTGCACAATATTGGCGGCCGAGTTCCGCGCAATGTTGCGAACAAAACTAGCGACGACGGAATCCCCGAGTTCTTCGGTGATCCACTCGTTTCGCAACCGATGGCACCGGCTCAGCAAAGTGTCAATCCGTTCAATTTCGCTCGCCACGGCTCTATCTCCTCAGAAGTCAGGCCGGCCCGTGGCAGAGCGCGGGAGATAGATTACCGCACGTCATGCCACAGGCCGTTCGACGAGGATCAGTCGTCTACCCGATGCACTTATTTTACCCGTTTCTTTGCGGCAGGGAACAGCCACGTGCGGACATGTGCGGCGATCGCCTCCAGGCGCTCGTCGCCGATGTTCTGGGTGTACAGCGCCCCCATGTCGTCGGCAGCCGACGCGTGCCCCATCACAAGATCGATGGCGTGTGTGTCGCGGACCTGATCGGCCACAGTACGAAACGTGCGGCGCAGGCTGTAGAAACCGATGCCGTCGCGGTGAAAGTCGAGATCCCGCAGCAACCGGCCGAACAAGGCTCCGACCGGATCGTTGCTGCCTATCGGTTTTGCCCAGGCGGCCCCGTGGGATGTAATGAACACCAGTTTGGCGTCGGCCTTGTCCTTCGGTTCCGGGCGCTTGGCGATTGACGTCCGAAGTGCCAGAACCGTCTCCGGCCACAACTTCGCGCGCCGAGGCGCCCCAGTTTTCGGGCGGCTGTAGTCGACCCACCCGCCTTTCAGGTCGAGTGCAGAGAAGGTCAGCGTTCCGCAATCGGTGTTGCCGAAGCCGCAATTGACGGCCAACAACACCATCGCCTTGAGCGGAATGCCCGCCTCATCGATGATCGCCCGGACCTGGTCTGCCTGAAGGTCTCGTCTCCCCTTTTTCGCACGGGCGATCCGCACCACCTTCCGGGTGGGCTTATTAAACCCTTCGCCGAACCTGACCGGGGTTTCGACAATCCCCTCGTCGAAGGCGAATTTGAAGACGCTGCGAATTCGCTGGATCTCATTCCCCAGCGAACCGGGACCGCGAATCTTCGAGAGTGCCTTACGGAGTTGTCTGAAGTCGTCCGGACGGAGATCGGCAATCAGCCGGCCACGCCCGAAGGCGGCCGTAATTCGCAGGCACGATTTGTAGACTTCGACGAAGCTGCGGGGTTGCATTTCGCCGTTGTCCCGCTGCTGCTCTTTGTGCGTCAGGTACGAATCGCAGACGAACTTGACCGTGGGACCCGCGGCGTCGCCTTTGGGCCTGGGTTCGCGACCGGCGAGCAGGTCGTCGCGTTCGTCCAGCCATTTGAGGATCGCGCGTTCGCCCTTCAGATCGTCGGCCCAGGTGCCAAAGTATCGAAACCTGCCGCGAATCTTCTTAGCCCACCGCCCGGTCGCGTGCGGGAACAGGGGGAAGTCCTTACGCGGCTTCTCAGGCTTCGTAACTCTCCGCCTTTTGATAGACTGTTTCACGCGGCACCTCGGGTAAAGACTTGGTGTTGCTGACGCACGCGGCGGTCTCAACGTCGCGTGCGTCGTTCTTTGAGATCCAAGCCTACCGGGTGTCTAAACGGGTGTCAAACGACAAAACGGCGCTATCCGCGAGTGTCGTAAATACGCGGTATTTGTCGAATATTGTGCCGTTTTGAAACGTAATGTGTCAGGTTGTTCTGGAAACACTGTCCGGCCGGCCGGTGCCGCCGTGGTATCAACCGTCCCACCGGGATTGGACGGAACCCGCTCGCAACCCGTGAATTCTTGACGATCATCTGCGGTGGCGCTTGTGCCGAACTGGCGGCCGTCCGTAGACTTCCGAAGGTCTGGCAATAAACCTGTCGCTTTGCCGGAGCCCTGATCCTGTCGCTCTCCGGCCCCGCCTTCGCCTGGAGCTCGATTGCAATTGCGCGATTCGGATGGCGCAGCGTCGATGATGCGGTTTGATGGGCGGGTTCGCCGTCCGAGCCGCCGGTTGTCAGGTCCCGCCCGGCAGGCGGGACCTACTCGGCCCAAGGCTCGGCCTCGACCGATGCATCAATCTGCGCCGATGCCGGCAGCATTGGCAACGAATCTGTTTCCCACGGGCGGGAATTCGCCGCGCGGTGAAAAACCGGCTCCCTTGCGACCGGCCCCGTGTTCCCTATAATTTCGAACAGCGGCATGAATCGCTGCGGAGTTCGGGTCGATTTTCCCCCCGTTGAGGGCGTCATGGGCGAATGGTTTCGGAACGTCTGGTACGCAATCAAAACCGTCGCGCAGGGGATGTGGGTGACGCTGGTCACGATGGGTAAGACGTACCAGCGTAAGGCGTTTACGCAAATCTACGAATACCCCGAAGTCCCCGTCCCCGTGAAGGCCCGTTACCGGGGTTTCCACCGTTACGATCTGACCACGTGCATCGGCTGCGACAAGTGTGCGGTAGCCTGCCCCGTCGACTGCATCTACATCGACAAAGAAAAATCCGCCGTCGGCAAGGGTTTTCGCCTCAACGGCTTTACGATCGATTACACGAAGTGCATGTTTTGCGCGCTGTGCGTCGAGCCGTGTCCCGTGGACTGCATCTTCATGGGGTCGAATTTCGATCTGAGTTGCTACAGCCGCGACGGGTGCATCGTCGATTATGCGAAGCTGCCCCTCGAGACGGCCTGGGGACAGACGACGCTGAATCCGACCGCAGTGGCCGAATCGAAAGCGCTGTTTGAGCCGGTGTGGGTCAAAGGGGAACCAAGTCCGTTCGAACATACGCCGCAGTGAATGCCCGTCAGCAGGGGCCCAGGCAGCGAATTGCAGCGGGAGGACACATCATGGCGGACGGCGAAAACAAGAAGTACTTCACGATTGAAGAGGCGAACAATGCGCTGCCGCTGGTGCGCGCCATCGTCGCCGACATCGTCGCGAAATACGCCGCAGTCAGTGAGCGAAAATCGCGGCTCGATCAGATCCGCGATTCGCGCTCGTCGCAGTCTCGCGGTGCGCAAGACCTGTACGGCGAAGAACTGGCCCAGGTCGAAGAAGAGCTCGATCGGGAAATCGCCCGGCTCCAGGAGTTCATCGACGAGCTGGAAAACCTGGGGGTCGAGCTCAAGGACATCAGCCGCGGGCTGGTCGATTTCCGGTCGCTGGTGGACGGGCGAGAAGTCTATCTGTGCTGGCTGCTCGGCGAAGAGGAAGTGGGGCACTGGCACGAGCTCGAAGCGGGGTTCGCCGGACGGCAGTCGCTGCTGGCGGGTTCGGCCTCGGATGGACTGCCGGACGACAGCGATACCGACGTGGAATAGCAAACCTGGTTCCTGCGGCACGGCGCCCGGCATGCGGGCCTGCGGCGGGCAAGTAATACGATTCGGGGCAAGCGATGACAGACCTGGTGGGGCATTTTCTGCTGTTCACAGTGCTGGGCGTGGCGTTTCTGCTGGCGCCCCTGGTGATCGGTCTGTTCGTCCGCCCCGCCAATCCCACCAGCCAGAAGCTGACCGCCTACGAGTGCGGCGAGCCGACGATCGGTTCTAGCTACGTGCAGTTTGACCTGCGGTTCTACGTGGTGGCGCTATTGTTCATCATCTTCGACGTCGAAGTGGCGTTCTTCTTTCCCTGGGCGGCAGTGTACGGCGAATCGACGCAGTTGCTCGACGCGCGGCTGACGCACGAGGCCCGCACCGAGTTGAGCGCCAAGCTGCTCAACCAGCCCGCGGGGTCGCTGGCGGCTGACAGCGCGAACGTCATCTCGCAGGGGACGGCCCATACGATGGCGCTCACGGGGCTGGCAGACATCCTGGTCTTCTTCGGCGTGCTGCTGGTGGGGTTTGCCTACGTCTGGAAGCGAGGCGATCTCGACTGGGTACGGGCAATGACCCAGAACAAGGCGCAGCGCGGCGCCGCAGCGCGTCCCCCGATCACAGCCGTCGCGTCCACCGATCGCAAGCTCGAGCCGGTGGCCTAGGCTGCGTCGCTTCAGCAGTTTCCCTCAATTCTTCGAGTTCCTGAAAGCCCTGGGCATGACGACCGCCGAGATTCACCAGCAACTGGTTGCCAGGTTTGGCGACAAGATCACCGGAGCGAACCTGGAAGCCATTGATCCGTGGGTGGAAGTGGCCTCTGCGGCAATCGTTGAAGTGGCGCAGTATCTGAAATCCGAGCCATCCCTGGTTTTTGACGCCCTCAACAACCTGTGCGGCGTCGACTATCTCGAGACCGACGCCAAGAAGGCCGCCAAGTTCGGCCACGAACCACACGTGGAAGTCGTCTACCATCTGTACAGTTACACGCACCGGCATTCGCTGGTCGTCAAAGTGAAGCTGCCGCGCTGGGAATCCGACGAAGCCGGCCGATTGCCCGACGTGCCGTCGGTCGCCGGCGTGTGGGCGATCGCCGACTGGCACGAGCGGGAGGCCTATGACCTCGTGGGGATTAATTTCACGGGCCATCCCAACCTGCACCGCATTCTGTGCGCCGAAGACTGGGTCGGCCACGCGCTCCGCAAAGATTACGAATTCCCGCTGGAATATCACGGCATCCGGGGACGGTAAATGAGCTTGCAACTGGAAGACCCGCGGATCATCGAGTTCGACGTCCGCACCGACGAGATGCTCGT
>JACQFH010000168.1 GCA_016200145.1 Planctomycetia bacterium | reverse complement strand
GCAATACCGTTCGGCGAAGGGATTTTGAGGATCGCAACTTACCCAGATTGAATCTCCAGCTTGCCAGCCTTTTCCGGCTTACGGGCAGACTCCTGAACATCTGCTCTTCGCCGAACGGTATTGCGTTTAACCGCGACCCGGAGGAGATTGCTGAAAACGCCTAAGCCGCATGACTCGCTTCGTACGGAAGCGATGCTTCGAGACGCCGATCCGCTTACATTGTGGACGTTTTCAGCAATATCCGCAGGGGAGCGCGTGTCACGAAGCGGACGCGCTCTCCCCTCCGAACATTCCTGACGAAGTCGGACTGCGCCGACTTCCAGGAATGTTCTGCAGGTCGCGGTTAAACGATCCGAATCGACCTGGTCTGAGAAGTCACACGAACGGCGCGTTGCGGGTCAGGTGGGGCGCAACCTACAATACCGTTCATGAGCGACGAGAAATGGTACAAAGACGGCCTGCGGTTTCAGTGCACGCAGTGCGGCAACTGCTGCTCCGGGCCCGAGGGTTACGTCTGGGTCAACGACGAAGAGCTTGTCCAGATCGCCGGCTTCCTGGGGAAGCCGCTCGACGAAGTGAAGACCGAACACGCGCGGCGCGTCGGCAATCGAGTGAGCCTCAAGGAATTCGCCAACGGGGACTGCACGTTTCTGCACACCAAAGAGCGTCGATGCACGATCTATCCGGTTCGTCCGCAGCAATGCCGGACGTGGCCCTTCTGGAACTCGAATATCTCATCCCCCCGAGCGTGGAAAGGGGTAGAACACGTTTGCCCCGGTGCGGGACACGGCCAGCTTTACACGCTGGAGCAGATCGAGACGCAGGCCGCCGTCATCCCATTATGAGTCGACTCGTATGACTCCCGTGCGCGAAGGGCTGCTGGCGATCTACGACGACCTGGCGAAGGACATCGCCGCCGCCTCGCCGGTCTGCGAACTGAGCGGCCGCTGCTGCCGGTTCCTGGAATACGGGCATACGCTGTTCCTGTCGCGCACCGAGGCCGATCTGCTCGTCGAGCCGGGCCTGCCGGAAAACTCGACGGTCGACGAGAAAGGCTGCCCGTTCCAGATCAACGGCCTGTGTACGGCCCGCGAACGGCGGCCCCTGGGTTGCCGGATCTTTTTCTGCGACCCCAACTATGCGGGCAAAGGGGAAGCGCTGTCGGAGAAATACATCGCGCGGCTCAAACAGTTGCACGAAGAAACCGGCACGCCGTGGGAATACCGCCCGCTGTATCTGTTTCTGGAAGAGACTGCCAGGTCATCGAACCCGCCGGTTCGCTGACGGAATTGCACTCCCTCACGGATTCATGACCCGCATCGCGTCGTCGAGACGGGTCAGGGTTTCGTCGACGTCGGCATCGGTCATGGCCGCACAAAAGCCGTGGTGGCATGCGGCGCCGCCATAGTCGTGAAAGTACACGCCGTGGGCAATCGCCGCGGCGACGAATTGCAGCATTTTCTGGCGGTCGTGACGGACAGCGTCGCGGTAGTTGTGGACCTCGCGGGTGACGCCGAAATAGATGCCGAACCGGGCGCCCAGTCCCTGGACGCGTCCGGGAATTCCATGCCGCGCGAGCAATTGGTTCAAGCCTGAGTAGAGCCGCTCGGCGACGGCATTGATGCGCTCGTAGAAACCCGGTTGCCGATACGCCGTGACGGCGGCGAGGCCGGCAGCGACGGAGACGGGGTGGCCGTTGTACGTGCCGCTGTGCTGACAGGTTCCTTCGGGCATCAGGTGCTGCATCACGTCGTGCCGGCCACCGAAGACGCTGAGCGGAAATCCGCCGCCAACGGCTTTGCCAAGCGTGCACAGGTCGGGGGTGATTTGCAGATACTCCTGCGCGCCGCCTGGGGCCATGCGGAACGCACTGAGGACTTCATCGAAGATCAGCAAGGCCCCGTATTCGCGCGTCAGGCGACGCATCGCCGCCAGAAATTCAGAAGTCGGCACGACGCAACCGGCGTTGTAATAGACCGGCTCGCAGATCAAGGCCGCGAGTTCCTTGCCATGCTGCTTGAAGGCCCGCTCGAGGAGGTCGGTGCGGTTGTAGGGGACGAGAACCAGGTGCTGCTCGAGGCCGGGAGCGATCCCCGCCGAGCCGGGATACCGCGCCGGGGCCGATTCCTCGGCCAGTTGATCGGCTGGCGTGCCGATCGAGAACATGACCTGGTCGTGATAGCCGTGAAAGTGCCCCTCGATTTTCAGAATCTTTGACCGGCCGGTGCAGGCCCGCGCCAGGCGCAGGCAGTGCATCGTGGCTTCGGTTCCCGAACCGGTGAAGCGGATGCGCTCGCAACATGGAATTGTCTTACAGAGCAGCTCGGCGAGCTGGCCGTGCAGCTCGTTTTCGTACGAACACGCCGCGCCGCGGTCCAGCACCCATTCGACCGCCTCGCGCACGCGCGGGTCGCCATGCCCCAGAAGGGTCGCGCCGTGGCTGCAGCAGAGGTCGAGATATTCGCGGCCGTCGAGGTCCCACACCCGGCAACCCGCAGCGCGGTCGAAATAGAGCGGATGCCCCAGAGCCCGGTTGACGCGCGTCGACGCCGAAACGCCCCCGGCGAGGAATTTTCGGGAAAAATCGAACTGTTCGGTAACACGAGTCATGGAAGGCGATTTCGGAATTGGGATTTCGGATTTCGGATTTGAGAAAACGCAGGGGGGACTTCAGTCCCCGTGGCACGAGTTTTCGTGTGGACTGAAGGCCGCCCTCTATGAGTTCACAGACTCCCAGTGTACCGTCTGCATCGGTTTCGCAGCGATGCTGCGGACGCGACACGCAGTGTGCCTGCCACGATCACGGAAAGCAGTGCCAGATTCCTCAAAAAATGACTGGGATTCAATTGCGCATGTCGCAGGGATAGACTTGGGGTATGGCCAGTCCGGAAATTCTCAGTCCCGACCCCACGGCAACCAAGCCGCCGCGTCCTCGGCGATGGATTCCGATTTCCCTGCGGATGTTCGTGGCGATTCTGGTGCTCGTCAGCGTGGGCGGTGCCTTGTGGATCGGCGTTCGAATTCATCGAAATGGCGCCGCGATTCGCGAGATTGAACGCCTTGCGGGGGAATTTCAAAACAAACCAGGTGGACCATCCTGGCTGCTTCACTCGCCCATCGGTCAATGGGTGGGGCTTGCATTTGCTGATGTGCCGTACATTCGTATGTCAGGTCGGCCCCTCACGGACGAAAGTTTCGCCACGATCACATTGCTGCCCGGGATCGAAACACTTTACCTCGACAAGACGCAGATCACCGACACCAGCCTGCCAAAACTAATCCGATCAAGGAAACTGCTGGCTCTAGGGCTCGAGGAGACTCGCATTACCGACGAAGGGCTGCAACGTCTGGCAACCCTGAAAAATCTGCAAGCGCTTTATCTTGGCCGAAACCAGATTACGGATCGTGGAGTCGCGGCGCTAAAGGCTATGACAGGTCTGAAACGTCTGCACCTCAATCAGACTCTCGTGACTGACGTGGGGCTGGATGTGCTTAGCGACTTCGTAAATCTGGAAGAGCTTTCTCTCGGGGATACGCAAATCACCGACACAGGCCTTGAGCGCCTGAGTAGGTTCCCGGCGCTACGGTCCCTCCATCTCGATCACACGCGCATCACAGACAGGGGGCTCGAGAATTTCAGGCATCAGTCGAATTGCAGGGAGCTGTACCTCGATGGCACCCAGATTACTGATTCCGGGATTGCAGAATTGGCTGGAATGACCAGCCTTGAAAGATTGTCGCTGGCAAATACGAGTCTGACTGACGCAGGTTGTGAGCACTTGCGGTCGATGAAAAACCTGAAAGTGCTCTCGCTTGCAGGCACGCGGATCACGGGCGACGGTCTGAAACATTTAGAGGATCTGCAAGGCCTCCAGATTCTCCGTCTCGATAAGACCCATATTTCCGACGCCGGCCTGGCTCACTTGAAAGGCCTGAAAGGCCTCCGCATGCTTCATCTTCGGGACACGCCCATCGCCGATTCAGGTTTGGAGCAGCTGAAGGATCTCACCGCTCTGACCGAGTTGTTTCTCGAAAGGACCCGGGTCACCGACCGCGGCTTGGCGCACCTGAGGACAATGGCCAGCTTAAGATTGCTTTGGCTCCACGGAACAGAAACACGGGACACGGGGCTGGTCCATCTCAACAGGCTGACGGCCTTACGCTGCCTCAGTCTCGATGATACTCCGGTCACCGACGCCGGCATTGCAAATCTGGCGGGCCTGATTCAGTTACACGAACTCTCACTTAATCGAACACAAATCACTGATGCAGGGTTGGGCTACCTGCAGCGAATGGCCGGCTTGGAAGGACTCTGGCTTTCCGATGCACCAGTGACCGGCAATGGTGTTGCCGAACTGAAACGGGTATTGCCGCGACTCAAGGTGCAACGATAATTCTCGGTCTCATTGACGGAAATTTGTCTGTCGTGGCGATTTTCGTTATGGCATGAGGCAAAATTGGTATTCATTTCCTCTGCAACCGGAGGCGACACCATCAAACGACGCCGGTTGTATATCACCTGTGTTGTGCCAGTCATTCTGCTTCTGGCGCTCGTCAATTTTCGCGCCCACAGGCCGGGAGACGCAGAGACTGTGGTCTCGCAGCTCCAGTTTCTCGGCGACTCGCTGCACGAGGGGAGCGGCGAGCGTATGCAGAGCAGCTTTCCCGAGGGCTATGTCTTCACCTGGGCGCTTTATGGTTTGGCATCGGCCCAGGTGGCCCGGCAGCTTCCGCAGAACGATCCCCGGTGGGCGGAGTTGCTCGACAGGGTCCGGGATGCCGTCGATCACGTTGATTCGCCGATCGCGCGCTCTACGTTTCCGAAGGAGCTCGACCCGCCTTACGGAGCCTTTTACTGCGCGTGGTCGCTGTATCTTCGTGCGGAATACATGCGCGCGGCCGGGGCAGATGAATTGACGCCGACCTTCGTTCAGAAATTCGAGGAAGACTGCACCGAATTCGCCCACGTTCTGCGCCGAAGCCAGACACCCTTTCTGCCGTCGTACCCCGCCGCTGCGTGGCCTGTGGATACTTGTGTGGCGATTGCCGCGCTCTCGATTCGCGATCGGATTCTCGGCCCAAAATACGAATCAGTCATCAAACGCTGGGTGGCAGACGCCAGGAGCAGGCTCGATCCCAGGTTCAATGCCTTGAGTCACGCCGCAGACGCCCGCACGGGCGCCCCGCACGCCGTGGACAATGTTGCAAAAAGGCCCCGCGTTCAACGGGGCGCTGCACAAAAGGGAGCGGACTCACTTTGTAGATCACTCGAACCTGATTTTGATTGATCTCGATTCGTTTGACCAGTGCACGAATGATTTCTCG
>JACQFH010000017.1 GCA_016200145.1 Planctomycetia bacterium | reverse complement strand
GTGACGTTGACAAACTTGGCGCCGCTCTCGACGAGCCGCCGGGCGATCAGCGTACTGCTGCCGAACAGCGTGTGCCCGTAGCGATCGAGAACTTCCGGCCGCTCGCTCTTCAGGTCGAAACAGGCGCGCAGCTTTGACGAGGTGAGAATGTCAAACGCCTTTTGCTGGGCCCGGTCGTACCCGGCCCGCGTATCGAGCGATTCCAATCGGCGCACTTCGTCATCGAGCTGCCCCAGGAGCGACCGCCTGAGGTTGAGCCGGTCGACTGTGATCCCGTCCTGCAGCGCGCTGTTGGGAAGCACTGGCTCCCCGCGCACCGTTTGCGGCGTTCCCGGCAGGGGCTGATGGCCGACCTTGTCCCAGTACGGCTCGCACTCGGTGGTCAGGGCGTCGAATTTCTTGCCGAGGAACCCGCCATACGGCCCCGCGCGGCGGAATGCCTGTCCCCAGCCGAGCCAGGTCGGCATGTAATGGTATGCGGGGAAATCATCGGGCCCGTTGGCGCGCGGCTCATCGCGAAAATAACCCTGCCCCTTCAGATATTCGCAGACCGAGCCCATGCTCGGCGGATCATTGTCGGTCGGGTGCTGGTTTGTAGGCGGAAGCTCCCAGCCGCAGTATGACGGCAGGCAGTTGTGGCAGCCGGCCTTGTGGTTGAGCGACCGGACAATGGACATTTTGTGCATCCAGTTCGCCGTCAGTGGCAGGTGCTCGCTGATCTGAATGCCCGAGACGTTTGTGTTGATGGGCCTGAACTCGCCTCGGATTTCCGGTGGGGCAGCGGGTTTGAGGTCCCACATGTCCTGGGATGCCGCGCCGCCCAGCAGGTACAGCAGGATGACGCTCTTGGCTTTGCCCGGAACAACGTGGCCGGCTTCCGAGGCGTGCAGAAACTGCGGCAGGCCGAAGCCCCCGAGGGCAGAAAGCGCGCCGGCTTTCAGCGTCTCGCGGCGAGTCAGGCCGTCGCAGCACCGCCGCGGACTGCCGAGCATCGTCAGCATCAATCACTTCCGAGTTTCGGAGTCAAGCGCCGGACAAACCCAAGGTCGACAACGCGTCCCAACATATCAATATACACAAATATGATCGGCTGCAACAAGGCCCGGCCACCCGGCGCTGCTGCTGTCGCATCAATTCCGAACTCCGAATTCCGAACTCCGCACTTCCCTCATTCATCCGGCCACGGAATGAACTCGTCGTCGTAGGTGCGGGGGATCGATTCCGAAGGGGAGTCCATCGGCCCGGAATCGGGACTGCTGTCGGGGCCATTCGCGGGTTGCGTCTCGCGCGATTCGGCGGGTCGCTCGCGGCGCGAGCCGCCACGGCGGCCGCGCGAGCGGCGACGGCGGCGGCGCTGCTCGTCGGGCGCGGAACTTTCGGCCACCTTCTCTTCGCCGAAGCTGGCGACCACGTACGTTCCGCTGCGGTCGTCGGTTTCGAGCGTCAGAATGCCCCGCTGCTGTGCGTCTTCGAGCAGGGAGCTGAACGTGCGCCAGCCGTGATACGTTTCATTGAACGCCGGCTTGATGCGTTTCATCGTGTCTTTGATCATCGACGACCACAGCCGCTCTTTGTTCTCGCGGCGCAGCGCCGTCAGCGCCTCGACCAGCAGCGTGAACGCCTTGCGCTTCACTTCGGGGACCTGCGGGTCGAGATTGGGGACCTCGGTGGGCTTCGTTTCCAGGTCTTCGTAGTAAATAAACTCGTCGCAGTTGTCGCGGAGCAGATCCGACGTCGAGGGCTGCATCCCCGAGCCGATCACGTGTTTCCCCAGTTCCTTGAGCTTCGAAACGAGCGGCGAAAAATCACTGTCGCCCGAGACGATGACGAACGTGCCGATGTGCTCTTTGGAATAAGCCAGGTCCATCGCATCGACGCACAGCCGGATGTCGGCCGAATTCTTGCCAGTCTGCGACCGCCGGGGGATCTGGATGAGCTCGATCGCCGCTTCGTGCAGCGCCTCGGTGTAGCTCGAGTACCGCCCCCAGTCGGCGTAGGCCTTCTTGGCGACGATCTTGCCCTTCTCGACCATCCTCCGCAGCACCCGCCCGATGTCGAACCGTCCGCCGCGCGAGCCCTGAAAGCCCAGCGCCAGGTTCTCGAAGTCAATGAACAGGGCGAGCGTCCGTTCCGTATCTGCCATGCGGCGATCCAATGTGTGAATTGAATTTGACATGCCGTGCACACGGCGGCGCGCGGCCAGGCCGGGGCGCCCCGGCGACGGGGACTCCCGGCGATTCGGCCCGCATTGTACAATCCTCAGGCGATTCGGCCAATTCCGACTGCAAAACGTGTGCGATTCGACTGTGCCGGCGACGATCCTCTGCAAAATTGGCGGGAGCCTGCTCGACCTGCCGGGGCTGGCCAGCGTCATCTCAGGCATCCTCTGCCGAAACGCGCCCTCCCCGACGTTGATCGTTCCGGGTGGCGGAGCCGCCGCCGACGCAGTCCGCACGTGGGACACAGTGCACGGGCTGGCAGACGAAGCGGCCCACGAACTGGCGCTCGCGGCGATGGACCTGACGGGCGATTTGCTCGCGAAGCTCGTCCCCGGGATGCGGCAGGTGTGCAGCATTCAGCAGGCGCAGAGGGCCGCCTCCGACGGCGTGACAGGCCTATTGTGTGCCGGGTGCTTCGTGAACAGCGCCGAGGCGCAGGGACATCCGCCGCTCGAACGATCGTGGCGCGTAACGAGCGATTCGATCGCAGCGTGGACCGCGCAGGTTCTGGGAGGCGCCAGCCTGATTCTGGTCAAATCCGTTTCGCTGCCGCCCGGCATCACCCTCGCAGACGCCGCGCAAATCGGGCTGGTGGACGAAGCCTTTCCCCAGCTCGCCCAACGTCTGCCGTTAATCGGATGGATCAACGCGCGGGGTCCTTCGCCGGCGGTCGAAACATGGATCCTAACCCGAAGCGCCGG
>JACQFH010000167.1 GCA_016200145.1 Planctomycetia bacterium | reverse complement strand
TCGGCGGGCAGCTGACCAAGAGCCTCTACCAGTTCACCTTGCAAAGCCCGAACACCGATGAGCTCTATCGCAGCGCACAGGATCTCGAGAGCCGCATGCGCACGGTGGCCGAGCTGACTGACGTCACCAGCGACTTGCAGGTGCACAATCCGCAGGTCAACCTGGTCATCAACCGCGACAAAGCCTCGAAGATCGGTGTGAGCGCCGAGCAAATCGAGAACGCGTTGTTCGACGCCTATGGCGACCGATGGATCTCGACGATCTATGCGCCGAACGACCAGTACAAGGTTATCATGGGGCTCGAGGATCGCTATCAGCGCGATCCCGCGGCGACCTCGCTGTTGTACGTGCGATCATCGAACGGCCAACTCGTGCCGCTGAACGCCGTCGCCACATTGAGCGAAGGGGTCGGCCCCCTGACGGTGAATCACGCCGGGCAACTGCCTGCGGTCACGATCTCGTTCAATCTGCTGCCGGGGGCGTCGTTGGGCGACGCCGTGAACAAGGTCAACGCGTTGGCGCGACAAGCGTTGCCCTCGACCGTGACCACGAGCTTCCAAGGGACCGCGCAGGCATTTGAGTCGTCGCTGTCTGGCCTCTGGTTGTTGCTCCTCGCCGCCATCCTCGTCATCTACATCGTGCTCGGAATCCTCTACGAGAGTTTCATTCATCCGATCACGATTCTCTCCGGCCTGCCGTCTGCCGGGTTCGGTGCGCTGCTGACACTGCTGCTGTTCCGAACTGAATTGAACATCTATTCATTCGTCGGACTGATCATGCTGATCGGCATCGTCAAGAAGAACGCCATCATGCAGATCGACTTCGCGCTCGACGCGCAGCGCAACGAGGGCAAGGCGCCGCTCGACGCGATCTACGAGGGCTGCATCATCCGCTTTCGGCCCATCATGATGACGACGATGGCCGCGCTGCTGGGTGCGTTGCCGATCGCCGTCGGTGTCGGCGCTGGGTCCGATGCGCGCCGACCGCTGGGGTTGACCGTCGTCGGCGGGCTGCTGTTTTCGCAGCTCGTCACGCTTTACCTAACGCCGGTGTATTACACGTATCTCGAAGCCGCCGTCGCCCGAGTGCGCGGGTGGCGCGCGCGAAGCCGGCAGCATGAACACATGGCAGGAAGTTCGCCGTCCATCCCCTCCGCGGCGCCGGCCCCTCGGACCGTCGATGAGCATGCGCGCGTGCAGTGATGCATTCATCGCGAATCGTGGGGTGACGTTTTGATGGCCAAATTGCGTTACGTCATCCCCGCCGTTCTGGTCGTCCTGCTCGCGGCCGCGAGTTACGCCTACTGGCGTTACACTGACGAAGGCGGCAAGGGCGAGTATGTCGCCGAAGTGCTCGATCGCGGCACTGTGGCTGCCGTAGTGACGGCGACCGGCATCCTGAATCCGGTCAAGACGGTGCAAGTTGGGACCTATGTGTCCGGGCCGATTCAAGCGCTCTACGTCGATTACAATTCGCCTGTGAAGCAACGTCAGCTGGTGGCCAAGATCGATCCCGCCGTGTTCAACGTCAAGGTCCTGGAGGCCGAAGCCAACCTGGCGAACGCCAAGGGCAAGGTCGAGAAAGACCGCGCGGACTTGGTGTTCAAGAAGCTCGTCCTCGAACGCAATCGCCAGTTACGCGCGCGGAACCTGATCGCGGCGAACGACCTCGACACGGCGCAAAGCGACTACGATCAAGCCGTGGCGCAGCGCACGCTCGACGAGGCTGGCGTCAAACAGGCGGCCGCGTTGCTGGAGGAAGCCCGCATCAATCTGAACTACACGGACATCAAATCGCCCGTCGATGGCGTGGTGGTCTCGCGCAGCGTCGACGTCGGACAAACCGTCGCGGCCAGCTTCCAGACCCCGACGCTGTTTCTGATCGCGCAAGACCTCACCAAGATGCAGGTGGACACCAGCGTCAGCGAGTCCGACATCGGTACGGTGCGCGAGCAGCAGCCCGCCTCGTTCACGGTCGACGCCTATCCCGGCAAGGCGTTCCACGGGAGCGTGGCGCAAATCCGCAACGCGCCGATCACGGTGCAGAACGTCGTGACCTACGACGTCGTGATCGCCGTCGCGAATCCCGATCTGGAACTCAAGCCCGGAATGACCGCGACGGCGTCGATTGTGACCGCGAACCGCGACGACGTGCTCCGCATCCCGTTACGCGCGCTGCGTTTCCACCCCGAACGCAAGGCCAGCGCAACCCCGGCAGCCGTATCCGCGCGGTCCGCCCACCAGGCGTCGCCGACGGTCTGGGTACTCCAACCCGATCACACGTTGCGGAAGGTCGAGGTGCAGACCGGCGTGCGCAACGATCAGTACGCAGAACTCCAGTCGGGCGATCTTCACGAGGGTGATGAGCTGGCGGTGGCTTTCCGTCGCGGCTCCCAGCCATCGCAGGGGCAGGCCCAGTCCTCGTCACGGCCGCCGTCCCTCGGCGGCGGTGGTCGTCGATTCTAGCCGTGTGTGATGGCCAGCTCGCTCATCGAGGTTCGTGATCTGTGGAAGATCTACCAATTGGGTGATGTCGAAGTGCAGGCCCTGCGCGCCGTCTCACTCGACATCGCGGCCGCCGAGTTTGTCGCCGTGATGGGCTCGTCGGGTTCCGGCAAGTCGACGTTCATGAATATCGTCGGCTGCCTCGACCAGCCGACGCGGGGTACCTATCGCCTCAATGGTGTCGATGTCTCGACCCTGAGCTCGGACGAGCGGGCGACGATTCGCAATCATCAGATCGGCTTCGTGTTTCAGAATTTCAATCTCATCCCGCGCACCAGCGCGATCGAGAACGTCGAGTTGCCGCTCTTCTACAGCGATGTCGCGATCAACGAACAACGGCAACGCGCGCGTGACGCCCTCGCACTGGTTGGGTTGGTTGGACGGGAGAATCATCTCCCGAATCAGCTCTCCGGTGGCCAGCAGCAACGTGTCGCGATTGCCCGCGCGCTCGTGAACCGCCCGTCGCTGCTGCTTGCCGACGAGCCGACGGCCAACGTCGACGTCAAGAACCAGCAGACGATTCTCGATCTCATCTGCGGGGCCTGCCGCGAAAACAACGTCTCGCTGCTGATGGTCACGCATTCACTGGAGGTGGCCGGGCGGTTTCAGCGCGTTGAAAAGCTGCAGGACTTCAACCAGCCGGAGGCGGCGCCATGACGCTGGTCACAATCGCCGCCAAGAGCATCCGCCAGCGCTGGCTGGCCTCGTCGCTGACGGCGCTCAGCATCGCGCTGGGGGTGGCGCTGATGGTGGCCGTGCTGGTGATCAACGGCGTCGTGACGCGCATGTTCAGCCAGAACGCCACCGGCTTCGACATGATCCTGGGGGCCAAGGGCAGCTCCATGCAGCTCGTGCTCAACACGATCTATTTTCTTGACCGCCCGATCGAAAACTTGCCGTACACGGAGTACCTGAAATTCAAGCAGAAAAAATGGGTGGCGCACGCCATTCCGTTTGCGCTCGGCGACACGACTGAAGACGGCAAGTTCCGCATCGTGGGGACGATCGCCGAGTATTTTGATCTTGAATACATCCCCGGCAAGAAGTTCGTGCTCCAGGAGGGCAAATTCCTGACCGACTCCGAAGACGCCGTGTTCCACGCTGTCATCGGTGCCCGTGTGGCGCGCGCCTACGGCTGGAAGGCTGGCCACCAGTTCCCGATTGCCCACGGCGGCAATACGGCCGACATTCACGACGAGAAATTCACTGTCGCGGGCGTGCTGGCCCCGACCGGCCTGCCGATCGACCGCGCCGTGTTCATCAACTACGACGGATTTTACAAAATCTCGGGGCACGAGAAGCCCTTGCAGGAGGCCGAGATTGAAGAAAAGGCTCGCCGCGATAAAGAGCTGATGATTCCCGCGGTTCAGCCGGGCACGTCGGGCCCGGCTGGCGAACACAAGGCGTCCGGCAAAGAAACGATGTCCGATAAGCAGAAGCAGGTCACCGCCATCCTCGTTCGAGTCAAGGGATCAGACCTGGAACGCAGCGCACTCGTTTACCTGATGTTGCCGCTCATCAACAAGGGGTCCGTGGCACAAGCGGTCAATCCAATTTTCCAAATCAGGAAATTGCTCGACGACGTCGTGGGGAATATCCGCACGATGCTGCTGGTGATGACGGTGCTGATCATCATCGTCTCGGGGGTCGGCATCTTCGTCAGCATCTACAATTCGATGGCCGACCGGAAGCGCGAGATCGCCATCATGCGGGCGCTGGGAGCGCGACGGCGAACCGTCTTTTCGGTAATCGTGGCCGAGTCGATCCTGCTCTGCGCCGGGGGCGGGCTCTTAGGCCTCGTGCTGGGACATGGTCTGGTGTTCGTCGCCGGGCCGATTGTCGAATCCCGCAGCGACATCCTGATCGACCCCTGGTTCTTCGAACGCCAGGAACTGTACATCCTGCCCGCGCTCCTGGTCCTCGCGATCATCGTCGGTCTCGTCCCGGGCCTGACTGCCTATCGAGCCGATGTCGCCAAGGGGCTCAGTGACTGAAGGAAGTGCGGAGTTCGGAGTGCGGAATACGCGCTGGCGCTTTCTGGATGCCCATTTTCCTATTCCGCACTCCGAATTCCGCATTCCGCACTCCCTCTCCTTGTCCCCCCCTCACCGTTTCTCCCCCTCTTCGTTCCTCCCATACCCGCTTCCCACCGGTTTCCACCTGGCCGGCGCATCCAGCGCCGCACGTTAATTCGCCGTAACAAAGGCTGGCAGATGCGGCCCGTTGTGGTAAGATATTCTTTGCCCGCCGGCAGGCGGAGCGGTCTGGCAGCAGGGTGGATGAAATGTCGCAAGTGATTTCAGAGACGGCAGAAGCGTTCGATTCTCAAAGCGTTCCGGCCGAGTCTGCCGACGAATTCGCCTATCGGCCGGTGCCCGCTTTGGCGCCGATCTCTTTGTTTCTCGGCTTCTGTTCGCTGTCTGGTTTCCTGGGGATTCCGTGCCTGGCGATCGGTGTCGTCGGAATGATGACGGGTGTCGTTGCCCTATGGCAAATCCGCCGCTCGGCCGGAGAATTCGGTGGCAAGCTGGTTGCCGGGTTGGGTGTGGGCATTTCGACGCTGCTCTTGTTTGCTGGAAGCGGCTATCATGCCTATGCTTACGTCACCGAGTTGCCGGACGGCTATCAGCGCGTCAGCTTCAGTGAAATGTCGACCTACGTGCCGACCTTCGCTGACGGCCATGTGACTCTCGCACCTGAGGTTGCCGCTCTCGAGGGTAAACCGATATACATCAAGGGGTTCATGTACCCGATGAACAAGAAGCACGACCTCACGGAATTCGTGCTGGTGAAGGATACGGGACAGTGTTGCTTCGGTGGGCAGCCGAAATTGACCGACATGATCGTCGTCCGCTTCGAGAATGGAATGACCGTCAATCATCGTGAACAGCAGCTCGTAGGTGTTGGGGGCATTTTTCGCGCCGACGTCACGCAGGCGGCCGGGCTGTCGAGCATCTATGTTCTCGAAGGAACGCATTTCAAATGAGCGCTGCCACCCGTGACAGGAGACGGAGCCTGATCGCTGCGGGATGTGTATGCGCGATGTGTCTTGCCGCCGCCGGCTGCGGAGACGCACTGGTCAATTCGGGCGTGGCCCATCCAGTGAGCGATCAGTCGCAGCGCCAGGAATCCACCCCTCCCGCGATTTCGCCGGTGCCGGCTTCACAAGTCACGGCGGAATCAACCGTTTCTGAAACGGCCGATCCGGCGACACCTGCCACCCTTGTCCCAGCGGTCGAGCCCTCGCCTGCGAAAGTCGACGCCGCGGATGCATCGGCCGGCACCACGCCGCCGAAAGACGATCCGGCCCACCCGCGGACGTTTGCGGTTGAAGGCCCTGGGGGGGCGCAGCGCATCGGTTTCGACGACCTGGACCTGATGAAGCTCATCAAAATGGATCCGGTGACGTCCGACTGCATCGAAAAAATGCCCGCCTGGCTCCGCGAGCTGAGCGGCAAACCGGTCCGCATCCGCGGATACATGAAACCCAGCGGCATCACCGAAGGCATTCCCCAGTTCGTGTTCGTCCGCAGCACTGAGCTGTGCTGCTTCGGCCCGAAGGGCAAGGTTTATCACCTGATTGCGGTGACCCTCAAAGAGGGGACGACGACCGATTACATCGAGCTCAAACCGT
This sequence comes from Planctomycetia bacterium, assembly GCA_016200145.1. Classification (GTDB taxonomy): domain Bacteria; phylum Planctomycetota; class Planctomycetia; order Planctomycetales; family Planctomycetaceae; genus JACQFH01. Next base: position 14,640 of record JACQFH010000167.1, on the reverse strand, counting down.
TCGACGTGGCAGGCAAATTCCGCATCGAGAAGGTCGAACTGGATGAAGGTTTGGTCTACCTGCTGTACCACATCGACGACGCGGTCATCTTCCGCAAGTGAGGGTCCGCATGCAGCGATTCAGCCCGATGCTTGCCGGTGGGGTGCTGTGCACCGTGGGATTGGTGGGCCTGGCGGCGGTCCGGCATTCCGGCGGCCAGCCTGGTGCGGACCCTGCGTCGGGCGAACCTGCGAGTGTCGTGTCGGAGAGCGTTCCGAGCGCCGTTCATGCTTTCATGGCCGAAGGGGCCGATCATGCTGCAAGGATCAATTTCAGCGACCTCGATCTGCTGAAGCAGGCCGGGTTACAGGCCATCACGCCCGACTGCGTCGAAAACATGCCCGATGCGGTCAAAGCGCTGAACGGCCAGCTCGTCCGGCTGCGGGGGTTCATGAAGCCGATCGGGGTCGCCACGGGGCTTCCCGAGTTCCTGTTCGTGCGCAGCACCGACATGTGCTGCTTTGAACCGAAAGGACGAGTCGATCACCTGGCCGCAGTGAAGCTGAAGGCGGGTACGACCGCCGATTGCATCGATCTCCGGCCGTTCGACGTCCAGGGAAGATTTCGGATCGAAATGCACGAGGCTGACGGGCTGGTTTCGCTCTTGTATCATTTAGATGACGCCGTCATCATTCAGAGATAGAGTTGGCCACAGATTCCGATTCAGCGACGTGGGAGGGAAAACGATGAAACGCATTTCGACAAAACTCGTGTGCGGTTTCGGCCTAGTGCTGCTGTTCCTGGCTGTGGCGGCCCCCACGCCGGCAAGATGCTGCCCCTACTGCGAACCCACGCTGACCCTCACCGAGCAGTTTGCCAAGGCCGACGTGGCGATCCTGGTGCAGTGGGTCTCGGCTGAGATGCCTTCCAAAGAGAAACTCGGCAGCACCACCTACGAAATCGTGCAGGTGGCCCGCGCTCCGGCCAAAACCGTCGAGAAGGGGAAGAAGATCACGCTCGAACGCTATCGGCAGGGGAAGCCGGGCGATCTCGCCATGGTGTTTGGCAGCCGGTTTCGTGGAGACACGACCGATTGGGGTTCGCCTCTCGACATTTCGGCGGCCGGTTTCAAATTCCTCGTCGATGCTCCCAGTTTCGACGCTCCGCAGGAAAAGCGGCTCGGCTATTACATTAAGTACCTCGAAAACTCCGACCCGATGATCGCCGCCGACGCGTTCGGCGAGTTCGCCAACGCGGCCTACAAAGACGTCGTCCCGCTGGCCGGGCAGTTTCCGCGCGATTCGCTGCGGAAGTGGGTCAACGACCCCAAGACGCTGCCGACCCGCATCAACCTGTACGGCCTGATGCTGGGGCTGTGCGGCAACGATGATGACGCCCGGATGATGCAGGCAAAGATCGCCGAAGATACGACCGATTTCCGCCTGGGGATCGACGGCCTGATGGGGGGCTATCTCGTGCTCACGGGCGAGAAAGGTCTGGAAGTTCTCGAGCAGACGAAGATCCTCAACAAGAAGGTGCCGTTCAGCGAGACCTATTCGGCGATGACGGCGCTGCGGTTCATGTGGACGTACGGCAACGGCAAGATCCCGGCCGACCGCCTCAAGGCGGCGATGCGCCTGTTTCTCGACCGGCCTGAAGTCAGCGACCTGGTGATCTCCGACCTGGCTCGCTGGAAAGACTGGACCATCCAGGAACGGCTGCGCGAGCTATACGGCGCCGAAGAATACAACATTCCGTCGATCAAGCGGTCGATCGTCCGCTTCATGATTGCCAGCACGAAAGACGTGCCGGCGGGTGGAGGCGAAACGCCCGGCAAACACGTGGCCGAAGGCGCGCGCTATCTGGACGAGTTGCGCAAGCTCGATCCCAAGATCGTCAACGAAGCCGAGCGGTATTTCTTTTTGCAGTAGTCCGCTCCCGCGAGGGCAGCAATGAGAATCGCCAGGCTGTTGCCCGTCATCGTGTTCATCGTGGCGTGCACGCTGCCGGCGACGGCCCGCAGTCAGTGTTGCTGCTGCTTCGAGACGCCAACTCTCGCGGAACGATACGCCAGGGCCGATGCTGCCGTCCTGGCCAAATGGATTACAGCCGTTCCGAAGCGCGAAGAAGACGATCCCGGCAGGACGACATACGAAATCGTGCAGATTTCGCGATCCGCGTTAACGTTCCTGAAATCGGGCGCGCAGATCACCGTCGACTCTTACCAGCAGGGAAAGAAGGGCCAGCTCGCGCTCGTCCTGGCAGACCTGGACGCCGACAAAAGACTGACCTGGCACGTTCCCGTCGAACCCAGCCCGCGCCGCTGTAACTACATCCTGCACGCGCCGCCCGTCGAAGCCAAATCGCTCGATCGGCTCGCCTACTACATCGGCTATCTTGAGAACGCCGACGAAATTATCGCGGCCGATGCATTCGCCGAAGTCTCGAAGGCGCCATTTCACGACATCGTGGCGCTCGCATCCGCATTGCCACGCGATTCGTTGCGGACCTGGGTGCAGGACCCGAACCTCAATCGCGCCCGACTGGGGCAGTACGGCCTGATGCTGAGTTTATGCGGCGATCGGGACGACGTGCCGTGGTTTTACAATTGGATCGCCGACGCGGTCGACGATTTCCGGATGGGCGCCGACGGCGTTTTCGGGGGCTATCTGCTGCTGACGGGCGAGGATGGACTGAACGAGATCGACAAGTTGAAATTGGCCGATCCCAATGCTCCCTTCAGCGAGACCTACGCCGCGATGACGGCCCTGCGCCTGATGTGGATAAACGGCGGGGGCCTGATTTCTCCCGAGCGGCTGAAGCAATCGATGCGGCAACTGCTCGAACGCCCTGAAGTCTGCGACCTGGTGATCGCCGACCTGGCCCGCTGGCAGGACTGGAGCGTTCAAGACCGTGTGCGAACCCTGTACGGCGCCGATCAGTACAACGTTCCCTCGATCAAACGGGCGATCGTCCGCTACATGATTGCCAGCACGAAAGATGTGCCGGAAGGGAAAGGCAAACAGGCCGGCCCGCACGTCGCCGCCGGCGCCCGCTATCTCGCAGAGCTTCGCCAGAACGATCCGAAGACCGTGGGTGAAGCCGAGAAGTATTTCATGCTGGCGGCTTCGGACGATTCGGAAGCCGCGCCTTGAGTGAGTCCGACGGGCGTTGACCCGTCGCAAATTGTCCACGAAACACACGAAAGACACGAAAAACGGGGTTCGCGGGAAAGGCGCTTCCGAATAGAATTCACAAAGGGCCGCTTGCGACCGCAACGAAATTGCGAAGGCGGGGCGGGTTTTGCCGATCTACAGAAACAGGCAACCAGCGGGTCATTGTCCCGCGGCTCAGTGAAACCTGGCGACCAGGGATTCTGACGATGGCGGTGCGTGTCAAATTGAAACGATTGGCTGATCTGTGCCGGCTGGCGTTCGTGGCATTGGGGCTGCTGGCGGGAGCCTGGGCGCTGCCGGCGGGGGCCTGCCCGATCTGCGGAGTGCCGACGGTCACGCTCACCGAACGGCTGGCGCGGGCCGACGTGGCGCTGCTCGTGGAGTGGGTTTCGTCGCAGCCGGCCACCAACGATACGGCCGAGAAAACGACCTATGAAATCGTGCAGGTCCATCGCGATGCACTCGGCAAATACAAGACGGGCGATTGGGTTTCGGTGGGCCAGATCACGGCGGGGAAAGCGGGCAATCTGTTTCTGCTGATGGGGCAGAAGGACGACAAGCTGGGAGTCCGCTGGGAACGCGAGCCGGCGCTGGCCGTGTCGGAAACCAGCTACCAGTACATCATCCAGGCGCCGTCCTCCGAAACCCCCGCGGACAAGCGCCTGTCGTATTTCATCAAGTTCCTGGAATTCCCGGACGTGGCGATCGCCAATGACGCCTTCTCGCAGTTCGTGAACGCGCCCACGAAAGATATTTACGCCGTCGCAGCCAAACTCCCCCGCGAAAAGCTCCGCCGCTGGCTCGCCGACTCCAAGACACCGCCCACCCGCCGGTCGGGATACGGCCTGATGCTGGGCATGTGCGGCGATTCAGGCGACGCCAAGTTTCTCGAAGGGGTGATCGACAAGGCCAGGGCCGACGACTCCCTGGGGATCGTCGGTGTCACATTCGGCTATCTGCTGCTGACCGGCGACACGGGACTCACGACGATCGAGAAGTCTCGACTGGCGAACAAGAAACTCGCAGATGGAGAAGTTTACGACACCGCCCTCGCGATTCGCTACTTCTGGAGCTACGGCAATGGCAAAATCAGCCCGGAAAGTCTGCGGGCGGCGATGAGATTGCTGATCGACAGACCGGCACTGGCTGAGATTGCCATAATCGATCTGGCCCGCTGGAAAGACTGGGATCTCCAGCAACGCCTGATGGCCCTCTACAAGAATACGGATCGTGCCGAGACGAAGTTGAAGGAGGCCATCATCCACTACATGATCGCCTGCACGAAAGACGTACCCAAAGAGAGCAAAGACGTTCCGCAACACGTCGTCGCGGCTCGCAAGCACCTGGATGAACTGCGCCAGCTCGATCCCAAGCTCGTCGCATCGGGTGAGAAGTTGTTTTATCTCAAGTAGCCGCAAAGCTCGTTTAACCGACTCACCGGTTGAACAAGAACGCCGGGCTGTTCATCAGGGCCCACATCAGGTCTTGTGCGGCTTCGGCGCGGGACGCGACTCCCAGGAAGTAGCCGGCCGCCGTCGTCCGTTCCGGGTCGGTCGGATAGCGGTTGAGGACCGACAGGTACAGGTCTTCGATCAGCGTCTTTTCGTCGGTGTTCGCCGCCAAAAGCCGCGCGATCAGCCCCTGCGGATGAATGATCGCTTCCGAGACTGTGGGGCCGTTGATCAGGTTCAGCGTCTGCGCGAGACTCACCTCGGCGGCCCGCTCGCACTCGCACGGAATCTCTCGCGGCGGCCGGCCGAACATGTCGAGGAATCCGATCTGGATGTTGGGATCGGGGAGCTGCGTCGCCCGGAACCCGGCCGGCACGCCGGGCAGCGTTACGGGGCTACTCGACGCGATCATGATGGCATCGAACAACTGTTCGGCCGTCAATCGCCGCGGGTTGAAGTGCGAGTAATTCTCTCCGTCATCTGCATTCCATTTGTTCGTCTGGAAGCTCCGCTGGTACGAGTGCGACTGGGCAATCGTCCGCAGCAGGTGCTTCATATCCATATTGTGGGCCAGGAAATCGTCGGCCAGCGCCTTGAGCAAATCGGCATTCGAGGCGGGATTGCTGCTGCGGATGTCGTCGACGGGGTCGATGATGCCGCGCCCCATCAGGTAGCTCCAGTAGCGATTGACGAGGGCCGTGGCGAAATACGGGTTGTCTTTCGACGTCAGCCACTGTGAGAGCTGGTCGCGCAGCTCGCCGTGCACGTCGACGCCGGCCGAACCCGAGTGATCAAAGGGGAATTTCGCCGCCACCGCCACGTTGCTGCGCGGGTTGACGACAGGCTGGGGACTGCGGAGCGGATAGACCACCTCTTCTTCAGGAAGCGACCCGGGCTTGCGACCCACTCCGGCGAAGTACGCCGAGAGCTGGTAATACTGCCCCTGCGTCCAGCGTTCGAACGGATGGTCGTGGCACTTGTTGCAACTGAACCGGGTGCCCAGGAACACCTGCGTGAGGTTTTCCATCACGGCCGTCGGCTCTCGTGAGATGCGGTAATAGTTGGCGGCCGGGTTCTGGAATGTGCTGCCGTTGGAGGTCAGCAGCTCCGATACGAACTTGTCGTAAGGCTTGTTGGCGGCGATGCCGCTGCGGATCCAGTTGCGGTAGCCCCAGACCCCCTTCTCGGTGACGAATTTGCGGTTGGCCAGCAGGAGGTCGCTCCACTTCAGCGTCCAGTGGTCGATGTACTCGGCTGTTTCCAGCAATTCGTCGATTTTGGCATTCCGCTTCACGCGCGTGTCGCGCAGGTCACCGAGGAACGCCTTCACCTGTTCGAGAGACGGCGGCAGCCCCGTCAGGTCGACCGACACGCGCCGCAGGAATTCGGCATCGTTACACAACTCGGCCGGCAGCGTCTTCATCTTCTTGAGCTTGTTGTTGACGTGTGTATCGACGTAGTTGAATTCGGGCGTGTCGGCCCAGACGAAGCCGGTGCGGTCGCCGAGCACGGTGATCTGGTTGGCGGCGTAATCCCCCTCATAGCGCACCAGGATTGCCGTTTCGCCACGCCGCAGCGATTCCACCACGCCGCTCGATTCGATCGTGTTGGTCACGGTCGCCACATTGAAATTGCTGCTGCTGAACACAGCGTCGCGGGTGACGTCGCGGCTCGTGCCGTCAGGGTAATGCGCGATCACCACCTGCTGCAGCTTGCGCCCCTCGAGGTCCATGACCGGGCTCGTGGGGAAGACTTCCAGCCGCGTCACGCGCGACTGGTTGTCGTACTGGCAGCCGTCGCCGATCCACGAATGAATCAGCTTGTAGTAGCGCGAATCTTCGTCGAACAGGAACCCGCCCACGTGCGGCACGCCCTGGGTGGGCTTCAGCAGCATCAGGCTCTGGCTGGGGAGCGACCGGTTGAAGCGCCGGCCCGACAGGTCGTCGACGAGGGCGAAGTAATCAGTCTCGGGATCGTAGCCGCGCAGCGTCAGTTTGAAGCCGTTCTTACCTTCCTGCGCCCCGTGGCACGTTCCCGCGTTGCAGCCAACCTTGCTCATCGACGGCTGAATCTCGCGGACGAAGCTCACGGGCACCGGCTTGGCATCTTTGACTTCGACCGGCACGGCGATTTCCTTGCCGGCGGCCTTCACGATCAGCCGCGCCGTGCCTTCCTTCCGGGGCGAGACGTAGCCGTCTTTATCGAGCGCGATGGCTTCGCCGTCGGCGGCGAATTGCGAGCCAATCGTCAAGTCGACCGTCAGCCCGTCGGCGGTTTTGCCAGACACGAGCACGCGTCGGCTGTCGCGAACACCGTTCAGCTCCAGCTTGGCCGGAAATGTCGCCAGCTCGACGATCGGCGGCAGGGCCGGCGGCTCGGCGGCAATCAGGCGATTACCGGCGAGAGCGCCAATGGCACAAGCCACCACTGCGGCCGGGCAACTGAAGCGGAGAGGGGATTTCATCGGTGATCCTTAAGTCAGCTTGTCGGCCGAGAGATTGTCTTGGAAGCGTACCCTGCCGGTCGCCTCAATTGGCGGCAACCGTGGGTGTGACTGTCACGGGAATGAACTCTTTTTCCAGGCTGCCGGTTTCGGCGTCGAAGATCCGCACCTTGCCTTCGAAACCGCCGGTGACGACGTGCTTGCCGTCGGGCGAGAATCCTACGGCGAACACGCCGCGGGCATGGCCCTTCAGCTCATGCAACAGCTTGGCGTCTTCGGTGCCGTAGATCCGCACCATTCCGGTGCCGCCCGTGCTCGACCCGGCGACGAATTTCGTGCCGTCGGCATTGAAGTCGAGCGAGAAGATCCGGCCCGTCATGGGCGCGTAGCCCTTAAGTTTGTTAAAGTCGTCGCCGATCTGGCGGGCCTGCGTGCGTATCATCTTGTACAGCTTTGGTTCGCCGTCTGAGCCGCCGATCAGCAGCTCGTCTTTCTTCGGATGCCGCCTGAGCGCCATCAGGCCGCCTTTCAGGGCGCCCGGAGTGATGCTGGTGATGTTGTCGACGAACTGGCCGGTCTCGACGATCGACAGCTTCATCGACCGGTCGCGGCTGATCGTAATCATGTACTTCTTGTCGACCGAGAAAGTCGTCGCCATGACCCAGTCGGCATGGGCGTCGAACTTCAGGATCTGCTCGGCATCGGCGACCCGCAGGATGCGGGCGCTGTTGTCGGCACCGCCGAATGCGAACAGCGTGCCGTCGTCGCTGAACCGTCCGCCGAAGACCGTGTCGGTGGTCACCGTCGCCGAGCGCTCGAGTTTTTTCTCTGCGACATTCCAGAACTGGACTTCGCCGAACAGGGCCGGGTTGCCGCCGGTCGCCGCCAGCAGCTTGCCGTCCGGCGAAAACGCCAGCGACGTGATCGACTGCGACCGGCCGACAAGGCGCGCCGCGAGACCGCTGCCGTCGGCCTTGTGCAGCAGGATTTCGCGGAACCCTGAAACGGCGATCAACTGGCCATCGGGAGAGTACGCGACCGCCGAAATCACCGGCGGACTGTGATAGACCGGCGGCGACTCGGGGCTGATCGTATCCTGAACTTCGGGGGGCGTATCGTCTTTGGCCCCTTCGGTAATCCAGCGGCTGATGAGGGCCACCTGGTCTTTCGTGAGGGGCGGCGCGTTTTTGGGCATCGCCGGTTTTTCGCCGGTGATAAATTCGATCAGCAGACTGTCATCCGGTTTGCCCGCTTCAAACCCGGTGCCCTGTTCGCCGCCGGCTTTCGCCGTGGCATAGGTGGTCAGAACGAGCTTGCCCCCGGCTTTGGCGGGCTGATGGCAGCCGGTGCAATGCCGCTGTAAGACCGGCCGCACCTGGCGATAAAAGCTCGCCGGACCGGCCGGTTCGGCGGGCTTATCATCCGCACGGCAGACCTGAATAGAAATTGTTCTGCCAGCCAGAAAAACGGCCGCGGCACAGCACAAAAGCGTCTGCGCTGAACGCTTCATTCGGAAAGCCTCGCTGAGGGAGGAAAATCACAAAGGCGGGACCGCATCCTTACATATAAAAGCATACCGACTTGACCCCTCCGCCGTAAAGGAGGAGTAGATTTCAATTGCCGTTCGAGTGCATCCGTTTAGCGGGGGTTACGGGCTGGCAAAGTGCCCCGGCCGCTTTTTCGGCGGCCGGGGCACTGCACCCGCAAGAGAGACCTTCGACCTATTCCCTGACCCAGACGGACTATTCCCCAACCCAGACGGGAGCCGGCGTGATTTCGGGCGCGGGCGGGTGGCCGGCGTCTTTTCGCCCGCTCCCCGACAGACGGCTGATGGCCCGCACCGTCATGTCGTGATCGCACAGGATCTGGCAGCTCAACCGCACGCCCGATAAACCGCGCGCCGCCAGCACATCGCGTTCGGCAACCGTCATGCGGGCGGGGGCGCCGTCGACGAATTCGACGCGGCATGTCGTACACCGCGCATTGCCGCCACAGGCATGCAATTGATCGATTCCGGCGTCCTGCTCGAGCGCCAGAACGAGACGCTTGCCCTGCGGCACATCGAATTGCCCGACTCCCTCAACGGTCAGTTTTGGCACGGCTGTCTCTTTCGCGTTAGACGCCCCTGTTAGACGCCCAGTATCCCCTTCGCCTCGGCATACCCGGGCGCGGGATGGCCGTATTCGCTGGCCGTGACGCGGGCCAGGGCCAGCAGTTGCCGCCAGCGGAAGGCCGGACGCGTCGCCGCGAATTCTTCGGTCACGGTGCGGTAGTACTTCTCCGCGTGCAGCGCGCCGTCTTCGCTGATGGCGTAGGGAAGCATCAGGTCGAACATCGGGCGGGAAGACAGCCCCAGCTCGGCGTAACGGGCGACCGCAGCGCAGGCCCGCGCCTGGTCGTTCTCGCGGATCGCACCATCGGCCTCCTTGAGCAGCCCCTCGGCCGATTTCTCACGCAGCTTTTCGAAGTGTTCCGCCAACGGATACGGTTCCCACTGCGCAAAGTCTTCGCGGCGGGCAGTGCGGTCGTTGGCCACCTGATAGGCGCCCAGGATCAGGCACGCCGCGGCGTTTCGCTGATTGCTGACGAGCGCCATGTTCCTCCACGCGTTCACCGTGTCGCAGGCATGGACGCCGATCGAGTCGCCGTGCACGCTGCCGGCGGGCTTTTCCTTGGAGGCCATTCCGGCGGGCCGGCCCGAATCGCGCAGCACAAGCTGGTTGGCCGCGATCGACAGCGCCTCGCCCAGCGTCTCGACGGAAAATCCCTCGGCCAGCGCGGCAGCGGCGGCTTCGGCGGCCTGTTCGCGCGTCGAGCGAAAGATCGAGTTGCTCAGCGTCTCGATCGTCGCGTCGTCGGCCTGCTTTGTTCCCAAGGGGCGCGACAGCAGCTTGTACTGGTCGAGCAGCTTTGGCAACAGTTCGCGAGCCGGTGCCACGAAGTTGGTGAAGTTCGGGTTCTTTTCCAGGTTCACGCAGTAGTGCACCGACTGGCGGAGCATCGTTTCGGCGTGCTCTTTGCCCACGAGCTCAGAAAGCTGCCATGCCCGGTGTGGCATCACAACGCGGTGGACTTCGTAACCGTCTTCAATCGCGATCAGAAGCTGGTTGTAGGCTTCGGCGGGTGACTGCCGGATTGCCCGCGCGAGGATCTGTTCCGATTCGGCCAGGTCCTTGCGGCGGATCGCGTCGCGGAGCGCCTCTTCACCCCCGCTCGCGCCCGGCTCGATGCTTGCCACAGGAACCTGGTGCAGAACTTCTGAACCGTGCCCGCCGTGTTCGTGGATGCGATTGCCGTTGCGGTACAGCACCTTGAAGACCGGCAGCGCCTGGCGCGGTTCGGGGAGTTCGCCGGCCATCTCGAACGCCGGCACCAGCGCCATCATCGTGTGAAAGCCGATGTAATCCTCGCCGCCGAACGTGCGGACGTTCGCCAGCGCGGCCGCCGAAACCAGCTCGCGCAGCGAGGCGCCGGATTTGAGGCGCGCGGCCAGCAGCGGCAGCAGTTTCTCGGGGTGCGTGTCCTGCAAGAGCCGCACAAGCGGCTCGCTCGGCCCGAAACTCAGGGGAGCGGCGGCCTCTTCGGCCCAGGCGCGGGTCAACCCCAGATCGAGCGCGGCGCCATAGCCGATGCCGGCCACCAGCATCCCCTGCCCCACCTGCTGCAAGAACTCGCGTCGCGTGCGTGGATTCATGAGTCACCTTGCCTCGCCAGAGCACCGGGAAAGGAATAGTCCGCCGCAAACGTCATTCTACCACGGCCAAGACGGGTCGTCGATTGATGGCATAACTCAACAATCGGGTACGGGAAATCAGCCACGGATGAAACTCCTTCAAAGTGAGGAACCACGAAATACTCGAAAGACGCGAAACCGGTGCTACGAAAACTCGATCCACAGATTCCGCAGATTTCCGCAGATGATTCCTGCCATGGACTTGTCCTAATCTGCGAAAATCGGCGCAATCTGCGGATATTCGTTCTTGTCGAGAATCCGTCATCCGTGGGATTGCCACGCCATCCGTGGGTTCATGCATGAATCCATGGTCTTGCTATCTGGCATGCGAAACGCGCTTCGACCACCGCTATCCGCGGCGGTGCCCGGGGCGCGGTTAGACTACTGCGCCGCATTCGTTGACGTATTCAACTCGGCAAACGTATTCTGGGGGCGACTGGGCTGGCGGCGGGTGGTTCAACATTGATTCTCAACTTTGCAAGGAGCCGTGCGATGGATGCTGAACTGCGCAGTCTGATGCCCCAGGTGGATTTCACGCGGCGCGAGTTCGTGGTCACCACGCTGGCCGCCGGGTTTGCCCTGGCCGTGCAGCCCGTCTCCGCCGAGACGATCACCACCGACGCCAAAGGTCTCGAAGCGGGCGAAGTCAAGATCCCGGTGAAGGACGGCGAAATCCCGGGCTATCGCGCCATGCCCGCATCGGGAGGCCCATTCCCGGTTGTGCTCGTTGTGCAGGAGATCTTCGGCGTTCACGAACACATCAAGGACATCTGCCGGCGCCTGGCCAAGCTGGGGTACTTTGCCGTCGCCCCCGAATTGTATTCGCGCCAGGGAGACGTCTCTAAGTTTACGTTGGCCCAGATACAGGAGATTTTCAAAATTGTGCAGACTGTCCCCGACGCGCAAGTCATCTCGGACCTCGACGCGGCGGTCGAGTTCGCCAGGAAATCGGGTAAAGGTGACACGGCCAAGCTGGCGGTCACCGGCTTCTGCTGGGGGGGTCGGATCGTGTGGCTGTACTCGGCGCACAACAAGAACCTGAAAGCCGGCGTGGCCTGGTACGGGCGGCTCGTCGGCGACAAAGACGACCTGCATCCCAAGCACCCGGTCGACGTAGCGAAGTCGCTGAATGCACCGGTTCTCGGTCTCTACGGCGGCGCCGACCAGGGGATTCCCGTGTCCACCGTAGAAACCATGCGAGCCGAGCTGAAAGACGCCAAGCCCGCGTCCGAAATCCACGTCTACCCCGATACGCCTCACGCATTCTACGCCGACTACCGCCCGAGCTACCGCAAAGAACAGGCCGACGACGGCTGGAAACGGCTGCAGGAATGGCTCAAGAAACACGGCGTTGGATAGGCTTGAGGCGTGAAGCTTGAGACTTGAGGGGTGTTACGGAGCACTCAGAAAGACTCGCGATTCGGAAACGGTCGCTGGTTCACCCGACCCCCGTGTCCCCCCCTTGCTAAGGGGGGACACGGGGCATGCGGAATTCCAAGGCGGGCGAAAATCCGAATTCCGAAATCCCATTTCTCCCAGTCTCCCCCTCTCGCCGCTCGACGCTCGCCTCTCCCCGCGTCTGGAATCGTCCTCCCGCCTAATATAGGCCCTCCCCCGCAGGCCGGTGTCCCAAAAGACCGTCTCATCCCGCTGTCTCATTGGTGGTTACATCATTTTCCGGCCGATTCTCTCCCGAGGGCCGGCCATCTTCCTGAAGACGAATGTTAAAGTTTGCCGATAAAGACAAAGAGGCTGACTTTAGCGGTTGTACGGGCATGTTGCGCCTCGTCTGGCGGACCCGTGTAATCCCATTCGGAACGACCTGGGTGTTCAGGGAGATTTCCCGTGAGAACTTCGGCTCGCACGCGTTGGACATGGATGTTGGGTATCGCGACCGGAACACTGGCATTGCCGCTGGGCATGCTGCTGTCCGATCCTCTGGCCGCCGCGCCCCCAAAGGCCGCGCCCAAAACGGCACGGACGAACGCCGCCACCGCGGCGTCGGATCCCAGCCGCAAGTCGGAGGACGACGACGTCGAACCGGCCGACGACAAGGCTCACATCCGGCTCAATTATGCCAGCACCGACTGGGAAAAAGTCCTGAAAGACTTCGCCAAAGCCACCGACACCGAACTGGTGGCCGACCAGGTCCCGAAAGGGAAATTCGGCCACTGGGATCTGAAACGCTACACGCGTGCCGAGGCCCTGCGGATTCTGAACAAGGAACTCGCACCGCTGAACTTCCGGCTGCTGTTCAAGGGCCGTTTCCTGGTAGTCAACCGGCTCCATGAATTCCGTCACGAATACTCGCCCGCCGTTCTGCGGGGCGACTTCCGAAAACCGGGCCGCGACGCCGGCGATGAAGGGCGCGAAACCGCAGTTGCCGCCGATTCGCGAAAGCGACCGTCGAAAACGGCGGCGGGCGAAATCGTGCAGACCGGCGAATCCCGTCGCGCGACCAGCCGCAGCGAGCGGGTCCGCCACGTGGCCGACGAAGAGGAGGCCGAAGCGGACCGCGCGGCGGAATACGATCCGCAGCCGGCGCCGCTGGAAACCACGGTGAAACTCAAGGCGCGAGACGCCGGGGCGGTCGCCACGCATATCTTCCGCACGTTCGGCAAGCAGGCCGAAAAGACCGATGCAGCGCCGCAGGGCCTGAAGGGCTTTCACGTCCGCCGGTTGCCGAAAGGCAAACAGGCCGGCGAAACGGTTGATTCGATGCCCGTGCAGTTCACGATCGGTGTCGACAAGAACCGCAATGAACTGATCGTGGCCGCGTCGGCCGCCGAATCGAGGTCAATCGTCAAAGTCATCAAAGCACTCGACAACGTGCCTCGCACGGCCGCCGGATCCGGAACCTCGCGCCTCGTGAGGACCCGCCGCGACGCGGGCAAACTGGCAACGGCATTGCAGCCCGAGCTCGACCGGCTGGCACAGGTCACGCGCAAAACATCGCAGCGCCGGGCGCAGCCCGAAGAGACCGAAGGCGATCCGGCCGACGGCCAGGACCCCGACGAACAGATGCCGTCGCGCGGAACCGCCCGCGACCGGGCCGACGAGGTCGGCGAGCGGGCCCTGTTCGGCAGCCTGAAGGGAGACGTGCTGGTGGAATCGGTCCCCGAGCTGGGCATCCTGGTCATCCGCGGTAATCAGGCCGACGTCGAAGCGGTGGAGAAAGTCATCGAAGAAATCGAACGTCTCAGCGTGCAGACCGCGCCCCGCGTCAAACTGGCCATGCTGCGGCACATTTCGAGTGAGGCCCTGGCGTCGCTGCTCACGACCGTTTACGAACGGCTCGCCGGCGCGCGAAACAGCGCCGTCCAGCAATCGCAGGCGATTTCGGTCTTCCCCGTGGCGCGGCCGAACGCCGTGCTGATCGTGGCTTCCAACGCCGACATCGACGCGGTGTTCGCGCTGATCGACGAGCTCGACCAGCCCAGCGACCCGGCGACCGAATTCATGATCATCCGGCTGAAGCACGCCATTCCGTCGCAAGTCGTCGAGCAGATCGAGGCGCTGTACCCGCCGCAGACTGCGCAGCAGCAGCCGGCAAACCAGCAGGCAGGCACGGTCGGCCTCCTGCCGCGCGTCAAGATCGTGGACGACCTGCGGACGAATTCGGTGATTGTGCAGGCACGACCCCGCGACTTGCTCGAAGTGGCCAGATTGATCAAAGAGATCGACGTCTTCGGTGGAGATTCCGAGCAGCAGGTCAAATTCTTCAAGCTCGAATACGCGGTGGCCGAAGAAGTCGCCGCGACGCTTTCGACGGCGCTGCAGCGGGTTCTCGACCCGGCCCGCGCCACGGGGACGCCGGGTTCGGTGTTGGGGCAGCAGGGGAACGTCGGCCAGCAGCAG
>JACQFH010000166.1 GCA_016200145.1 Planctomycetia bacterium | reverse complement strand
GTGATCGCGGCGTCAGTGGTGATTCTGACGGCCGGCTACATTCTGTGGGCCGTGCAGCGCGTGTACCTGGGGGCCGAGTACAAAGGCCCGCACCCCGAAGCGATCACGCCGATCACCGACCGCGAGGTCTTTATCGGCGCGGCGCTGTTGCTGTTCTGCATTGTGCTGGGCGTTTACCCGAACTGGATGTTCTCGCAGATGCGCGAATCCGTCAACCTGCTGGTCGACAACATCTCGGCGACAAAAGGTTTGTCGGAGTTCGTGAAACAACTTCAAAATGTCAAGCAGATTTCCGGTCTCTGATCGCCGGTGCAGCCAGGGTTCGATCTGCGTGAGTTTCGTCACCTGTTCTGTCCGGCCTGTTGAATACGACTTCCGATGAATTTTTCAGACATTATCAACACGCTTTCGGCCGACACGCGGGCCTCGCTGCCGCTATTCGGCCCGGAGCTGATCCTGATCGGGACGATCGTGGCGCTGCTGCTGGTGCGCCTGTTCAACGCCGACAAGTACCTTCCCGGTTCGATCGTGGCCATCATCGGCACGGCGCTGGCGCTGGCCCGCGCGGCGGCGCAGTTCTGGATGATGCAGAATCAGACGTCCGGATCGGCTCCGGGAATTCAGGACGTCTCGGCGGTCGGGCCCTTTCCAATGTTTACGGGCCTGTTGCTGTACGATCCGTTCACCGTTTATTTCCGAATCTTCCTGCTGCTGTTTCTGCTGTTCGTCGAGTGGCTCACCGTCGTGACGGGGATCCCCGATCTGGAAGACGCCCCGGATTTCTACGTGCTGCTGCTGGGGTCGACGCTGGGGATGATGCTGATGGCCTCGGCCAATCATCTGCTGATGGTCTTTCTGGCCGTCGAGATGACCAGCGTGCCCAGCTATGCGATGGTCGGTTTCCTGAAGGGCCGGAAATCCAGCAGCGAAGCGGCGCTGAAATACGTCGTGTACGGCGCCGGGGCCGCGGGGGTCATGTTGTACGGCATCAGCCTGCTCTCGGGCCTCCTGGGGACGGCCCACCTGCCGTCACTCGCACAGGCGCTCGTCGAATTCGGGCGGACCCATACGAGCCTCGCCGACGATGCGGCCGTGAGGACCCTCGCGTTCGCGATCCTGACGATCCTGGTGGGCGTGGCCTTCAAGCTGTCGCTGTTCCCATTCCACTTCTGGTGCCCGGATGCGTTCGAGGGGGCGGCGGCTGAAGTCGGTGCGTTCCTGTCGGTCGCCAGCAAAGGCGCGGCGTTCGCTCTGCTGGTGCGGTTCTGCCTGGCGCTTGTGGGCGAATCGCGCACGGGCGGCGCGCCACTTTCCGAACTGTATATGAATATTGGCGTGGCACTGGGGTTTGTCGCCGCCGTGACGGCGACGTTCGGAAATCTGGCGGCGTACACGCAGACGAACATGAAGCGCCTGCTGGCTTATTCTACGATCGCCCATGCCGGCTACATGCTGATGGCCGTGGCGGCGATGATGGTCATTCTGAACGCTCCCGGCGGCGGATCGCTGCCTCCCTCTGTGCGGATCGACAGGGCCGCGACCTGCATCCAGGGACTGCTCTACTACCTGGCTGTGTACTTCTTCATGAACCTGGGGGCGTTCGCGATCGTGGCCCTGATCCGCAACCAGACCTTCAGCGAAGAAATTGCCGATTACGCGGGCCTTTCGCGTCAGTCGCCGCTGCTGGCCGCGTGCATGCTGATCTGCCTGTTCAGCCTGGTCGGGTTGCCGCCCTTTGGCGGTTTCGCCGGAAAGTTCATGGTGTTCGCGTCGGTCTGGGATGCGGGCAAGCTGAACCCGCTGATGTGGATCGTGCTGGCGGCGGGCCTCATCAACACGGTGTTCAGCCTGTTCTATTACATCAAGGTGCTCAGGTTCATGTACATCACGCCGCCGGCCGACGAGGCGCGCCCCGTCAACGTCCCGCTGATGTCCGACGCCGGGCTGCATGTCGCGTTCGTCACGCTCCCGGTCCTGGCGCTGGGGATCTTCGTCAACTGGTTGAGCGAGCTGGCGCAAAACGTCGCCCGCTGGTTGCTCTAGGAATTCTTCATCTGCATGGCAGACCAGCCCGCAAACGAACTATTGAACCGCCTCGCCGGCCGTGCGTACCGCAGCCTCCTGCAGTACGCCGTCGAATGCTGGCCCTGGACTGATGCCTCCACCGCCGCCGAGCAGCAGGCGATCGAACAGCTCGCGGCCCGCCAGCAGTCGTTTGTGGGCCGCCTGGTCGACCTGCTGGCCGAACGAGGCCAGACAATCGACCTCGGCAACTTTCCGGACAATTCCGAGCTGCATTACGTTTCGGTCGACTACCTGGTGCAGAAGCTCATCGCCGACGAGCAGAACCTGGTCGCCGATCTGGAAAGCGCGCAAGGGACGCTTCACGGCGATCCCCCGGCCGCGAGACTGGTCTCGGACCTATTGGCCGCCGAACAGGCCAACATCGCCCGCCTCAAGGAACTGAACGCGAAGCCGGTGCTCATTACTTAGGTACCGCGCCCTCCCAACGCATCACACGTCTGACTCCGCCGACGACGAAAACTCGCTCATCCTCAACACGGCCACCGACACGGCCAGCAGCGCGGGGACCAGCAGCAGCAGAATGGTGACGTGCTGCCACGGCGGCGCGTCTCCCATCAGGGCCATCACCGTCGCCTGCCGGCCCAGCGCGGGAATGTCGCACCAATCCTCCCACAACGCCCGCAGTCGGTACTGCACCGTCACCTTGTTGATCACCGCTGGAATGAAGCTGATCACCAGCTCGAACAGCAGCGTGTAGGCGACGGCCAGCACCATCGCTCGGCGCGGCAGCAGCGTGCCCAGCAACAGGTAGATGGCGGCGTAGGCCGGGCACGACAGGCACACCAGCCGCACCATCGCCCACCACAACAGCCACGCGTCTTTCGGGGCGGCCAGCGGGACCGCGATCGAAAGTCCCAGAAGCGCGGGAGGAATGACCCAGGTGACGGCGGCCAGGTATTTCCCCAGCAGGACCGCCGTGCTGCCGTGCGGCCGCACCGCCAGGTAAATCCAACTGCGGCGCTCCAGCTCGGTCGAGATGGCGGGCGTGGCCCACAGCAGCGTCCCCAGCATCGTCACCAGCATGGGAACCAGCGCAAACAAGAGGCCCGCCCACAGCTCGCGCGGCGGTGTCTGCATGGCGATGAACCGCACCAGTCCCACGATGAACACCGGGAACGCCGCCAGAATCGCCCACCATGCCATCCGCGGCAGCGTGAGCGCCCGTTTCCACTCAAATAGTAACACGGCCAGCACGCTTCCCGTCACAGCTCACCTCGGTGCATCTTCATCAGGGAGTTGAACAGCGCCTGCAGCGATTCATCGGCCGAGCGCATCTCAAAGACTTCCTGTTTCGAATCGGCGAGCCAGCCCGGCAGTTTTTCGTAGAGGCGCCCCGGCTGCTTCGTGGCGACCGTCAGCGTGTCGCCCGAAATGCTCACCGAGTCGGCCGCCCGTTCGCGGACCAGCATCGCCGCCAGCGTATGGGCGTCGCTGCAGCGCAGCGCGATTTCGTTCGGCAGACCTTCCATCATCGCGTGGACATCTTCCGCCGTCCCCGCCGCCAGCAAGCGCCCGCCGCAGATCAACAGGAACGACTGTGTGATCGCTTCGATTTCGTGGAGCAAATGGCTGGCGAACAGCAGGCTCTTGCCCGGTTCCAGCCAGCCGCGCAGCACGACCGCCAGTTCGTGCCGCCCCACCGGGTCGAGCCCATTGAACGGTTCGTCCAGAATCAGAAAATCGGGGTTGTGCGCCAGGGCCTGCGCCAGCTTGGTCCGCTGGCGCATGCCGCGCGAATAGCTGGAAATCGGCCGGTGCATGGCGTCGGCCATGCCGACCAGTTCCATGTTCTCCGCCGCCGAGGATTCGGAGTCGCGTGCGTTCCAGCCCTGCAGGCGCAACAGGTACTTCACCCAGTCGTACCCGGAGACGTTAGCGTACAGGCCTTCGCCCGAAGGGCAGTAACCCAGGCGCCGAAAGAGGCGGGCGTTATTGCGCGGCGATTCGCCCAGCACGCGCACCCGACCCAGCGTCGGCCTGAGCTGGCCCGTGATCAGGTTCAGCAGCGTCGATTTGCCCGAGCCGTTCGGCCCCAGCAGGCCATACGCGCCGTCGGCCAGCGTCAGCGTGATGTCGTTCACGCCGATCACTTTCCCGTAAAGTTTTGTGACGTTGCGAAGCTCGATCATGTCAGATCCGCATCGGGGCCGAAATGCGGCGATACAGAATCGCCAGCGACACGACCGTCACGCCCACGAGGATGGCCGTCGACGTCATCACCTCGCTGAAATCAGAGAATCCAAACACCCAGTTCTGCACTCGCCCCAGCGTGTGGTACAGCGACACGTGCGTCCACGACGATTCCGCGGCCGCGACGACACGGCCCTGATTCGCGAATTGCGCCTGCGTGTTATAGTCCTCGGCCGCCGTGACGGCTCTGTACGTGAACCAGCCCATGATCCACAGTGCAAACCAGCCGAAACCGGCATAGCGGCTTTCCTGCGTCAGCGACGACATGCACAGCGCCAGCACCGACGTGGGGATCATCAGCACGGCCGACGCCACCAGAATTCGCAGCGGCAGGTCCCAAGTCGCCGCGAATACTCCCAGCCCTGCGGGTAGCGGAAAAAAGTCTGCAAGAGCCAGGCCCACATCGAATGTCGCTCGCTTTACAGGTCGCCGCCGCGGACCGCATTGCGGATGACGTCGTATTCGTGAGTCGCCGGCAACATGCTGAGGAAGGGAGTCAGCATCTGCCGCCATTCCGGATAGAGCGCGGCCTGTTCCCACAGGAAGAACCCGATTCCGAACCATAAGGCCGGCAGCCACGCCAGAAGCAGCAGGCGTTTCACCCACAGGCTCTGCCACGCGCGGCGCACGCCCACTCCCGAAATCACGGCCCACCGCGTCGCGGCGGGAGCCAGGCGCCCCGACCAGCCGCGGTAGCCCAGCCGGTTCACGCCGCGCCCGCCGGCAGCCGGTTCGAGCGAGTTCTGCGACGGCCGAACCGAACGCAGCCCCACGCCGCAGTCGCGCGCCGCCTGCCAGGCCTGGGCCGCCAGTTCGTCCGGTTCGCCTTCCAGAACGACCGTGCCGTTCGATCGCGCCGAGACGCTGATCGCGCGGCGTCGCATCTGTTCCGTGAACGAATCGGTCTGGCCCAGCACGCGGACTTCCAGCGACGGCGTGACGGGCCGGCTGAGTTCTTCGAGCTTCGCCGCGACCTGCACGCGGCCCCGCGCCAGAATCACAACGGCGTCGCTGATGGCCTGCACGTCGGGCAGGATGTGCGTACAGAGGAGAACCGCCTTGCCGTGATCGCGCGACAGCACGCGAATGCGGTTGAGCATCACCTGCCGCTCTTCCGGATCGAGGCCCGACGTCGGTTCATCGAGGATCAGGACGGGGGGATCGTGGACGATGGCCTGCGCGAAACGCAGCTTCTGGCGCATGCCGGTTGAGTAGGTTTCGACGTTCCGGTAACGTTCCTGGGCCAGTCCGCAGAAATCGAGCGTCTCGTGGGCGCGCCTCAAGCCTTCGATTCTCGGAAACCGCGAAAGCCGGGCGACAAACTGCACGCTTTCGACGCCGGTCAGCCCGTGCAGGTAGCAGTCGTCTTCGGGCATGTAACCGACGTGGGCCCTGATCTCGCGCGCCTGACGGCCCAGCTCGTAGTCGAGCAGCCGGCCACGCCCGCCGGTCAGCTTCACGAGGCCCAGCAGCACCTTGATCAGCGTGGTTTTGCCGGCGCCGTTGGGCCCCAGCAGCCCCGTCACTCCGGATTCAATCTGGAATGAAACGCGATCGAGGGCCCGGAAGCGGCCATAGTCTTTGGTGATTTCGGCAACGTCTATCAGTGCGGTCATGAAGCAGGCGGTTGCCGGTCGATCGGAGCGTCGTCAAGGTCGGTATCAATTCTTATACACACTGCCCGCACGCGTTGCGAGCGGATGCGTGTTCGTGCGTGCCCCGGCCGCTTTTCAGGTGGCCGGGGCACTGCCGCGAGTCCTCCTTCGCCTGACAATAGCGGGATCTTCCAACTTTCCAGCGTCGCGACTCAAATTGGGACGACCCCCGATAGGGGGTCACAGATTGTAGCCGGGGGTTGAGTCCGCCTCAGCGGACGATACCCCCGGATTACGTCGAACAACGCCGCACGACCCCGAAGGGGTCGCAGAATCGCGCGACAATTTTCGGCCGCGAATGATTAATGTTCGGCTGCCCGGTTTTGAAATCGAACTGCAATTCACATCCTCTGTCACCCCTCCGGGGTGAATGTCCGATTAAGCAT